>CADCTB010000159.1:494-51353 GCA_902805665.1 uncultured Acidimicrobiales bacterium
GGTCGCGGTGGGCAAGGGGGCGGCGGCCGGCGTGGCCTGCGCCATCTCGCTGCAGGGCGAGAACGGCTCGCCGATGTCGCCCTCGCCCGCGCCGAACTCCAACGCGGAGCTGGAGAACTAACGGGGCTTCGCCCCAGCCCGACGAGCGGTGTTCGCGGTAAGCACACGACGGCACGGATAAGGGCGGGCTGGGCCGAACCCCTTTGAGGCGCGAGCTCCGGCCGAGCGCACTACTGGTGCGAGGTGCTAATCCTCGCCGTTGAACCGCTCGAAGCGGTTGGTGGCCGAAGAGGCCAACGACGACCGGAGCTCGCCATGACGCTACCCCGCAGCGTGGCCGATGTCCTCGCCGACCACGTCAGGTTGGAAGTCGAGTGCATCGACCGGATGTACCTCAACCTCTACCAGCCCCGGCTCCAGCACGAGCTGGGTGTGGTGGGCTTCTTCAAGGCCCACCGGGGCTTCCCCTTCGTGTCCTCGGTGCTGATGGACCCCATCTCGAAGGCCTTCGTGGCCGGCATCCACCGCTTCGTCACCGACCAGGGCGTGGACCTGGTCGACTTCCGGCCCGGCCAGCGCAAGGACGACGTCGCCCATGAGTACCTGGCCAACTTCGAAGGGACCGAGGGCGTGCTGTTCGTGGGCCGGGCCCAGGAGAAGACCGGCGTGTTCCGCACCGAGAAGCGCCGCAACCCCCTCACCGGGGCCGCCTATCCGTGGCTGGTGCGGCGCAGCGCCATCGTCAACCATTTCTACATCTACGCGGTGGACGACGACTTCGGTCCCTTTTTCATCAAGTTCGGCACGTACTTCCCCTACAACGCCAAGGTCTGCATCAACGGCAACGAGTGGGCCAAGCGCCAGGCCACCAAGGCCGGCATCGCCTTCGAGCCTCTCGACAACGGCTTCGCCGCCTGCGCCGAGGCGAAGAAGCTGCAACGGATCTGTGAGCGCCTGGACGCGACCAAGATCGACCGGTTCGTGCGCAAGTGGCTCGCCCGGCTGCCCCATCCCTTTACCGCGGCGGACCGCCGGGCCGGCTACCGCTACGACATCTCGATCCTGCAGGCCGAGTTCTCCCTCACCCAGGTGCTCGACCGGCCCCTGGCCGGGCGGGTGTTCTTCGAGGAGGTCATCCGGGAGAACCTCGACATCGGTCGCCCCGACCGCATCAGCGCCGTCTTCGACCGCCGGATCCTCCGTCGCGGTCCCCGTCCCACCCCCGGGCGGTTCCGGACCCGGGTGTTCACCGAGGGCGTCGTGCCCTCCCTACACGTGGAGTACAAGCACACCCGGGTGAAGCAGTATCACAAGGAAGGAGTGGCCCTTCGGACCGAGACCACCGTCAACGACACGCGCGATTTCAGGATCGGCAAACGGCTGGAGAACCTGCCCGCCCTCCGGGAGGTCGGCTTCAGAGCCAACCGACGTCTCCTCGACGTCCAACGAATCAGCCACGACCCGACCATCGGCGAAGTTGCGTTCAACCACATCGCCCAGCCGACCGTCGTCGGCGGCCAGCGTGCTCCCGCCCTGCGATTCGCCGATGCGAGGGTGCATGCCCTCCTCGGCGCCATGGTCGTGTTCCGACTTCTGCCCGACGGCTTCGCCAACCGCGACCTGCGCGCCTACGTGGCGCCCCTGCTCGGCGTTCCCGCCGAGTCACTGACCGCGGGCAGGATGACCTATGACCTCCGGCGGTTGCGCCTGCACGGGCTCATCGAACGAATCCCCGGCACCCACCGCTACCGCGTCACCGACCTGGGACTCCGATCCGCCGTGTTCTTCACCCGTGCCCACAACCGCCTCTTGCGTACAGGGTTGGCGGAGCTGAACGACCCGGAGGCGCCCACACCACTCCGGCTCGCCTTCGTGAACCTAGAGACGCAGATGGACAGGCTCGTCGCCCGGTCACACCTTGCCGCATGACCTCGTCGGCTCGAAGAGGACCGGATGTAACTTGACTCATTCAGGCCGGCTTCGCCGGCCCAAGGCTTCTAGCGGGCCCCAGCTGGCGCCGAGCGGGTCATAGCTGTTGACGCTGTCCCACAGCGGGTCCTTCACTGCAGGGTCGACCTGACCCTCGCAGCTGACACCTGGCCAGTTGAGCTGCTCCGCTCGTGTCCGCAGCCCCATCGGAAAGCCCGGCTGAGGCAGCGGTGGCGGCGTTGACGGACTGGTGCGGACGTAGTTCGGCGCCAGCAGGACGAGTCGGGCGACCTTGTCGGGATGCTGGCCCGCGTACAGACCGGCCCGGTGACCACCGAGGGACCAGCCGACCAGGCTCACCTGCTCGACGCCTCGAAGGGCGCGGATGTAGTCCACGGCGGCGTCGATCTCCGCCTGCTCGGAGCCGGTGTTCCCCAGACGGAATCGGTAGTTGACCGGGCAGGTCGCCGGCAGCGGGTTCGGGACGAGAAGTACCTGTTGGCCGGGGCTTGCGTTGCAGGGGTCGTCCATCTTCGGTTGCGGCGATCGCCCGTAGCCGGTGAGGTCGAGGGCGAAGACGTCGAAGCCGGCACGGGCCAGGTACGCCATCCAGCTGTAGTCCTCGAAGGAGAGGTCGTAGGCCGGCACCGACGGTGTGGCGCTCCCGGGGATGAACAGCACAGCCGGGTCGGCGTCGTGCCGGGCCCGACCCTGCGCTCCTGGCCGCACCCGCTCGCGAAGCTGAAGCCCGACGGATTCGCCGGCGTTGGCCGGCACCGTCGACACGTGCGGAACGATGTGACCCACGGCGAGGACGCGGGCCTGCTCGGGTACCTCCTGCCCGGAGTCCGGTTGCGCTCCGGCGACCGGCACGTTCAGTGGCCCTGCGGAAGCGGTCGTCGCCAGCAGCACCGCGCACGCTGTTCGAGCCCATCGACCCATCTCGTGTCCTCCTTGTGTGGACGGCAGTCGTCGCCGTCGATGCTGGGGAACCTACGGACGGGCCTGTAGAGGTGCCGTAGAGAAGACGTAGAACACCGGGTCGGACGACCGACGGGTAGCGTCGGGCTGTCGGGCTGTGCTCGTCCGGGTCACGGTGGCCGGTCGCGTGGGGATCGAGGTCGGTGGGGTCCACACCGGCGAGGCCGGGCTGGGCCGGCTCGGCCGGCTCGCCCTTGCCTACCTGGTGTGCGAGCGACACCGGCCGGTGGCCCGCGACGAGCTGGCCGAGGTGCTCTGGGGCGAGGACCTGCCCGCCTCCTGGGAGCAGTTGCTGCGCGGGCAGGCGTCGAAGCTGCGGGCGACGTTCGGCCAGGCCGGGCTGGACCCGGGTGGCACGCTCACCAGCGCCCTCGGCGCCTACCAGGTCCACCTCCCGCCGGGGGCGGTCCTCGACGTCGACGAAGCGGCTGCGAATGTGGAGGCGGCCGGAGCCGCCCTGGCCGGCGGGAACCCGGCGGAGGCCCGACGGCGGGCGGCGGCCGCAAAGGCCGTCGCTGCCCGCCAGTTCCTCCCGGCGGCGTCGGGTGCCTGGGTGGAGCGCCGGCAGGCGGAGCTCCGCGAGGTGCACCTCCGGGCGCTGGAGGTCCTCGTCCGGGCGGCTGCTGAGGACGGTCTGTGGGGCGAAGCCATCGATGCGGCCGAGGAGGCCATCGCCATCGAGCCGTTCCGGGAGTCGGCCTACCTCGCCCTCATGGCAGCCCACGCCGCCGCCGGGAGCCGGGGGGAGGCCATCCGGGCGTACGAACGGTGCCGGCGGGTGCTGGCTGAAGAGCTCGGTGTCCGGCCGTCCCCGGCCACCGAGGAGGCCTTCCTGGACCTCCTCGGCGACGAGCCGGCCCCGGTGTCCGAGGAGGTCACACCCTCCGCCCCGCTCCGTCTCCCACCGGCGTTGGTCGGGTTGGCAGGCGGCGTCGTCGTGGGCCGGGAGTCCGACGCCGAACGGCTCACGGCCGCCCTGGAGCGGGCGACGGCGAAGGGACGCCAAGCCGTGTTCGTCGGAGGCGAGCCGGGCATCGGCAAGACCACGCTGGTCGCCGCCTTCGCCGCCGAGGCCCACAGGCAAGGAGCCCGAGTGCTCTACGGGCGGTGCGACGAAGAGCTTGGCCTGTCCTACCAACCCTTCGCCGAGGCGCTCTCCGGGTTCGTTGCCGATGCGCCGATGGCCGAGCTGGCGCTCCACGCGGCCGCGCACGGGGGCGAGCTCGCACGGCTCGCCCCCGAGCTGACTCGCCGCCTGTCCGACGTCACGGTGCCTCCCTCGACCGACCCCGAGGGTGACCGCTACTGGCTGTTCGACGCCGTCACTTCGATGCTCAAGTCTGCTGCGGCGCGTGCCCCGGTCGTCCTGATCCTCGACGACCTCCACTGGGCGGCTCCGCCCACCCTGGTGCTTCTCCGTCACCTCCTCCGAGCCACGGCGGACGCCGCCCTGCTCGTGGTCGGCACCTACCGCCACACCGACGTCGGGCCCGACCACCCGCTCACGCAGACGCTGGCCGACCTGCACAGGGAACCGGCGGTCGACCGCCTCGTCCTGCAGGGCCTGGACGGTGACGGCGTCGGCGCCTTCCTGCAGGCGGCCCGGGGCGGCACCCCGTCCGACGACGACGTGCCGCTGGTACGGGCGCTTCACGTCCACACCGCCGGCAACCCCTTCTTCGTCGGCCAGCTCCTGCAGCACCTGGGTGAGACGGGTGCCACCTATCGCCGGGAAGGGACCTGGAGCTACTACGCCGACATCGAGGACCTGGGCATCCCCGAGGGAGTGCGGGAGGTTGTCGGCCGCCGGCTGCAGCGGCTCTCGGAGCCAACCCGGGAGGTCCTCCGATGGGGCGCGGTGATCGGGACTGAGTTCGGCCTCGACGTGCTCGACCAGGTGGAAGGGCTGGCCGGCATGGACGCCCTGCTCGACGCCGTCGACGATGCGGTGCAGAGCCACCTGGCCGCCGAGCGGGGCGCCAGCCGCTACCGGTTCACCCACGCCCTCGTCCGCGACACCATCTACGCCGAGCTCACGCTCACCCGCCGGGCTCAGTGGCATCGCCGGGTGGCCGAGGCCCTTGAGCTCCTACCCGTCGACGACGCCCACCGGTTGCCGGCGCTGGTCCACCACTTCGCGGCAGCAGCTTCCGCCGGCGGGGCGCCCAGAGCCGCAGACTACGCACTCGCCGCCTCGAGGCAGGCCCTCACCCACTCCGCATGGGAGGACGCACTGGCGTTCCTCGAGCGCGGCCTCCAGGCCCTAGCCGCCGCCGAGCCGCCGGACTTGGAACGGCGGTGCGACCTGCTGCTCGTGGTAGCCGAGACGTGGTGCCGCGTCTGGGAGCCGCCCCGGGCGCTCCCGGCGGCGACCGAGGCCGTCGCAACGGCGAGATCCCTCGGTGACCCGGAACGGATGGCGAACGCGGCGCGGTGGTACATCACAGGCCAGACTCGACCGGACCCCGCCACCATCACGGTCGCCGACGAGGCGCTGGCCGCGCTGGGCGATCGCCGCCCGGACCTGCGCGCCATCCTGCTCGCCCGCTTGGCTCCGCCCAAGCGCTTCGCCGGGGACATGACGCGCGACGCCCTGGATCTGGCTCGTCGATCCGGCAGCCGCGACGCCCTGGGCGTCGCGCTCCTGATGCGAAGCGTCGACCTGGGGTTCTCAGGGCAGGCCGTCGAGCGCCTCGAGGTGGCCGAGGAGCTGGTGACCGCGGCACCGCCCGACGGCTGGGACGGCTGGCGAGGTGGGCACGAGCAACGGGCCGCCGCCCGGATCGCGGTCGGCGACCGTGCCGGCTTCGAGGCTGACGCCGCAGCGTGCGAGCGCATCGGTCGCGAGAAGAGGTTCTGGTTCTACCGGGCCAGGGCGGCCCTGTGGCGGGGCACCAGTGCGCTGCTCGACGGCCGCTTCGACGAGGTGGAGGCGCTGGTCGAGGAGTTCCGTGCCGTAGCGACTGCGTCGGTGGGCCCGTCGGCGCCCCGCGACCTGCCGGCCATCCAGCTCGTCCGGCTGGCCCTTGACCGGGGAACTCCCATGGAGGCCGAGACGATCCTCACTGCGGGCCTCGAACAGTCACCTGGGCACGGGGTGCTGGCCTCCATGCTCGCCCTCGCGGACGCCGAGCTCGGGAAGGTCGACCGGGCCCGGGCCTCGCTTGACCGGTTCGCCGGCGACGAGCCTCGCCGAGGCGCCGCCCCCTTGTCCGCGGAGCTCGCGTACCTGGCCGAGGTGGCCGATGCCCTGGTGGACCGGCGCCATGCCGCCCGGCTCTATGACCGGTTGCATCCGCTGGCCGGGCAGATGGTGGCCGCCGGGGCGGTGGCCCACTGCCCGGGTGCCGTCGACCGTTACCTCGGTCTGCTCGCCGCCACACTGGGGCGACTCGACGCGGCCGACGTCCACTTCGCGGAGGCGCTGCGTTTGGAAGCCGGCATGCGGTCACCGCCTCTTCTCGCTCGCACCCGGTTGCGGTACGGAGGCATGCTCCTGGACAGGGGAGCGCCCGGCGACGCGGCCGAATCCCGCCGGCTCCTCGAAGAAGCGCTGGCGACCGCGGAGCGCCTCGGCATGGCTAGCGTTGCTGCGCAGGCCGCCGATCTTGCTGGGACGGTGACAAGTCGACGGAGCCTCTACGCGTCCTCTACAGGCGTGTCCGTACAGTGACCTGAGGACGACAGAGGGAGGGACGGCGGTGCCGAGACGACCGATCTGTGCCGCGGTGGCGGTGATGGGCTTGCTGCTGATGGCGTGCGGGGGTTCATCGGGAAGGGACACGGGTCGACCAGGACCGTCCACGACGACGGAGACAGCCATGGACGGTGGGACGCTGGTGATCCGGACCCAGGGTGAGCCGGGGTGCTTCGACTGGCTGGCGCCATGCGCCGCTGGTCCGACGCCGCCCATTCGCAGCCTGCTGTTGCCGCAGACGGTGATGTTCGCCGGCGGCAAGTACGTGCCCACGCCGCTCCTGGCCGGCGAGCCCGTCCACCAGATCGGCCCTCCCCAGCGGCTGACCTACAGGCTGAACCCGAACGCGGTTTGGTCCGACGGCGTGCCAATCACCTCCTCGGACCTGCGGTACACCTGGGACCAGTCCGTCAACGCCCCGGGCATCGCCAACCGCACCGGCTTCGAGCAGATCGATAGCGTCGACGACTCCGACCCGAAGACGGCCGTCATCACCTTCAAGCAGCCGTACGCCGCCTGGTACAACCCCTTCGGCACGCTCCAGAGCATCTTCCCGAAGCACCTGCTCGACGGGAAGGACCGGACCGCCGAAATGAAGGACGGCTTCTCCTGGAGCGGTGGCCCCTGGAAGCTGGACCGATGGGTCAAGGGCCAGGAGATCAGGTTCGTGCGGAACGCGACCTACTGGGACAAGAGGCCCCACCTCGATGCGCTGGTCTACAAGATCATCCCGGATGCAGGTGGCGCCTTCGCCGCCTTCAAGTCGGGCCAGGTCTCGCTGCTGCAAGGCGTGCCACCTGAGGTCACGCTGGCGGAGATCCAGGCCCTTCCGGATACGACCGTCGACGTCGGACTCACCCTGTCGCTGAGCCTTCTGAACTTCAACACGCAGAGGGCTCCGCTCGACTCGGTCCCCGTTCGTCAGGCCTTGGCGCACGCCACGGATCGTGACGCCTTGGTCAAGCAGGCGTTCGGGCTCTTGAAACCCGACGTCACGCCCGTGCAGGCGCTCATGACGCCCGTGAACGGACGGTGGTACATGGAGCCGTTCAAGCGGTACGGACGGGATCTGGGCCGGGTCGACCAGCTCATGCGGGGCGCCGGGTGGGCTCGGGGCGCCGACGGGGTGTGGGCGCGTGGGGATCAGCGGGCGCAGCTCGACGTGGTCGGCGTCGCCGGGAACAAGACCCTGGAGCTGCAGCAACAGATCCTGCAGAGCCAGTGGAAGGAGGCGGGTTTCGACGTGAGGGTGAACAACGTGGCCAACCCGAACGACCTGATCCGACGGGGGTCGTTCCACGTGAGCTTCAGCGGGGCCACGTTCCCGAGCGACGACCCCAGCCGGTGCTCCCTGTTGTGCGGCCGGAACGTCCCCAGCGAGGCGAACGGGTTCAGCGGTCAGAATCTCAGCCGGCTAGCCGACGCGGCCCACGACGCGGCGTGGGACCGGGTCAACAACGAGCTCGACGAGGCCAAGCGCCTGGATCTCTTGAAGGCGGCCTACGAGGTCACGGCCACCCTGGTCCCCTTCCTCCCTACCGGTCCCGGCCTCTCCCTTCTCGTCTACAACTCCTCACGCCTCGGCGGCGTCCGCAACGACGGCGGGCCGCTGGGACCGTTCTTCGACACCACACGGTGGTTCTGCCGGGAGGGACGCTGCTAGCCGAAGGCGATGGCGCGGTTCTCTCGGTCCGCGATCTGAGCGTCCGCTTCCCCACCGACGAAGGGCCGCTGCACGCCGTCGCCGGTGTGTCCTTCGACGTGTACCCACAGGAGCTGCTCGCCGTCGTCGGCGAGTCCGGCTCGGGCAAGACGGTCACCATGCTGGCGGCGCTCGGCCTTCTGCCGCCGACCGCTGCGGTGTCGGGGCGGGTGGTCTTCGACGGCCGCGATGTCCTCAACCTGCCGGAGCGCGAACTCGAGACGCTGCGGGGCCGGAGGCTGGCGATCGTGTTCCAGGAGGCGCTGGCTTCCTTGAACCCGGTCCAGCGGGTCGGCGACCAGATCGCCGAGGCGATCACGACCCACGACCGCCACCGATCACGGTCCGCGGTGCGGGACCGCACTGTCGAGCTGATGGACCTGGTCGGGATCTCCGACGCCGCGGCCCGTTCCCAGAGCTACCCCCATGCGCTTTCCGGGGGCATGCGGCAGCGGGTCGTCATCGCCATGGCCATGGCCAACGATCCCGACGTGCTGATCGCCGACGAGCCCACCACCGCGCTGGACGTGACGATCCAGGCCCAGGTGCTGGACGTCCTACGGCGGGTCCAGGAGCGCACTCGGGCAGCCGTCGTCCTCGTGACCCACGACCTCGGCATCGTCGCCGGGCTGGCCGACAGGGTCGCCGTCATGTACGCCGGCCGGCTGGTCGAGACGGCAGCAGTGCGCGACGTGTTCGCTGCCCCTTCCCACCCCTACACGCGCGGGCTGCTGGCGTCGTTGCCCAGGATCGACCGTGACCGGTCGACGACCCGCCTCGTCGGGATCGACGGCAACCCCCCCTCGCTGACTGCCGTCCCGAGCGGGTGTGCGTTCCACCCCCGCTGCCCGATCGCCCGACTGCCTGCTCCGTGCGCGACCGAGGCGCCGACTCTTCGCTCGGTCCCGTCCGGCGGTGAGGCGGCGTGTCACTTCGCCGGGGAGGCGGAGGCAGTCCCGGTCGTCCCGTCGGGGCCCGCGTCGAATCCCTCACGCGCTCCGGGTGAGATCGTCCTGGATGTGAGGGACCTGGTCAAGCACTTCCCCGGCCGGCGGGGGACCGAGGTGCATGCCGTGTGCGGCGTGTCGTTCACGCTTGCCCGGGGCGAGACGCTGGGGGTCGTCGGCGAGTCCGGCTGCGGCAAGACGACCACCGCTCGCCTCGTGCTCAACCTGGTCCCGTCCACGAGCGGTTCGGTGAACTACGCCGGCGAGGACGTTCTCGCCGCGAGGGGTGGACGGCTCCGGGCCCTCCGACGACAGATGCAGGTCGTGTTCCAGGACCCCTACGCCTCACTCAATCCGCGCCGATCGGTGGGCAGCATCATCGCTGCGCCCCTGCGGGTCCACGGCCTCTACCGGAACGGGGGGCGGGCGCGGGTCGAGGAGCTCCTCGAGCTAACCGGGCTCGAACCGGCCCACGCCAACCGGTTCCCTCACGAGTTCTCCGGCGGGCAGCGCCAGCGGATCAGCATCGCCCGGGCGCTGGCCCTCGAACCACAGCTGTTCGTGCTGGACGAGCCGGTGTCGGCGCTGGACGTCTCGGTACGGGCGGGCATCGTCAACCTGCTCGAGGACCTGCAGGACCGCCTCGGACTCGCCTACCTGTTCATCGCCCACGACCTCGCCGTCGTCGGGCAGATCTCCGACCGGATAGCGGTCATGTACCTCGGCAAGATCGTGGAGACGGGGACTCGCGACGACGTGCTCACCCGGCCGTCCCACCCCTACACCCAGGCGTTGCTCTCCGCCGTCCCCATCCCCGATCCTGAACTCGAGGCGGCCCGCATCCGGATCGTCCTCGCGGGCGACCTGCCCAGTGCGACGTCGCCACCGTCAGGCTGCCGATTCCGGACCCGGTGCTGGAAGGCGCAGGACATCTGCGTCGCCGAGGCGCCCGCCCTCATCGACCGGGGCCAAGGCCACCCCGTCGCCTGCCACTTCGCAAGTGACGCCGATTCCCGGGATGTCTCAATGCCGGCATCGACGTGACCGAGGCGAATCTTCATCTCAGTGGCAGCGGATGTTGCTCAACTCGGCGCGAACTTCGCCATCGGCGTGGATCGTGAGGTGCTCCGTAAGGAGCAAATGCAACACGGACCCTCCAGAGCTCTTGAACGTCATGGACGAGGTGAACGTCAGGATGCGGCTCCCGTCCACAAAGTCGACGTGGGTCTGGTGGGCTGCGAAGGTCCCTGTATAGGTGGGCAGCGAGGGGTCGAGCGGGTCCACCACGGTCTTCCCGTTGGCAACCTCTACGAAGTGGCGCACGTTGCCGTTGCTCGCCGTGTGAATGACGAGTGACCCGGTGTCGGTGATCACGGCTGGGCCGAGACAAGGCACGTCCACGGTGTACGGCTCCGTGGGCAGGTCGACGCGCAGGTTGTCCGTAAACGCGCGTGCGAAGCTCGGGGTCACCGGAAGCGTGAGAGCGCCCAGCAGGCACCCCGACGCCACCGCACATTGCAACGCCAGTCTTGTGGCCTTCATCCTTTTGCTCCTTGTTCATTGGTTCGTTGTGACACGCCGAAGGGGGCGCCCTCATGCGACCCGTCGCCGGCGCCGAACTCGACCGTGGCGCTTCGTCCGCTCGGTCACGTCCGCTCCTTGCCGGAACGTCTGGTGGCTCGACGCCCCGGGTGTGCCGAACCAGCAGAGCCGACGCACGTCTCCCCCGACCTTGAGCTCTATGACCTCCGCCCAGGCTTCGGCTCCGGGGTCGGAGCGCCGGACGATCACGAACGCGGCCCGGGCGTCCTGCTCGCTGGCGAAGGGGGACACGACGTGTGCCGCTCCTGGACGCTCGGAGCCGGCAACCAGCAGGTAGTGAGCGGAAGGGCCGATGACGTCCGTCGTCAACCCGAGGCGGGCACAGAAGTCGGAGACCTCCAGCCCGACCCCGTCGTCCTCGACCCTTCCTGCCGTCCACCGGACCAGGCGGACCATCCCCTGGCTCTTGACGTGCTCGATCCGTACGCCGTCCCGGGCGTCGCCGACGGTGATGCTGGCTGACCGTCCCATGGTCAGGATGCCACCAGGGTCATCGCCGGCCGCTCGGGCGGAACGACCGCAGCCAGGAACCGGTCGAGGACCTCCCCTTCGAGGCTCTCGACTTCGATCAGAGCGGCGACCATGACCTCGATCACGGCGCGGTTCGCCAGCACGACGCCGGCGGCGCTCGCCCCAGCTTCGTCGACGATCTTGCGGGTCTCGGCGTCGAGCGCGGCCAGCGTCGTCTCGGACCAGGATCCGCCGGGGCCGTCGGACACATCGGGTAGCGCGAACGGCCCCAGGGCATCGCTCATGCCGAAGTCGGCCACCATCTGCCGAGCCAGGCGGACCGCCCGGGCGAGGTCGTCGTGCGCGCCGGTCGACGCCTCGCCGAGGAGCAGTTCTTCGGCCACTCGTCCGCCCAGCAGCGCACTGAGCCGGTGGACCAGCTCGCTGCGAGTGGCCAGGACCCGGTCGGCCTCGGGGACGGACAACGTGAAGCCACCGCCGCTGCCCCGGGCCAGGACGGAGACCTTCGTCACCCGTCCGCCGGCGGACAGCGCCGCACCCACCACGGCGTGGCCCGCCTCGTGCACCGCGATGCGGCGCCGGTCGGCGACGGTCAGCACCCGGGTCCTGCGGCTGGGGCCCGCCACCGCCCGCTCGACGGCCTCCGAGAGGTGGGCAGGCCCGATGGCCGTCGAGCGATGGCGGGTGGCGAGAAGGGCTGCCTCATTGACCACGTTGGCCAGCTCGGCACCGGAGAAGCCCGCCGTCTGGCGGGCCAGGGCGTTCAGGTCGACCTCGGCCGCCAGCGGCTTCGTGACGGTGTGCAGGCGCAGGATCGCCTCGCGGCCGGCCATGTCCGGAAGGTCGAGGGTGATCCTGCGATCGAAGCGTCCGGGACGCAAAAGGGCGGCGTCGAGGATGTCGGGACGGTTGGTGGCGGCCATGACGACGACGCCGGCTTCGGCCGAGAACCCGTCCATCTCGACCAGGAGCTGGTTGAGGGTCGCCTCCCGTTCGTCGGCGCCGCCGGCGGCGCCGGTGGACCGGGCCCGGCCCACGGCGTCGATCTCGTCGATGAACACGATGGCGGGCGCCGCAGCACGGGCATGGACGAACAGATCGCGGATGCGCGCGGCGCCCACTCCGACGTACATCTCGACGAAGTCCGAGCCGGAGATCGAGAAGAAGCCGACGCCGGCCTCGCCGGCCACCGCCCGGGCCAGCCGGGTCTTGCCGCAGCCTGGCGGCCCGGAGAGCAGCACGCCCTTGGGCGCCGCCGCACCCATGGCCGCGAAGCGGGCGGGGTCACGCAGGTGCTCGGCGACCTCGGCCAGCTCCTCGACCGCTTCGTCGCAGCCGGCCAGGTCGGCGAAGCAGGTGGGCGTCTCCTCGCCGGCCCGGCGGACTGCGGCCCGTCCGAACGCGCTGGCCCCGCTCTTCGACACCAGGGTCACGAGCACGATGAGGTCGGCCAGGATCAGGATGGGAAGGAAGTTCGAGAGCGGCCCCACCAGCCGCTTGAAGGGCTGGGAGCTGACGTCGATCGGCACCTTCGCCGCCTCGAGCGCCCCGGTCAGGCGGGCGAAGAGCGACTCGTGGCCGCCGGAGAAGTCCACCCAGTAGCGCCCGGTCGAGCCGTAGACGCCGACGATGCGGTCGTCGTCGGCCAGGATCGTGGCCGACCCCACCTGGCCGTTCTCCACCAGGCTCAGGAACTGGTCGATCCGCAGCTCCCGCCCCGCCGACACCGGCTTGGCCCAGTAGGCGATCACCAAGGCGTAGACGGCGATCAGGAAGGGAAGGGCGAGAGCCGACAGCAGGACTGCCTGCCGCCTCCCGGCCCCGCCGTCGGATGAGTCTCTTCTGGGCCTGCTGGACATGTCCTCACCTCTCGGATGGGTCGTTCGTGCCTGCCGCTGCTGAACCTACGAACCGGCCGTAGATCTGGCGTAGAGGCTCCGTGACCGGCTGTAGACGTTCTGTAGACGGGCCGGTGGCTCGATGCGAAGGAGCCATTTGGGGTGGGGTTGGGGCGCCTGCGCAGTGAGAAGCCGTTTGGCGAGCTGGGCTTCTCGGCTCCCAGGCTCCCCGACCGGGCGGCCACGATCGCCGTCGGCCAAGCGAGTAATTTGAATTGCTCCGGCACAACCGGCCGGACCCGCACGAGGCGGGTGCCGCGCAAGTCATCGCAGGAGCCTTGATCGCGGCAACGAAGGGTTGTGGCCTTCGGAGCACGGATGTCGGAGCACATCCGCCCGGACGCAAGCTGGGGGGAGCTGGCCGTACCGAGAGCTCGTTGCCACCTTGTGCGCCCACCGCTCGGACTTCCGTTGGCGGATTAGGCGGGCGATGATCCATGGCCGACCCGGCGGCTGAAACCGGAGAGCGGCAAGCGCCCGCCCGGGGTTAACCGGCTTCACTGGTCGTAGCGCCGACGGGCGGAAGGCCTCACGCTGGCGCGATGCTGTCGCAGTGGGGTCAGAACGACTGCGTGGATTGGCTGTCGGAATTGAAGACGTGTCGACCCAATAGATGGCCGTGACCGTCCAGGGCGCTCCTGCCGCGCGAGAAGAGCCTGGGCGAGCCCTCGTCTGCGTGATTGCTCAGCCAAGCCACAGGCTGGTGCACGTCTTCGCTGCTGCAGCAGCGCTGCAGGGAACCGAGTGCGACCGCCAGCCGCTGCGGCCCTGCGAAATCCGCTCAGAGTCCGCTCAGAGTCCGCATCGCATCGCTCAACAGCGCACTACAGTGCGCAACAAGGTGGAAGAAAAAGCGCTCCGACCTGCGGTTTTGTGGCGCACGTGCTGGTGGGGACATTGCCGACATCTGCTTGCAAGCAGGGGGTCGTCGGTTCGAGTCCGATCGTCTCCACCCACAAAAGTCCTGCTCAGAGGCCATATTGAGCCCCATCTGCTCAGTTCACGCCGCTTGGTGAGTCCGCAATAGTCCGCATTGGTGAACGTCGGAGTTCAGTTGAAAGTGAGCGCCTGCTTCCGGCAGAAAGCTCACAGCGTGCGGCGGTGGATCGACTCGCGATGTTCCGAGTGCGCTCTGCGTCAGGCCCTCATGGGCGAGCGCGTTTCGTAACGCACTCGACTCGCACACGGCCTGACGGGCTTTCACGAGCGGATGCGGGCCCAGACCAGGACGAGCAGGGAGAGTAGGAGCACCACTGCACTAGCGGCGAAGGCCACCGTGGCGCCTTGGTCGGCCTTGGAGCCAAGGGTGCCGAACCCGTAGGAGGTGAGGAGGAGGCCCCGGACGGTCTCACCCTCGAAGAGGGTCTGACGCTTGCCGGTGATTTCCGCGAGCTCGCGCTGGAGATCCCCAACCCCTGGGTCGTTCGCGGCCTGCGCCCGTGTTAGCCGTTCCCGCAACTCCGTCTGCACCGCCCGCATCTCCGAGTACGTCCTACCATCGGCCACCTTCTTGAGGTGGTTGCCGATGAAGTGGTTGGCGTAGCACTCGGCCTGCGCTCCGGTGGTCAGGGCTCGGCCGGCGTACCGCACGAGACACGGGGTATCCCTCTCGTCGGGGGTGAGCGTCTCCGCCGGCTTGAAGGTGATCCGCTGCTCCGCCATTTGCCTGGCCACGTTCTGCTCGGCGAAGGACGCGTTGCTCCTCAGAACCGACCCGAGCCCGACGAGTGCGACCGCCACGGCGAGGCCGGAGACTCCCGCCATGAAGCGACGCGTGCTCCGAGTCTTGCCCGGTTCGGTGCCGATCGGGCCCGCGTTGGAGCGCTCCGCCGATTGGATGGTCAGGGACATGTGAGTTCTCTCCTGTTGTCTGTTGGGATTGGAAGGAAGGCCGTTTCCCGGGAGGCGGTCGGCGACCCCGTCGCGTGCCGACCGGACGTGGCCTCTCTCGGACAGGCTGCGGAAGGGATGCGTCGTCCGTGCCGGGTCGATGTGGAACCTAAGGACCGAGGCGTAGGTGCGGTGTAGGCCTCGTGTAGAAGCGCGCTGACAGACCACTTGGGCAGCAACACCTGGATTCCGGCCCGCCTCGGCGACCTGGCGGCCCAGTCCCCCGCCGTAAAGCGGCGAACTCGGCTCGCAGGAGGTGCGGGAGGCAGGGAGATGGACTCCACTGACCAGCGAATGTGGCTATCGCTTGCCGTCGCAAGCGATAGCCTCGGCCCGTGGCCCTCCGGGTGACGGTGGCGGGTCGGGTTGGGGTCGAGGCCGGGGGCAACGCCGTGGCATTGACCGGCCTCGGCCGGCTCGGGCGTCTGACGCTCGCCTATTTGGTCTGCGAGCGCCACCGACCCGTCTCACGTGACGAGCTGGCTGACGCCTTGTGGGGCGAGGACCTTCCCCGGTCTTGGGAGCAGATGCTCCGCGCCTTGTCAGCGAAGATGCGGGTGATGCTGCGGGACGCCGGCCTTGATCCGGCGCAGGCGCTCGTCACCGCGTTCGGCGCATACCAGCTGCACCTACCCGCCGATGCGGTCGTCGACGTGGAAGACGCCGCGGCCAACCGGGACGCGGCCCTCGCCGCTATGGCCGCCGGGGATGCCGGCCGGTCGGTCGAGCTGGCCGGGGCGGCGGCAGCGGTGGCCGCCCGCCAGTTCGCGCCCGGAGCGACCGGAACATGGGTCGAGCGACGCCAGGCCGAGCTACGCGAGCTCAACCTGAGCGCCCTCGAGATCGTTGCGCGTGGGGCGGCGGCCCTCGGTCGGACCGCTGATGCGGTGGCGGCCGCCGAGGAGGCGATCGCCCTCGAGCCATTCCGGGAGTCGGCCTACCTAGCCCTCATCGGTGCCCACGCGAAAGCCGGCAACCGAGGCGAGGCCCTCCGGGCCTACGAGCGCTGCCGTCGTGTGCTGGCCGAGGAGCTGGGCGTCAACCCTTCGCCATCTACCGAGGTGGCATATCTGGAATTGCTGCAGGACCCCCCGCCCGTCGACGACCAGCCCGTCGCCCTGCCCTTCCCTGCTCCACTCGGTTCCGCCGCCGGTACCTCGCTGTGGGGCCGGGAGGCAGAGCTCGACCGCCTGGCGAAAGCGTTCGAGAGCGTCGCCACGGAAGGTCGCCAAGCCGTGCTCCTCGGCGGAGAGGCCGGCATGGGAAAGACCGCGCTGGTTGCGGCCGCCGCCCGCCAGGCCCACGCTCAGGGCGCTCGGATTCTCTACGGACGGTGCGACGAAGACCTGGAACTGCCCTACCAGCCCTTCGCCGAAGCTCTCTCCCACTTCGTCGCCCACGCCGACCTGCGTGAGCTCAGTGACCACGTGGACGCCCACGGAGGCGACCTCGCCCGACTTGCGCCGGATCTGACGAGACGCCTGCCGGATGTCCCACCGGCCCCCTCAACCGATCCGGAGGCCGACAGGTACCGGCTGTTCGACACGGTCGCCGCCCTGCTCGCCGACGCGTGCAAGCGGGCTCCGGTGGTTCTCGTGCTCGACGACCTGCACTGGGCGACGAGCGGCACGCTGCAGTTGCTCCGACATGTTCTCCGCTCGATGTCCTCCGCCCGTCTGCTCATGCTCGCGACCTACCGCCACACCGAGGTCTCCGACGCCTTGGCCGACATGTTGGCCGACCTGCGCCGTGAATCCGGTGGGATGGATCGCCTTAAGCTCGAAGGACTCGACACCGAGGCCGTGACCGCCTTCATGGAGTCAGTACAGGGACTCGCCGACGAGGACGACGACGCTCGGGCCCAGGCCGAGGCCGTGCGTGTCCATACCGGCGGCAATCCCTTCTTCGTAGGGGAGCTGCTGCGCCACCTCGCGGAGACCGGCGCGACCTACCGCCGTCGTGGACCTTGGAGCTACTACGCCAGCGGGGACGAGGTGGACGTTCCCGCCGGTGTCGAGGAAGTCGTCGCTCGCCGGCTCCGCCGCCTGTCCGAGAAGGCGAACGATGCGGTCGTCTGGGCCTCGGTCATCGGCGTGGAGTTCGACCTACAGCTGCTGGAGCGGGTCGTCGAGGGCGGGGACCCGCTGGACGCGGTCGAGGAAGCGATCCGTGGGCACGTCGTCGTCGAGGTGAGCCCCAGTCACTACCGGTTCAGTCACGCCCTGGTTCGTGACACGGTTTACTCTCGCCTCACGGCCACACGTCGCGGCCGGTTGCACCGCCGTGTCGGCGAGACGCTCGAAGCGTCGCCCGGCGGCCGCGGCCGCATCGACGCTCTCGCCCACCACTTCGCCGCGGCAGCCACGGCTGGCTGCGCTGCCAAGGCGGCCGAGTACGCCCTGGCCGTAGCGCGACAGGCTATCGACGAGGCGGCGTGGGAGGAGGCCATCGCCGTGCTCGACCGCGGCATCGCCGCCCAGGAGTCCGCCGGCGACTCGGAGCCGGAACACCGCTGTGATCTCCTGCTCCTACTGGCCGAGACCTGGACTCGCTTCTTCAACCCCGCGAGGTCGGCCGCCGTCGCCGGCCAGGCGCTGGAGCTTGCTCGTCACGTGGGCTCCCCGGAGCGCCTCGGGGCCGCGACGTACTGGTACGTCCGGGGGACCCTCGGGACGCGAGGCCCCGACGCTCAGAAGGCCGCCGACGCCGCCGTACTGGTGGCCCGGGAGGTGTACGTCACGCTGGGAGATGACGCCCCGTCCTGGCGCGCCCGCCTCCTTGCCTATTGTCCCGAGCTCCGAGAGGGACGGGACCGGTTGACGACCCGCCGCGAGGCGCTCGCCCTCGCCCGGGAGTCCGGCGACATCAACGCCATCGGGGTAGCGCTGTCGACCATCGGCGGCACCCTTGGCCCACTCCGCATCCGTGAGGCCTTGGATGTCGCAGAGGAGATGGTCTCGGGCGCACCGCCCGGCGCATGGGACGGCTGGCGTAACGGGATCGGCATCCGATGCAGAGTGCGCCTTACGTTGGGCGATCGGGACGGTTTCGAGGCCGATGTCTCAGCTTGCGACCGGTACGGCGCCGAGCGGCGCTTCTGGTTCTTCCGCTGGAATGCCCGCTACTACATGGCCACGCTCGCCTTGCTCGACGGTCGCTTCGGCGAGGTGGAAGCCCTCGCCGTCGCCGCGGCGCGGACCGCTCCCGAGGAGTTCGACATGGCCAGGGAGGTACTCGGGAGGCAACGCTTCCGGATTCGGTCGGAGGAGGGTGACGACGAGCAGGCCGTGTCCGAGGCGCGGGCTCTGGTCGAGAGTTTCGCCGAGAACCCGATACATCTGTCCATGCTCGCCGCTGCGCAGGCCCGCATCGACCCTGGGCGTGCCCGTGGCGACCTGGAACGCTTCGTCGACGAGGGACCATCGGGGCCGATGCCTCCGGAACGGGTGCCGGTCACCCTCGCCTACCGGGCCGATGTGGCGGGTGCGTTAGGAACCAGCTGCCCCGCCGACCCCGTCTATCGGGACCTGCTGCCCTACCAGGGCCAAGTCGTGATCGGCGGCATGGGTGAGGGGTGCCAGGGGGCGGTGGACCGGTTCCTCGGCATGCTGGCCGGGCTGGCGGGGCGATGGGACGACGCCCAGGGCCACTTCGATTCCGCCCTCGCCATCGAGGCCGGTCTCCGGTCACCGCCGCTGCTGGCACGGACGCAGTACTGGTGCGGCCGGTTCCTGATGGAGCGCGGTGACGCCGGCGCCGCCCGTGCTTCCCTCAGCGCTGCGCTGCACACCGCCGAGCGCCTGAGTATGAGAGGGCTGAGCCGTGACACCCAGGCGCTGCTGGCAGGGACGTGACGCTCCGCCGGGCACCTACGCGACATCTACACGCGGTGGGTCACGATTTAGCTCCATGAGGGTGATTCGCTGCGACTGCGGCTTCGAGGCGACCGGAGACGGCGACGAGGAGCTGGTCAGCCGGGCGCAGAATCACGCCCTCGAGGTCCACCGCGTGGAGATGGCCGCCGAGTTCGTGCTCGGCCTGGCCAAGGCCAAAGTGCAAACCCCCGAGAATTGAGGAGAAATGGCGACGATCATGACGTGGGGAGCGATGCGCGTTTTCACCGGCGCGCTGACGCTGGCGATCCTGGCGACCGGGTGCAGCTCCGACACCAGCACGCCGACGGCCACGACAATCGAGGAGCCCGTCACCGCCGGCGGGACGCTCGTGCTCGGAGCGAGCCAGGAGCCAAACTGCGCAGACTGGTACGCGCCATGTGGTTCCTCGTCGTGGGGGCAGGACATGATGGGTCGCCAGACGATGCCCCGCGCCTTCGACGTCGTCGACTATCGGTACCGGCCGAGCGCGCTCCTCGCCGGCGAGCCGACCCTCGAGATCGGGCCGCCGCAGAAGGTCACCTTGCGGATCAACCCGGCGGCAGTCTGGTCAGACGGTCAGCCCATCACGGCGAAGGACTTCAAGTACTCGGCCGAGCAGGCTCGGTTGACCGGAACGACCACGAGCCCGGCCACGTCCGTCGACGAACTCGATCCGAAGTCGGTGGTCGTCACCTGGTCCGACCCGGCCCCCGGGTGGCGCGACCAGTTCAGCCGCATTCTTCCCAGCCACCTCCTGGAAGGGAAAGACCGCACGGCCGAGCTGCGTGACGGGTACAAGTGGTCGGGCGGTCCATGGATCATCGACCATTGGACGAAGGGCCAGGAGATCAAGCTCGTTCCCAACCCGAGGTACTGGGGCAAGAAGCCCAACCTCGACGCCGTCGTGTTCAAGATCATCCCCGACGCCGCCGCCTACCTGGCCGCCTACAAGACCGGACAGGTGGACATGATCTTCGTCCAGGGCGCCCAGCCCGAGGTGCTCGAGCTCAAGCCGCTGCCAGACACCGGCTTTGAGATCCAGCTGGGCCTGACGCACGAGTTCATCACCTTCAACACGGCCAAGCCGCCCCTCGACAGCCGGTCGGTCCGCCAGGCGCTGGCCTACGCATCTGATCGGGACATCATCGTGAGCCAGCTCTCGGGGCCGCTGATGCCCGGGATCAAGCCGGCGCAGTCGTTCATGTCTCCGGCGAACAAGGAGTTCTACAGCGAGCCCTTCGCCCGCTACCGGCGTGACCTGACGAGAGTGACCCAGCTCATGACCGGCGACGGCTGGGCCAAGGGCACCGATGGCATCTGGGTGAAGGCAGGGATGAAGGCCACCGTCGAGCTCAACACGATGACCGGAAACCGCCGGAGGGAGCTGACCCAGGAGATCCTGCTCAGCCAGTGGAAGGAAGCGGGCTTCGATGTCACCGTCAATAACACGGCATCGGCCACACTCCTCGGTGAGTGGCACCCGAGAGGGACATTCCAGGCATCGATCACCGGTGCCGCGCCCTCCAGCACGGAACCCAACGCCTGCGGGCGGTTCTGCTCGAGCGGGATCCCGACGGAGGCCAACCGCTATCAGGGGGGCAACTTCTTCCGAATCTCCAGTCCGGAGTTGGACTCGGCGTGGGGGGCGGTGGCCCGTGAGGTCGACGCCGCCAAGCGCGTGCAACTGGTCCGGCAAGCCAACGAGCTCCTGGCCGAGGAGGTGCCGGTCCTCCCGCTCAGCCCCGTGCTTGACATCGTCGTCTTCAACTCGGCGAAGGTGGGCGGCCCGGTCAGCGCCGACCCGGGCGGCATCTTCTCCCGGATCAACGAGTGGCATTGCAGGGCGAGCAGCTGCCGGAGCTAGCGCATACGCTCTCGATGGCATGATCGCTCTGGTCGTCCGGCGGCTGGCCTGGTCGGTTGTGATTCTTCTGCTGGCTTCGATCGTCGTCTTCATCTTCGTCCGCGCCACCACCGACCCACTTGCCGTCGTACGGGGGGGAATCTCCGGAGACACGTCGGCGCCGGCGCAGGAGGCGAACCGCAGCCTGATCGAGGCCGAGGAGAAGCGGCTGGGGCTGGACCGGCCTCTCGTCGCCCAGTACGCCGGCTGGCTGTCGCACTTCGTGCGCGGCGACTGGGGTGAGAGCAGCGTCTCGCGCCGATCGGTGGGGGCCGAGATCCGCCAACGGCTCTGGAACACCACCCAGCTGGTGGTGTGGGCGATCCTGCTGTCCCTCACTGTTGCGGTGGTGGTCGGTGTGGTCTGCGCGTCCCGGCCGGACTCGATGGTGGACCACCTCCTGTCTGGCCTGTCGTTCTTGGGACTGTCGATGCCGGCGTTCTGGTTCGCCCTCCTGGCAATCGAGTGGTTGGTCTTCCAGCCCAAGCGCCTGCTCGGCCTCGACCAGCCCATCCTGTTCTCCGTCGGGCTGCACAGCTCCACCAGCGGGATCCCGCTCGACCACCTACGCCACCTCATCCTGCCAGTCCTGGTGCTCTCCCTGCCCCTGTCCACGGTGTGGAGCCGTTACGTCCGCGCCTCAATGCTCGACGTGATGTCGGCCCCCTACATCCGCACTGCGCGGGCCAAGGGCGTGCCCAGGAGGCGGGTGCTGCTGCGCCATGCGCTGCGGAACGCGCTGATCCCTTTCACGACCGTGTCGGCCGTGGCCATCGGCCATCTCTTCGGTGGCGTCATCGTCACCGAGTCGATCTTCGCCTGGCCGGGGATGGGCCAGCTCTTCTTCAGCGCCCTCCTTGCCGGGGACACGAACGTGGTGCTGCCCTGGCTCATGGTGGCCGCCTCCTTCGTCCTGGTCCTGGTGCTCATCTCCGACATCTTGCTCGGCGTGCTCGATCCCCGGGTCCGGGCGTCCTGATGACCATGGGCGTCGAGCCCGACCGGCCGACCCCGCCGCCCGCCGAGGCGGCCAGCCCCCTCGGGGCGTTCCCTGCGCCCGCAGCAGGTGCCCAGTGGAGATTGGTGGCCCGCCGCTTCCGACGCAGGACGCTGGCCATGGCCGGGCTGGCGGCCCTTGCCGTCCTCGCCTTGTCCGCTGTCTTCGCGCCCCTGCTCAGCCCGTACGAGGTCAGCCCGACTCTGAACTCCGACGTGCTCTCCCAGTCCCGCCAATCGCCCTCCCTCCGCCACCCGTTCGGCACCGACGAGCTCGGGCGGGACCAGCTGACCCGCGTGCTGCACGGCGGGAGGATCTCCCTGCTCATCGGCCTGTCTGTGGCGATGGCCTCGTCCCTGATCGGGACGACGGTCGGCGCGATCGCCGGCTACTTCGGCGGCTGGGTGGACCAGGTGCTGATGCGGCTCGTCGACCTCCTCCTCGTGCTCCCCGGCACCGCGCTCCTGATGATCGCCCAGCGGGGGCTCGGCGGCTCGCTGCCGGTGATCATCCTGATCCTCGGCTTCCTGTTCTGGCGGACGGTGGCCCGGATCGTCCGGGGGGTGTTCCTGTCGCTCAAACAGCAGGAGTTCGTCGAGGCGGCCCGGGCGTCTGGCGCATCCAGCGCCCGCATCATCGTTTCGGAGATGTTGCCCAGTGCGGTGGGACCGATCTGTGTGCACCTCACCCTCGCCTCAGGCGCCGCCATCCTCGCCGAATCCGCCCTCTCGTTCCTTGGCTTCGGAATCCAGCCGCCCGCGGTGTCGTGGGGCAACATGCTGGCCCAGTCACGAGGCGCGGTCGGCACCGAGCTCGCCTACCTCGTTTACGCGCCGGGGGTTGCGATCTTGATCACAGTGCTTGCCGTCAACTTCGTGGGGAACGGCTTGCGAGACGCTCTCGATCCGCACACGAGGGCCTGATCGGTTTTAGGAGCGGATGTAGGCCCGCCCCGCACGACTACAGAAAGGAAGCCCACCGCTCACGCGACCCGCCTCCGGCGCAGAACTCGCCCGAGCGTTCGGGCGTGCCACTTCATCCGCGCGGTTCCCTCCGCCGCTGGCCGCAGCTCCTGGCGGGTGGACGCCCTGGGTGTGCCAAACCAGCAGAGCCGGCGCGCGTCTCCCCCGACGGTGAGCTTGGTGAGCTCGGCCCAAGCCTCGGCTCCGGGGTCGGAGCGCCGGACGATCACGAACGCGGCCCGGGCGTCCGGTTCGCTGGCGAAGAGGGACACGACGTGTCCCACTCCTGGGCGCTCGGCGCCCGCAACCAGCAGGTAGTGGGCGGAAGGGCCGACGACGTCCGTCGTCAGCCCGAGGCGGGCACAGAAGTCGGAGACTTCGAGCCCGACCGCGTCGTCCTCGACCCTTCCCGCCGTCCACCGCACCAGGCGGACCATCCCCCGGCCCTTCACGTGCTCGACCCGTACGCCGTCCCTCGCGTCGCCGATGGTGATGCTCGGTGACCGTCCCATCTCAGGACGCCACGAGGGTCATCGCCGGCCGCTCGGGCGGGGCGACCGCAGCCAGGAACCGCTCGAGGACCTCGCCCTCGAGGCTCTCGACTTCTACCAACGTGGCGACCATGGCCTCGATCACGGCCCGGTTCGCCAGTACGACGTCGGCCGCGCTCGCCCCAGCCTCGTCGACGATTCTGCGGGTCTCGACGTCGAGCGCGGCCAGCGTCGCCTCGGACCACGATCCGCCGGGCCCGTCGGACACGTCTGGCAGCGCAAACGGCCCCAGCTCATCGCTCATGCCGAAGTCCGCCACCATCTGCCGAGCCAGTCGGGCCGCCCGCGCCAGGTCGTCGTGCGCTCCGGTTGATGCCTCGCCGAGCAACAGTTCCTCCGCCACCCGCCCGCCCAGCAGCGTGCAGAGCCGGTGGACGAGCTCGCTGCGAGTGGCCAGGACCCGGTCGGCCTCGGGTACGGACAACGTGAAGCCACCGCCGCTGCCCCGGGCCAGCACGGAGACCTTGGTCACCTGGCCGCCGGCGGACAGCGCGGCACCCACGACGGCGTGGCCCGCCTCGTGGACGGCGATGCGGCGGCGGTCGGCGATGGTCAGCACCCGGGTCCTGCGGCTGGGACCCGCCACCGCCCGCTCGACGGCCTCCGAGAGGTGGGCAGGCCCGATGGCCGTCGAGCGATGGCGGGTGGCGAGAAGGGCGGCCTCGTTGACCACGTTGGCCAGCTCGGCACCGGAGAAGCCGGCGGTCTGGCGGGCCAGAGCGCTCAGGTCGACATCAACCGCAAGCGGCTTGGTTGCGGTGTGCAGGCGCAAGATGGCCTCGCGACCGGCCATGTCCGGAAGGTCAAGGGTGATCCGCCGGTCGAAGCGTCCGGGGCGCAGAAGCGCGGCGTCCAGGATGTCCGGGCGGTTGGTGGCGGCCATGACGACGACGCCGGCGTCGGCCGAGAAGCCGTCCATCTCGACTAGGAGCTGGTTGAGGGTCGCCTCCCGCTCGTCGGTCCCGCCGGCGGCGCTGGTGGAGCGGGCTCGGCCCACGGCGTCGATCTCGTCGATGAACACGATGGCGGGGGTTGCGGCACGGGCCTGGGCGAACAGATCGCGGATACGGGCGGCGCCCACTCCGACGTACATCTCGACGAAGTCCGAGCCGGAGATCGAGAAGAAGCCGACACCGGCCTCGCCGGCCACCGCCCGGGCCAGCCGGGTCTTGCCGCACCCGGGGGGCCCGGAGAGCAGCACGCCCTTCGGGGCCGCCGCGCCCATTGCCGCGAAGCGGGCCGGGTCACGCAGGTGTTCGGCGACCTCAGCCAGCTCCTCGACCGCTTCGTCACAGCCGGCCAGGTCGGCGAAGGAGGTGGGCGTCTCCTCGCCGGACCGGCGGGCTGCGGCCCGAGCGAATGCGGTGGCCCCGCCCTTCGACACCAGGGTCACGAGCACGATGAGGTCGGCCAGGACCAGGATGGGAAGGAAGGTCGACAGCGGTCCCACCAGCCGCTTGAAGGGCTGGGAGCTGACGTCAGTCGGCACCTTGGCCGCCTCGAGGGCACCGGTCAGGCGGGCGAAGAGGGACTCGTGGCCGCCGGAGAAGTCGACCCAGTAGCGCTCGGTGGAACCGTAGACGCCGACGATGCGGTCGTCGTCGGCCAGTACCGTGGCCGACCCCACCTGGCCCTTCTCCACCAGGGTGAGGAACTGGTCGATGCGCAGTTCCCGTCCGGCTGACACCGGCTTGGCCCAGTAGGCCATCACCAGCGCATAGACGGCGATCAGGAAGGGAAGGGCGAGAGCCGACAGCAGGACTGCCTGTCGCGTGCCGGCCCCGCCGTCGGGGGACTCGTTTCTGGGCTTGCTGGACATGTCCTCACCTCTCGATTACGTCGTTCGTGCCTGCCGCTGTTGAACCTACGAACCGCCGCGTAGACCTGATGTAGACGTCCGTCCACCGCCCGTAGACGTTCTGTAGTCGGGGAAACGACGCGGCGACTCCGGAAGGTCAGTGGGCGGGTCGGGAGCTACGCCGGAGGCAGCGAATCGTTGACGAGCCACGCAGGCGAGAGCCGGTGCCGCACGTCGTGCTGGCTCTCCCAGATCATGAGGTGGGACGTACGCGGGAGGGTGAGGAGCACCTCGTCCGACGTCCCGAGGTCGTCCAGGAGGTGCGCCACGTTGGTCGGCGAGATGGTGCTGTCAGGGCATCCGAAGAATGATGACGGTGGGACAACCACCGGGCCGGCGGTCTTCTGATTCCACCCCACTGGCCGTTGTCGTGGGAATTTTCGCCACACGACATCGGCCCCCAACGGTCTGCTCACCACAGACTCTCCGAACTGCACCGGGAACCCCAGTCGACCGCCTCGTCCTGGGGGGCCGGAGGAGGACGGCTGGAGTGACATCCGCCACCCCCACGCCGTTTGATGTCGGCCGCACCTGGCTCCGGGTCATCTGAGCCTGCGGCGACGCCGATACCGCCTACGACCCAAGCTCGACACCCGGCTATGCCGGTCCGGCCCTTAACTGCGACGCGTGCCCGTAGCCCACCTGCGCCCGCTAGAAAGCCTGAGGCCCCTGGGTGGTGTGGACCCGCGACGGGTCCGGGGCGTCAGTGAAGGTCAGCCTCTACGCGGCCTCTACGGGCGATCTACAGACGATCCCTAGTTTCCGAGTCATCCGCACGATGGGAGGTGCCCTTCGGCGGCCAGAAGGCAACAACCAGAAGGCAACAACGAGAGAGGAAACTACATGACAAGTAAAAGGCCCGGTCGCCGATGGACATCTATCGGCGCGCTCGTCGCCCTTGCCACAGTCGGCGCCGCCTGCGGCGGCGGCGACGACACCAAGACAGTCACGGCCGCGGACTACAGCTTCAGGGACCTTCCCAAGGAGGTCGACGCCGGTACGACCCTGACGCTCAAGAACAGCTCCACCAAGGAGCTGCACGAAATGGTTGTCATGCGACTGGCCGACGACGAGAAGCGCCCCGTCGCCCAGCTGGTCAACCTCCCCGAGGCCGAGGGGGAGAAGGTCTTCGCTGGCCGGCCGGCCATGGTCCTGATTGCCCCGCCCAATGGCGGCGAGACGATCAAGGCGGTAGGCGATGGCAAGCTCATGGAGAAGGGCCGCTACGCGGTGATCTGCAGTATCCCCATCGGTGCCGACCCCGCCGCCTTCCTCGCTGCCATGCAGTCGTCGCAGGGAGGCCCCCCCAATGTCCCCGGCGGCCCGCCCCACCTCACCCAGGGCATGTTCGGGGAGATCACGGTGAAGTAGGTCCGAAGCGTCGCGCGCAGCTCCTTGCCAACGCCGGCGTTCTGAGAGTGTCCGCAAGCGCCCTACCGGCGGGACCTGGCGGTCGACACAGCTCATGCGAGGCGCCGGGTGGGCCGGAGTCGGGGACGGGATCCGGACGAAAGGTGACCAGAGGGTTCAGCTCGACTCGGCGGCCTTGTGGGGGACAGGAGCGTCCAGCTCCAGGACGAAATCCTCCAGAGCCAGTGGGAAGAGGCGGGATTCGAACTGCGGCTGAGCAACGTCTCCAACCAGGCCGACCTCCTACGGCGGGGGGCCTTCCACGTCAGCTTCACCACCGGCGCGTTCACCAACGACGAACCCCAGCCCGCTGTGGACTCCTGTGCTCCCGCAACTACGACGGAGGCGGACCTCGCAGGCGAGAACCTCAGCCGGGTGGCCGACCGCCCGCGATGCAGCCCGGGACCGGGTCAACAAGAAATCGAGGAGACTAGGCGCATGGATGCTCTCAAGTCGGCCTACGAGATCACGGCCGACCTGGTCCCCTTCCTTCCGCGTGCTCCCGGCATCTCCCTTCTCGTCTACAACTCGTCACGACTCGCGGATATCGGCAACGACGGTGGGCCGACGGGCCCGTTCTTCGACACCACAACGTGGTTCTGCCGGGCCGGCCGCTGCTAGACGCAGGCCCTGCCGCCGTCCTCTCGGTCCGTGACCTCCGGGTCCGGTTCCCCACCGAGGAGGGGACGCTGCAGGCCGTCGACCGCGTCTCCTTCGACGTGCACGAGAACGAGATCCTTGCTGTCGTCGGCGAGTCGGGATCGGGCAAGACCGTCACCATGCTGGCGGCCCTTGGACTGCTGCCGCCGACTGCTGAGGTGTCGGGCGGAGTCTTTTTCAACGGACAGGACGTGCTGGGTCTCCCCGAGCGCAAGCTCAACCGGCTCCGGGGCCGGCGGCTCGCCATCGTCTTCCAAGAGGCCCTGTCCGCTCTGAACCCAGTCCAGAGGATCGGCTACCAGATCGCCGAGGCCATCACCATCCACGACCACGACGTCCCACGCAGCCGGGTGCGCGAGCGGACCATCGAGCTTCTCGAACTGGTCGGGATCCCCGACGCCGCCGCCCGGGCCAACAGCTATCCGCACGAGCTGTCGGGAGGCATGAAGCAGCGGATCGTGATCGCCATGGCCATGGCCAACGATCCCGACGTCCTCATAGCCGACGAGCCGACGACGGCCCTCGACGTGACCATACAGGCGCAGGTCCTCGAGGTCCTCCGGCGGGTGCAGGAGCGCACCCGCGCCGCGATCATCCTCGTCACCCACGACCTCGGGATCGTGGCCGGGCTCGTCGATCGGGTGGCGGTCATGTACGCCGGCCGCCTGGTGGAGACGGCCGGCGCGCGAGAAGTGTTCTCATTGGCGGCCCACCCGTACACCCGCGGGCTGCTTGCCTCCCTGCCTCGAATCGACCAACACCGGTCGACGAGCCGGCTCCTCGGCATCGAAGGGCAGCCACCGTCGCTCGTCGCCCTCCCCTCGGGCTGCGCCTTTCATCCCCGCTGCCCCCGAGCCGAACTGCCCGAGCCGTGCGCCACCGACCCACCCGGCCTCCGCGCCGTGCAGCGCGGACATGAAGCGGCGTGCCACTTCGCCGGTGAGACGACACCGGCGACAGGTCGTCCGTCCGCGAGCGACCAGCGGCCTCTGGTCACCGAGCCCCGCCAGGTCGTCCTGGAGGTCGACAACCTCGTGAAGCACTTCCGGGCTCGCCGAGGCGCCGCCGAGGTGCATGCCGTGTGTGGCGTGTCGTTCACCGTCGGCCGGGGAGAGACGCTCGGTCTCGTCGGCGAGTCGGGGTGCGGCAAGACGACGACGGCCCGCCTCGTCCTCAACCTCGTCCCGGCAACGGCGGGCTCGGTCCGCTACAGCGGCCAGGACGTTCTCGCCGCCCGAGGTCGGGCACTTCGAGCGCTGCGGCGCCAGATGCAGGTCGTCTTTCAGGATCCGTACGCCTCGCTGAACCCCCGGCGCTCGGTCGGCAGCATCATCGCGGCACCGCTGCGGGTCCACGGCCTGTACGGCGACGGTGGCAAGGCACGCGTCCGAGAGCTGCTCGAGCTGACCGGCCTCGAGCCGGCCCACGCCAACCGGTTCCCGCACGAGTTCTCGGGTGGCCAGCGACAGCGCATTAGCATCGCCCGGGCGCTGGCCCTCGAGCCCCAGCTCCTCGTACTCGACGAGCCGGTGTCGGCACTCGACGTGTCCGTGCGGGCCGGCATCGTGAACCTGCTCGAGGAGCTCCAGGATCGACTCGGGCTCGCCTACCTGTTCATCGCCCACGACTTGGCCGTTGTCGGGCACATCGCCGACCGGGTCGCGGTGATGTATCTGGGCCGGATCGTCGAGACGGGGAGCCGTGACGACGTGTTCGTCCGATCCTCCCATCCCTACACCCAGGCGCTCCTCTCCGCCGTGCCGGTCCCTGATCCCGACCGGGAGGCAGCCCGCACCCGGATCATGCTCACCGGTGACCCGCCCAGTGCGACATCCCCACCCTCGGGCTGCCGCTTCCGCACCCGCTGCTGGAAGGCGCAGGACGTCTGCACCCACGAGGAGCCGGCGCTGGTCGACCGCGGTCAGGGCCACCCCGTTGCCTGCCACTTTGCCGAGCTCAACACCTTCGTCTGAGCGTCCGCTTCGTCTACACGGCGTCTACAGCTGGTCTACGGCTCACTCCGTAGGTTGCGCAGTACGAACCAACACGGAGGAGGAAGGCGATGGTTGCTCAAAGTCTGCGGCGGACGACCGCATACGTCGGCGGGACGTTCACGGCGCTGTTCTGGGTAGGGATGTCCTTGTCGGGTGAGGTGCCCGAGGAGAAGGCTCCTGCGGCGGAGGTGATCTCCTTCTACACCGACCACGCCAGCCGGGTCCGGATCAGCGCGTTCGTCGCGGTGGCGGCGGCCGTCGTAATCCTGTTCTTCGGGGGTGCATTGCGGGCCGCCATGCGAGGCGATGACGACGCCAGTGGCTGGGGGGGAATGCTGGCCACCGTTCTCTTCGGTGGGTCGGTCGCCTATGCCCTGGGTCTCGCCGGGTTCGCGGTCACCTCGTTCGCGGTTGTCGAGGCGGCGGAGCTCGGTCAGCCCGAGGTGGCCAAGGCGCTGAACCTGCTGGACAGCAGCAACTTCTTCCCGACAGTTGTCGGAATCTCAGCGATGATGCTCGCCACGGGCATCCGTTCCCGGCAGGCGCGCCTGCTCCCCGGGTGGCTGGCGTGGGCGTCGATAGTCGTCGGCGCACTCGCACCCGCGGGCATCGCGGGGTTCGTGGCCTTCATGATCTTCCCGTTGTGGGTCGTCGTAGTCGGCGTGACCGTCGCCCGCAGGACGCCCGAGCGAGCCGCTCGCCGCCAGGCGGCCGATACGGTGGCCGTCTGATCTCCGAGCTACGGCCGGTCTACCGGATCTCTGCACGTGATCCGGACCATGACGACGTGAGAGTCATTGCGCTGCGACTGCGGTTCGAGGTGTCGGCCGACGCCGGGCACGAGCTGGTGGAGGTCGCACAGGCCCACGCCCGCGAGATGCACGGCATGGAGCTGCCGGCGGAGCTGGTGCTGGCTCTTGCCCGCGCCGCTTCACGGGGCCGGCCACCGCGGATACGGGCGATGAGGACGGCGCCGCGCTGAAACGTCGACCTCTACACTCTGGCCCCGAGGCACCAGGGGGGCGGGGATGCATTCGGGTCCAGGCCGGCAGCGATCGTTAGTCGTGACCGTCATCGCGGCCGCGCTAGTGGCGGCGTGCAGCGGTGGAGGGGACCACCGCGCGGTGGGCCCGGTCACGACCGTCGAGCAGCCGCGCCAAGGGGGGACGATCAGTATCTCGGTTGGGGAGCCCGTCTGCGCCGACTGGTACGGGCAATGTGGAGCGTCGAACCTGGGCATCGTGGCACTCCAGACGCTGCCATCGCCGATGGAGTTCAGCGACGGCAAGTACCGCCCGACGCCGCTCCTCGTGGGCGATCCCGTGGTGGACTTTGGGCCGCCCCACCGGGTCACCTATGGCATCGCCCCCGGGGCGGTGTGGTCGGACGGCACACCGATCACGTCGTCGGACTTCAAGTACACGTGGGAGCAGGCTCGCAGCACCAACGTGCGGGGGATGGGTGATGTCGCCGCGGTGGACGACGCCGACCCCAAGGCGGCGGTCGTGACGTGGAAGGAGCCGAGTGCCGCCTGGCGGGACCGCTTCCGCCCCATCCTGCCCAGACATCTCCTGGACGGAAGGGACCGCGCCGCCGAGATGAAGGACGGGTACCGGTTCTCGGGGGGCCCTTGGCTGATCGACCGCTGGACCCGGGGGCAGGAGCTGAAGCTCGTCCGCAACCCCGCCTACTGGGGGACGCCCGCCCACCTCGATGCTGTCGTCCTGAGGGTCATCAGCGACCCGGCGGCGTCAAGGCAGGCATACAAGTCCAATCAGGTCGACATGCTCAATCAGGCCGGGGCCGAGCCGGGCGTCGAGGACATGCGCAACCTGCCCGATACCGGCTTCGTCGAGCTCCCGGGTCTTGGCTACAGCTTCCTCGCTTTCAACACCCAGAGTCCGCCACTGGATCGCAAGGCCGTCCGGCATGCGCTCGCATACGCCACCGACCGCGATGCGGTCGTCACCCAGCTCCAGGGCCACCTCCGGCCCGGCGTCCGACCGTCCCAGTCACTCGCGTCGCTGGCCAACCCGACCTGGTACAGCGAGCCGTTCGCCCGGTACCGCCTCGATCTGGCCAAGGTCACGGACCTCATGCGGGCCGACGGTTGGTCGAAAGGCAGCGACGGCGTCTGGATGAAGGCCGACACCCGGGCCCGCATTGAACTGCTCGTCGACGCCGGCCCGCGATTCCATTCCCTCTTGGCCCAGATCGTCGAGAGCCAGTGGAAGGAGGCCGGCTTCGACGTGACGGTCAAGCGGGCGAACGCCACGGCGATAAACGTCGAACTTCTTCCGAGAGGCGCCTACCAGGTCGCCTTCACCGGCGCGTTGGCGACGGTCGTCGATCCAGGCCAATGCGCGCGATTCTGCTCGAGGAACATCCCGACCGAAGCCTCGCGTTTCGTCGGGGGCAACGTCACACGGGTCATTAGCCCGATGCTCGACGACCTTTGGGCACAGGTGGACACCGAGCTCGACACGGCCAGGAGGATCGACCTCGTCCGCCGGGGACAGGAGGCCCTAGCCGAGGAGCTCCCGGCGCTGCCCCTCGCCTCCATCATCGACGTGTACGTCTTCAACAGTCGGAAGCTCGGTGGGGTGACGGTCGGTCCGGGGCTTCCCAGCCTGCCCGTGTGGTTCTGCCGGACGACTTGCGACTAATTGTCTCAGCCAGCGCTGAAGAGCGCATCGCCAGGAGGGTCATGTCCAGCGCCTTCGCAGATGCCAGTGCGCCCTCAGGCGGTCCGCCGCCCGTTGGCCGGCCGGCCCGGTTCGACCAGCATCTTTGCAGTACCAGTAGCGAGCCCGGGCCAGGAGCAGCGGCGACCGTAGGCGTCTTCCCGGGCCGACTCGAAGTGCTGGTGAGCGTCGTCCCACTCGCCGAGGTCGACGCGAGGCCCAGGTAGCGGTCGACCGGACCAGCAACAGTGCGAACCGATAGTGCCGGGGATCGCGGAGACGCCGGCGAAGGGTGTCGCTCGCCAGCCGCGTGGGACCGGGTCTCCGCCAGGGGCATGGGACCGGTTCGGGCTCTGTCAGCGTCGGCGACGTGATGACCGCGGAGATGGTGGAGCTGGGTCAATAGTGCTCGGCCCGGGCTTCTGCCGGCGCCGATAGGACTCACCTTCGAGCACCAGCTCGTAGGCCGCCGACTGCAGGCGGTCGATGGCCGACTGAGCCAGCAGGGGATCCGCCATCAGCCCCAGCCACTCCACGGGCTCGCGGTTCGAGGTCACCACCGTGGCCGCCGAACGGTGCCGTTCGACGATGAGCTCATAGACATCCGCGGTGTCGATGGCGTCGAGAGCCTGGAGGGCGAAGTCATCGATGATCAGCAGGTCAACCCGGAGCAGCTTGCGGACCTCGGCGTCGTGACTGTTGTCGCGTCGGCCCGGGCGTCGACGACCGAGCCGATGAGGTTTCCCGGGATTGAATGCAGCGCCTTGGCAACCTCGATGTGATGGTCGCGATGCACCTTGGGCTTGGCATAGAGCGGCACGTCGTAGCGGCTGGTCGGCGCCGGCAGCAACTGCGCGGCCTCCTCGAGGGCGAACAGCTCGGCCGGCCGGCACTGGGTGGTGTCGTGGATGCGCATGCCGGCTTTGGTTCGACTCCACTCCTCGGCCCGGCGCTGGGCGTCTTCACTGTCGACGAAGCGCTCCCCGGCGAAGAAGGAGGCCCGCACGTAGGGCACGACTCGCTCTACCCGAGGCTTGTCCTGGGGTCGGCGCACCCGGGCCGGATCGATGAGGAAGCCCCGGCTCTGGCCATACTCGACGAAGGCCTGGTTGAACCGGGGCTCGGTGGCGCTGGCCTTGTCGATGACCGAGGACATGTTGTCGGGGATCACGGTGGCGAACACGCCGCCGAAGAAGGCCCACGCCGCCTCGCAGCCGTCGATCACCGCCCTCGGTGGTCTGGGAAAAGCTGACCCACACGAAGCAGTGCGGGCTGAAGCAGGCGGTGAAGACCAGGACGTAGGCCGACCGCATCCGCTCGCTGGCGGGGTCATGGAGGCTGCCCATACGTCCGAAGTCGATCTGGCACTCATCGCCGGGACGGCCGTCGGCCACTCGCACCGTCGGTCCCCGGCCCCGACGGTGACCGCAGACCTCCAGGGCATAGCGGTGCAGGGTCCGCTCGGGCACGACCACACCCTGGCGGGTCAGTAGGTCGTGGCACTTCACCACGGTCAGGCCCTTGTCCAGCCAGGCCTCGATCTGATCGTGGTGGGCCACCAGCAGCCGCCACGCCTCCCCGTGGCCGTCGGAGCGATGGGGCAGGACCGCTTCGACCACCGAGCCGATCAGCTGGTCGTGGAGCTGGTCCTCCCCGCTCTCACGGGCAATGCCCTGGGCGACGGCGGCCTCCACGTACCGTCGCACGGTCTTGCGATCGACCCTGGACAGCCGCTCGATCCCCCGCAGGGTCTCGCCTCGCAGCCACAGCCGCAGCACCTCCCGCACTTCGAACACTGGAACCTCCCGAAACGCCATCGCCGCCTCCTGGTCCGCTCACCGGTGGCGGCGAGTCCATCCGGAGCGAAACCGGCGCTGGCGGTTACCCGGGGTGGTCCCATTACTGGCGGATGGGTGGTCCCATGCTGCTGGCGAAACTCAGCTCAGGGTGGTCCCATGTGACTGGCGGGCGACACGAAGGGGGCGTACAGCTCGTAGATGCGCCCGCTGGACATCGGCGAGGGGCGTCACCGCCTCAGTGAGGTACGCGAACGTGGTGGAAGTCGTGGTGAGAGTCACGGGCTTAAAGCCGCCGGCCGGGAGCCCTTCGACATCTGAGCGGCTCCTCGTTTGTCTGGCTCGGTATGAGCGAAGGCCCACATGGACGAGGAAGTTGTGGCCCGGTCTCGTGGCCAGGTCCCGGAGTAGCCGTCTGTCCGCCCCTGATGGAGGGCCAGCCTGCCGCCTTGAATGGCTCCGACATCGGTGTGGCCCGGAGAGAAGCTCAGTATTCTCCACGCGTCCCTCTCGACGTCAGGATCAATAGAGGCGCCCACCACGTCCGTCCCCTAAGTGTCGGAAGCCGCCCGAGCGACGCGTCCCCTTGTGCCGATCCGGGCGGACAGGCGCCTCCGTCACGCCCGAAGCACTGGCCGGTGCGCCCAGGTGGCTCAACAAAGCGGAGGTCGCTCGGTCGTTGGACCAGTCGCCCCTCAGCCGACGAGTGGACCATTGCCGGTGCTCGGCGAGAGGTTCTGGGTTCCGGCAGAGCGGGCGGTGTAGCCGCAGCTGGAAATGGCGATCGCGGCGGCTCTGCATATGAGCGCCCACACCGCAACCAACGTGAGCCGCCTCCTGGCGGTCGGCAGGACGTCACCCTACCGTTCGCAGACCTGAGCTGGCGGATCCTGATCGTCCCTCGGGGAGTCCCTCCGACGTGCACCGGAGGGACTCCCGTTGGCTCATCTTGGCTGGTGCCGATGCGGTGTGCGGCTCACCGCGGTCTCGTCACAACCCGCAGGCGGGCCAGAAGGCGCTTATGGTTGTGCCGGCGGCAGTGGTGGCGTACAGGATGATGGCGGGCCCGGTTCCGTCCACGTTGAGCAGGACGTTCCCGGTCGGGTCGACGATGATGCCGGTGGGCTGCAGGTTCGTAGGATTCGACTCCGGCGCGAAGAGAAGCTCCGTACCCGGCGCGAGGCCGGCACCTGTAACGGTGGTGAAACAGGTTGCCGGATCGAGCAGGACCGAAAGCGTCGGGGTGCCGGTCGGCGGGGGCGGAGTGGGTGCGCACTGTAGGCCCTTGGCCACGCTCTTCCCCTTGTTCAGCGCATGAACCTGACAGGCGCGTGCCTTTCCTGTTGTGCCGGCGCTGGGGCCGACACCTTTTCCTGACGCCAGCGCCGGCGGGGCGCTGATCGCGAGTGTTGCCAGCCCCAGCCCAACGGTCATGGCTGCGGTGGCCATCCTTCTACCAATCATGGTGTGTTCCTCCCTGCCGCCGACAGGCATCTCCGGTAGGCGGCTGCCTGGCAACCTACGGATGGGCCGTAGATTCCGCGTAGGCCACCCGTAGAGGTGGTCGCGGTCGGTCCTAACGGGCTTCTCCACCTTCCCAGCCCTACACTTCGCGGTAACGCCTCAACGAATGGTTCTGCAGGACGACCTGCGGGGACGCGTCAGAGCTCGGAGGCTTGCGCCCGGAGGCGTTTCATGCCAAGCCGTCCGGCGGTCTCGACCGCTACCTTCACGAGGGCGCGGGCCTGATCGGCATCACCCGCCCGGTTGCGCTCCACCAGCATTCGGCCGAAGCAGTACTGGGTTCGGGCCAGGAGCGGCGGAGCACGCAGGCCGGACTCCAGGTGGAGGGCAGCCCGGTAGTGGCCCTCGGCCTCGTCCCACCGCCCGAGCGCCGACGCCAGCTGCCCGAGGTACCGGTCGACCGCGCCGGGGCAGTGGGCGCCGACGCCGGAAACACAGGCCAGCCCCGAGTACGGGCGGAACAGCTCGTAGACCTTCGCCATGCGGTCCGCTTCCTCCAGCGCAACGACCACTTCGGTCACATAGGCGAGGGTCGTGGTCGTCAGCCCCCGGAGCACGTGCCGGAAGTCGTCCGCTTCCAGCTCCGCGACAACTCGAAGAGCGTCCTCGTGCCGGCCTCTCTCGGAGTGGGTGAACGCGACCATCGAGAGCAGGATCGTGTTCCCCGGGACGGCGGCGGACACGCGAACCGCCTCGTCCTCGAAGGCGGCTGCCCGTCCCTCCTCGAGCGCGAGCTTGCACATCTGTATGGCCCACGGATCGATGTGGGCGGGGACGAGGCTGAGGCCCGCGGAGGCCAGGGCCTCGACCTCCCCGAACCGCCCCTCGAGAAGCGCCAACGTGGCCCGCCACAACACGTCGTTCCACTGCCCGCCGCGGTTCTGGAGCTCGCCCGTCCGGGCCGCGAGCTTGGCAGCGTCGGCTTCGAACCCGGTCCGGTCGCCGAGTGAGAGCCGGGCCAAGGCCCGGCCACGACCGAGGCTGAACATCCACCGGCTCACGCCCGCCACGGGTCCGGACCGCGGACCGATCGCCACCAGCTCCTCCTCGACGGCGAGCCACTCGCGAGCCCGCGGTGAGTCGGCGAGGAGCAGCTTGCGGGCCACGAGCGCGGTGTGAACTGCGTCCGAGTCACCCGACTCCCGTGCCAGGGCGAGGGCCACTTCCGCCGTTGCTTCGGCCCTGCCGGGATCGTGACGAGCGCTCACGGCCAAGCCGGCCACGAGGCGGGCGCGCAGGTCCGGCGCCGAGCCACCGAGACGTTTGAGTGCCTCCTCCGCCAGTTCGACGACACCGGGGTCGGCGGGACGCACCATCAGATAGACGCTGGCGGCCCGGGCCATGGTCTCCGGGGACCCGAGGAGCTGCGCGGTTTCCACGGCCGCCACGAGAGCCTCGGTGGCCGGTGCGAAGATCGCTAGGACCATGAGCGTCTCGTAGCGGAGCAGGAGGAGCTCGAAGCGGAGCGCCAGGTGGGTGCCGTCGTCCAGGGATAGGGCGCCGATCCCCGATGTCACGAAGGCCAGGACGTCCTCCCATGCCGACTTGTCGAATGCCTGGCGCGCCGCGGCGAGGCTGTACTCACCGGCCTGGGTGGCGGCTTCGTCCGCCGCGGCCTGGGTGAAGTGGTGGGCGAGCGACGGGAGACGGACGTCGTCGTCGCCGGGAAGCGACGCCAGCGCCCTTCCCACCTGGTGGTGCAGCCTTGCCTTCCGGGTGGCTGTGAGCGTCGAGTAGACCGTGTCCCGAACCAGGGCGTGGGCGAACCGGTAGTGGCCGGTGCCCAACTCCGTGACGACCTGGGCGCCGACCGCCTCGTCGAGTGCGTCGAGCGTCGTGCCGGCACCGCCCGGCACGCCCAGCATCTCGAGTAGCCGCAGGTCGAACTCGACGCCGACCACCGATGCCAGGGTGAGGACCCGATTAGCCGCCTCTGAGAGCCGGGCCAGGCGACGGCCCAAGACGTCCCGGACGCCCTCGGGCACCCCGAGGTTCTCCGAGTCCTCGTAATAGCTCCACGTCCCTTCCCGCCGGTACACCGCTCCCGTCTCGGCCAGATGCCGTAGGAACTCTCCGACGAAGAAGGGGTTCCCGGCGGTTCGAACGTGGAGCGCCCGGGCCAGGTCGCGTCCCGCTTGGTCGAGCGCGTGGCCCTCGCGCCGCTCGACGAAGGCCGACACCCCGCCCTCTTCGAGGCCCTCGAGAAGCAGCCGCTCGATGCCCGGTTCCCGCCACAGGTGCGCGAGCGTGGAGCCCAGTGGATGGTCGGGCCCGACCTCGGTATGGCGGTAGGTGCCCACGACGACCAAGTCTGCGGCCCTTGGCCGCAGCACGTGACGCAGCAGCGCGAGTGTCGGAGGTGCGGCCCAGTGGAGGTCATCGAGCACAAGGATCAGCGGGCCCCGCTGTGCCGCCCCGGTGATGAGCTCGGAGATGGCCTCGAAAAGGCGGTAGCGGTTGCCATCCGATTCGGTGACCGGCGGAGGCTGTGCCGGCAACCTGCGCATCAGCTCCGGGGCGACGCGCGCAACCTCCGAGCCATGGTCGGCCACGTGGACCTCGAGCTCAGCTCGCGGGGCGTGCCTGACATAGTGGCCGAGCGCCTCAGCGAAGGGCTCGTAGGCGACTCCCGGGTCCTCGTCGCAGCGCCCATAGAGCACCCGGGCGCCCCCGGCGTGGGCCTCCCGGGCGAAGTCGGCAACCAGGGAGGTCTTCCCGATGCCCGGCTCGCCGGCGACAAGCACCGCCTGACGGCCGTCGGAGACCGCCCGCTCGAGCGCCCCTCGGAGACGGTGCGACTCGGTACTTCGTCCGACGATGAAGCTGACCGCAGCAGGGGCGAGGAGGGGCGGAAGCGGTAACCGTGACTCGGCTGTGTCGGGAGCGTGCTCGTCGGTAAGCAGTGAGACGTAGACCCTCTCTGTCGCGGCGGAGGGGCTTGCTCCCAGCTCTTCGGCCAGAACCCGCCGGCATCGCTCGTACGCCCGCAGCGCCTCAGCGGGGTTGCCGGATCCCTTGTGGGCCTCCATCAGCATCTGGTGCGCTGACTCGCGGAACGCCTGGAGGGCTACGGCTTCCTCGGCCGCTGACACGGCCTCGACCCACCGCGCGCCGGCCAAGGCGGCTCGGGCCAGCTGCTCGAGCGCCCGCAGGTGGAGCTCGCGCAACTCAGCCTGACGTCGCTCGACCCAGATCCCCGATGACCCGGGCAGGAACCCTCGGGCCACCACCCCGACGGCCGCCGACGCGGCCTCGTAAGCCTCCTCTGCATTCCCAGCATCGAGCGCAACGACGGCCGCCTCCACGTTCGACTCGGCTTCCTCGACGTCGACCACGGCATCGGGCGGAAGACGGACCTGGTAGGCACCGAACGCGCTGCTGAGGGTCGCCGCCGGATCCAGGCCTGCGGTGGCGAGCACGGTTCGGAGCTTTGCAGCGTTCCCCCGCAGCATCTGGTCCCACGAGCGGGGGAGGTCGTCCTGGCCCCACAGCACCTCGGCCAACTCGTCCTTCGCTACCGGTCGCCGCCGCTCGCTCACCAGGTAGACCCAGAAGAGCCTGCCGATGCGCCCCAGGCGTTCCATCTCGACCCGTGCGCCGTCGACGTCGATCTCGACGAGGCCGGCGACCGAAACTCTCAGCGGCACGGCTACTCACCCTACGACCGCTCCGTATCGGCGCGCTGATGAACCCCCGATCTACAGCGGATCTACAGGCACTTCCTAGGGTCCCGTTCAGAGGCAGCACCGATGCGGCCTCCCCGCCGTACACCAAAGGAGAGTCATGACCATCAAGAAGCTTGTCCTCACTGCGGCCGTCGTCGGCTCGGTACTGGTGGGAAACCCCGGTCCGGCCGCCGCCGTCACCGCCCCTCAGGACTTCACGGTCGTGAAGATCGGAGCCAACACGGGAACGGTGGTGGCTCAAGGGCTCATCACCGGCGCAGGGCGGGAGGAGAACAACCGGCTCCTGGTCGCCCGCGGAGGCCCGTTCCAGGTGCAGTTCAGCTTCCCGGAAGGCGACCTCTACCAGACCATCACCCCCGCCGGCCCGCCCCAGGTCGACTTCAACCCCACAACCTGCGTGGCCCGTTTGACGTTCTCCCACATGGCTGTCGTCACGGGCGGGACCGGCGCGTACGCCGGGGCCACCGGAGGTGGCACGGCCGTTGCCAATCTCACGGTGATCCGCGGGCGAAACGCAGATGGCAGCTGCCTGCCGGACACCGCCCCGCCGATCTTCGAGATGTCCTACGTGAGGGCGACCGGAACGGTAACTGTTGACTGATGGTCTGTCTCGGCGGAAGGGCAGCGGGCCGGGTCCGCTGTCCGTCGCCGGCGATTACGCCGCCTTTTACAGCCGATCCGTCACGGTCGCCGTGATGAGAGTTATGCGGTGCGACTGTGGCTTCGGAGTGACGGGAGACGGCGACGACGAGCTGGTCACGCGGGCCCAGACCCACGCCCGGGAGGTGCAGAGCATGGATCTCCCCGCAGAGCTGGTGCTATTGTTGGCCAAATCCACGACGGAGCGCCCCCGCGACTAGTCCCGTGGCGAGGCGACGGCCGGCCACAGCCCCATCTCGACGCGGGCGCGGCGCCGACGGAAGGGTGATCCTTGGACCGGGTAACGTCCGGTGGATCAGCGGTAGTCATGGGTCCACTAGGGTCACGCGGGAGCACCCAAGCGCCCGAGCAGCCTCCCAGCACCTTCGGAATTACGCGCGCCCTAAGGCTCTGCATCTCCGGTTCCTTCATCCGGAGCGCCGACGGCTCTACGGGAAATCTACAAGCGATTCGTACGGTGTCGCTGTCGAGGGAGGTTCACCCATGCAGAGGGTCATTCGATGCGACTGCGGCTTCGAAGCGACCGGGATTTCAGACGACGACCTGGTGCCGGTCGCTCAGGCCCACGCCAGCGCGGCCCACGACATCAAGCTATCGGCCGATCTGCTCCTGGCGTTGGCTCGCCCTCATCCCGGGCCGGCAACCCCGACCAAGCAAGAGACGTGACGGAGCGCCGGATCAACGATTGGCGTCGCCTGGCGCCGCAGTCCCCGGTCGTAGGTCGTACGCTCTCGACCTCATGGTCGGTCTGGTCCTGCGACGGGTCGCCTGGTCGATTAGAACGGGCTAGAAGAGTGAACGAACGGTAGCGTCGAGCCGTGTTCGTCCGGGTCACGGTGGCTGGTCGGTTCGGTCTCGAGGCTGGAGGCGTCCATACCGGTGAGGCCGGGCTGGGCCGGCTCGGTCGGCTGGCGTTGGCCTATCTGGTGTGCGAGAGGCACCGGCCAGTGTCCCGAGACGAGCTGGCCGACGTCCTCTGGGGCGAAAACCTTCCGGCGTCCTGGGAACAGCTCCTGCGAGGCCTGACGTCGAAGATGAGGGCGACGCTGAGTCACGCCGGACTCGACCCGGCCGAAAGTCTCACCAGCGTCGGCGCCTACCAGATTCACCTCCCGGCCGACGCGGTCGTCGACGTCGAGGAGGCGGCCGAAGCCTTGGAGGCGGCGGCCGCCGCCCTGGCCACAGGGGACTCGGCGGGCGCCCGGTGCCTGGCGCCCGGCGCCATCGCCGTGTCTGCCCGCCAGTTCCTACCCGCCGCCAGGGGAACGTGGGTGGAGCGCAGGCAAGCGGAGCTCCGCGAGTTGCACCTCCGCGCCCTCGAGGTGCTCGCACGGGCGACGACGGCCGACGGGCTGTGGGGCGAGGCCATCGACGCCGCCGAAGAGGCGATCGCCATCGAGCCGTTCCGGGAGTCGGCCTATCTCGCTCTCATGGCCGCCCACGCCGGCGCAGGGAGCCGGGGGGAGGCGATGCGTGCGTACGAGCGTTGCCGGCGGGTGCTGGCGGAGGAGCTCGGGGTGGCACCGTCGCCCCAGACCGAGGCGGCGTTCCTGGCCCTCTTGGGCGACGAGCCGGCGGCGGTGTCAGAGGCGTCTCCAGTTCCCCTCCCGGCTGCGCTACTGGGGCTCCCCAGCGGCTTCCTGGTCGGCCGCGAGACCGAGACCGAACGACTCGACGACGCCCTGAAGCGGACAACGGTGGAGGGTCGCCAGGCCGTGTTTGTCGGAGGTGAGCCGGGCATAGGGAAGAGCACGCTGGTCGCGGCCTTCGCAAGGGACGCCCACCGCCAGGGAGCACGCGTCCTCTACGGACGCTGTGACGAGGAAATCGGCCTGTCATACCAGCCGTTCGCCGAGGCCCTCTCCGGCTTCATCGCCGAGGCCTCACTGGACGAATTGGCCGCCCACGTCGCCGCCCACGGCGGTGTGCTGGCCCGGCTGGCCCCTGAGCTGACCCAGCGCCTGCCGGACACGCCGGTGCAGCCTGTGACCGACCCGGAGTCCGATCGTTACCGGTTGTTCGGTGCCATTACTTCACTGCTGACGGACGCAGCCGCCGGTGGCCCAGTCGTCCTAATCCTCGATGACCTGCACTGGGCCGCGCCACCGACCCTTGTACTGCTGCACCACGTTCTCCGCTCCACGGCCGCCGCCCAGGTGCTCATGATCGGGACGTATCGCCACACCGACATCGGACCCGACCATCCACTCACCCAGGCCCTCGCCGACCTGCACCGGGAACAGGCCGTGGACCGCCTCGTCCTCGCGGGTCTCGACGAGGACGGTGTGGCGTCGTTCGTACAGGTCGCCGGTGCGGGCGAGGAGGGTGGCGACGACCTCGCCCTGGTCAGCGCCCTTCACGCCCAGACGTCGGGCAATCCCTTCTTCGTCGGTCAACTTCTGCGGCACCTCGGTGAGACGGGCGCCACGTACCGCCGTGAGGGCAGCTGGACCTATTACGCCGGCACTGAGGCACTTGGGATCCCAGAGGGGGTGCGCGAGGTGGTCGGCCGCCGCCTGCACCGGCTTTCGGAGCCCGCGCGGGAAGCTCTCCGCTGGGGGTCTGTCGTGGGAACCGAGTTCAGCATCGACCTGCTCGAGCGGATCGACGGGTTTCCCGATATGGACACGCTGCTCGACGCCGTCGACGAGGCGGTGGGCGCCCACCTGGTCGTTGAACGAGGTTCGGGCCGATACGGGTTCGCCCACGCCCTCGTCCGGGACAGCATCTACGCCGAGCTCACGCTGACCCGCCGAGCCCACTGGCATCGCCGCGTGGCAGATGCTCTGGAGTCCGTCCCGACCGACGACGCCCATCGCCTGCCGGCGCTGGTCCATCACTACGCCGCCGCCGCTACCGCCGGCGGGACCACAAAGGCCGTCGATTACGCCATGGCAGCCGCCCGCCAGGCCTTCGCTCAGTCGGCCTGGGAGGACGCGGTGGCCTTCCTCGAGCGAGGCCTCGATGCCTTGGCCGTCGCCGACCCGCCAGACTTGGGACGGCGCTGCGACCTGCTGCTCATGCTCGCCGAGACATGGTGCCGCTTCTGGGATGTCGACCGGGCGCTGCCGGCGGCGACCGCGGCGGTGGCGACGGCGAGATCGCTCGAGAGCCCTGAGCGATTGGCAGTGGCAGCCCGCTGGTACCTCATGGCCGAGAGACGGCCCACGTTCGCCGCGGCGATCGCCGAAGAGGCGTTGGCAGCCCTAGGCGACGATCGCCCGGATCTGCGGGCCATCCTCCTCGCCCGACTCGCGGTCACCAAGGGCTATCCCGCGTCGATGACCGGTGAGGCGATCGCCTTGGCCCGTCGGTCGGGAAGTCAAGAGGCTCTGGGGGTCGCCCTCCTGATGCGCAGTTGGGACCTGGGTAACACCGGGCAGGCCGAGGAGCGCCTGGCCGTGGCCGAAGAGCTCGTGTCCGCGGCGCCGCCCGACGGCTGGGACGGCTGGCGTGGAGGGTACGAGCAACGGGCGGTCGCCCGGATCGCGTTGGGCGACCGTGCCGGCTTCGAGTCCGATGCGGCGGCGTGCGAGCGCATCGGGCGCGAGCGGCAGTTTTGGTACTACCAGGCGAAAGCTGTCCTGTGGCGGGTCACACGGGCGCTGCTCGACGGTCGGTTCGACGAAGTGGAGGCGTTGGCCGAGCAGTTCCAGGCCATGGCCACCGAAGCGACGCGAACCCCGATCCCTCTTGACGTGCGAGCCATCCAACTTGCCAGACTCGCCCTTGACCGTGGACAGCCGCGTCAGGCTGATGTGATCCTACGGACGGCCCTCGAGCACTGGCCGGGACACGCCGTGCTGTCGGCCATGCTGGCCTCGGTGGACGCCGAGCTCGGCGAGGTCGACGTCGTCGTTCGCGAGCTGGACCGCTTCGCCGCCGACAGCCGCCGGACGTACCTGTCCGCCGCGCTGGCCTACCTGGCGGAGGCGGCCGCCGCCCTCTTGCACCGCGATCACGCCGGCCACCTGTACGACCGGTTGCATCCGTTCGCCGGCCAGATGGTGGCCGGTGGCGCCGTAGCCCATTGCCCAGGAGCCGCCGACCGATATCTCGGTCAGCTGGCCGCCACCCTCGGCCGGTTCGACGCCGCAGAGGGTCACTATCAACGGGCACTCCGGATGGAGGAGGGCATGCGATCCCCGCCCCTTCTCGCTCGCACGCGTTTCTGGTACGGCCGCATGCTCCTGGAACGGAGGGGGCCCGGAGACACCGCTCGGGCACAACAGCTCCTCCGCAAGTCGTTCGAGGCCGCTAACCGACTCGGCATGGCCGGCTTGGCCCACCAGGCCGCCAAGCTATGACTACGACGACACCTCTACGCGTTCTCTACACGCTCCTCCGTAGATTCCCTTACAGAAGACGAGGAGGATGATCGTGTCGGCAAAGAGGATGACTGCGGCCGTACTCGCGATGGCCCTGCTGGCGGCGGCCTGCGACACTTCGACGCCCGAGGTGACTGATCGATCGGCACCTCCTACTACCTCCGACCCGGCCGTGGACGGTGGCACGCTCGTCATCCGGTCGCAAGGTGAGCCCGGGTGCTTCGACTGGCTCGCGCCCTGCGCGGCCGGCACCGGACCTCCGATCCGAAACCTGGTCATGCCGCACACGGTGGCGTTCGTGGGCGGCAAGTACGTCCCGACGCCCCTGCTTGCGGGCGAGCCGGTCCAGGAGATGGGGCCGCCCCACCGCCTGACCTACAAGCTGAACCCGAGGGCGGTGTGGTCCGACGGAGTGCCGATCACCTCGTCCGACTTGCGCTACACCTGGGACCAAGCGGCCCATGCGCCGGGCATCCGCAACCGCACCGGGTTCGAGCAGATCGAGAGCGTCGACGACTCGGACCCGAAGACGGCGGTGATCACCTTCAAGCAGCCCTATGCCGCCTGGTACAACCCCTTCGGCACACTGCAGAACATCTTCCCCAAACACCTGCTGGAGGGCAAAGACCGCACGGCGGAGATGAAGGACGGCTACAGCTGGTCGGGCGGTCCCTGGAAGCTCGACCGTTGGGTCAGGGGCGAGGAGATGCGCTTTGTGCCGAACCCCAACTACTGGGGCAAGAAGCCTCACCTCGACGCACTGGTGTACCGCATCATCCCTGATGCCGGGTCCGCCCTTGCCGCCTACCGCAGCGGTCAGGTGAGCCTGTTGCAAGGCGTCCCACCCGAGGTCACCCTGGCGGAGCTCAAGGCCATCCCCGACACCACCGTCGAGACGACCGAGAACCTCTCCGTAAACCTCGTGGTGCTCAACACCCAGAGGGCACCGCTCGACGCAGTGGCCGTTCGTCAGGCGTTGGCCCACGCCACCGATCGGGAAGCGCTCGTCCGCCACGCCTTCTCGCTCCTCAAGCCGGACATCAAGCCGATCCAGGCCCTCATGACGCCCGTGAACGGCCGCTGGTACGTGGAGCCCTTCGGGCGCTACCGGCGTGACCTTCCCCGGGTCGACCAGCTCATGCGGAGCGCTGGGTGGGCCCGAGGAACCGACGGAATCTGGGCCAAAGGAGACCAGCGGGCCGAGCTGGAGGTGGTCGGGCTGGCCGGGAACAAGAGCGTCCAGCTCCAGGAGGAAATCCTCCAGAGCCAGTGGAAGGAGGCTGGATTCGCAATGCGGGTGAACAACGTCTCGAACCAGGCCGAGCTTCTACGGCGCGGTGCCTTCCATGTCGGTTTCAGCACCGGGTCGTTCACCAACGACGATCCCAGCCGTTGCGCCCTGCTCTGTTCACGCAACATCCCGACGGAGGCGAACGGCTTCGGGGGTGAGAACCTCAGCCGGTTGGCCGACGCAGCCCATGACGCGGCCTGGGATCGGGTCAACAACGAGGTCGACGAAGCAAAGAGGATGGACGCCCTCAAGGCTGCCTACGAGATGACCGCCACCCTGGTCCCCTCGCTTCCCACGGCTCCCGGACTGTCGCTCCTCGTGTACAACTCCTCACGCCTCGCCGGCGTGCGCAACGACGGCGGCCCGATGGGCCCTTTTTTCGACACCACCGCATGGTTCTGCCGGACCGGCCGCTGCTAGACACCGATCCCGACCGGGTCCTGTCGGTTCGGGACCTACGGGTCCGGTTCTCGACTGGCAGCAGGGCCTTTCGGTCACCGATGGAGTTGGCGCCGGTACGAGCTCCACGCCGCCGGTCGGTGAAACTGCTCAGTCGTGAGAACCCCGACCAACAGATGCGGTTCCTGTCTTCTCAGCTCGGTGCAGGCCGGCATTAGCCAGGGGTGCCCCAGAACGCGCTTCCCAGAACGCTGAAAGGCCGAGAGCGAGGCGTCTCCTAGGGTGCCGTACGGGGGCGTAGCCTGATGGCGAGCCGGGCGTTGCCCACGTCCTCGCCGGGGACGCCAGTGGGCGCCAGCTCGGGGAGAACGTGGCCGCCGGGGAGACGGCGTTCCACATCCGCCCCGGAGGGTGACTTTCCGAGTTCCTCGCCACGACCGGGGGGCGCAGATCAGCCCCACTCGGGGCGGGATGCTGTCGCAGTAGGGTCAGGACGACTCCGTCGATTGGCTGTCGGAAATGAAGACTTGTCGACCCAATAGATGGCCGTGACCGTCCAGGGCGCTCTTGCCGCGCGAGAAGAGCCTGGGCGAGCCGTCGTCAGCGCCATTGCCACGTCCAACCACAGGCTGGTGCACGTCTACGCGACGTGGCCAGCGCTGCAGGGAACCGAGGGCGACCGCCAGCCGCCCCGGCTCTACGGAATCCGCTCAGAGTCCGCTCAGAGTCCGCATTGCATCGCTCAACAGAGCACTACAGTGCGCAACAAGGTGGAAGAAAAAGCGCTCCGACCTGCGGTTTTGTGGCAAAACCCCTGGTCAGAGGTTTGCCGATATCTGCTTTGCAAGCAGGGGGTCGTCGGTTCGAGTCCGATCGTCTCCACCGCAGAAGTCCTGGTCAGGGGCTTGATCTTCGTTCTCAGTAGACCCATTCAGCTACGCCCAGGCCACGGGCTACTGGCCGCCGGGCAGACCAGCATCCGGACTTCGTCGACGGCGCCGTCGTCCAGTAGGTTCTGGATGAGCTTCGGGCTCCCCTAGAGCCAGATGTCCTTGCCGCTGCTCCTTGAGCTCCAAGACGCCAGCGACGATGAGAAGAAGCACGACGAGAAGTGAGGGATCAGCTCGCGTGCGGGCGGGTTCACGTTCCGTGGCGTAGACGCCCTGGGCGTGACGGCCAGATGAAGTTCCCGAGAACGCAGCACATGTCCGGGTGTAGAAAATGTGGCGCTGGCTCCGTCCTCGGTACACCGGTGGCCACGACAGGCCGCGCCGACGAAGGAGGAGAACCACCATGACGATTCAGCGGCTGGACCACGTGAGCGTCGTCGTCGACGACCTTGAGGCTGCGAAGGCGTTCTTTGTCGAACTTGGCATGGAGCTGGAGGGCGAGGCGCCGATCGAGGGACCTTGGGTGGACCGTGTCAATGCGCTCGACGGCGTCCGAGTCAACATCGCGATGATGCGGACCCCGGACGGCAACGGCCGGCTCGAGCTGACGAAGTTCCACACGCCGACGGCGATCAGGGCTGAGTCGGAGAACGCACTTGGGAACACGCTTGGCCTACGTAGCATCATGTTCGTCGTCGACGAAATCGACGCCACTGTCGCCCGCCTGCGAGCCCACGGCGCGGAACTCGTTGGAGAGGTGGCGCAGTACGAGAACAGCTACCGGCTCTGTTACGTCCGCGGCCCCGCGGGGATCATCGTCGCGTTGGCCGAGCAGCTCCAAACCTCATGAAGAGACACCGAACGATCGCTCCAGATCTCGGCGCCCGGCGATCGATCCAGCGCACCAACGCGCCTAGTGAGCGGCGACCGGGCCGCATAACGCTCGTCACCAAAGACACCGCTCCCCCATCACCGATCGACGACTATGTGCCGTCCGCACGACCGGCGCCTCTGCATCATCCGGGGATAGGTGCGTCTCAGGGCCGGTTAACGACGGGCGAAGGTCAGGTGGGTGACGCCGCTCGGTGACGACACCGCCTCGATGTCGTAGCGGTCCTCGACGCCCTCGACGCCGTCCCAAAGGCGCACGCCGCGGCCGAGCAGGATCGGTACCTGCACGACGTGGAGCGTGTCGATGAGGTCGGCGGCGAGGAAGTCGCGGACGACGGTCGGGCCACCGCCGATGCGCACGTCGAGGTCGCCGGCTGCCTCCCGGGCGAGGTCGAGCGCCTCCTGCGGGCTGGCGTCGACGAAGTGGAACACGGTGCCGCCCTCCATCTCGATCGACGGGCGCGGGTGGTGCGTGAGCACGAACACCGGCGTGTGGAACGGCGGGTTCGGCCCCCACCAGCCACGCCATTCATCGCTGGTGCCGACATCGGTCCACGGGCCGGTCTGCGGGCCGAACTTGCCGCGGCCCATGATCTCGGCACCGATGCCGCGGCCATGGCGCTCGGCGAAGGAGTGGTCGACACCCGCGGTGCCACCGGTATCGCCGACCATCGAGCGCCAGAATCGGGTGCCGAACATCCACTCGTGCAGGCGTTCCCCGGCGTGACCGAACGGCGCATCGAACGTGATGCCGTCGCCGGTCCCGAACCCGTCCAGGGAGATCGAGAAGTTGTGGACACGGACCTGCGACATGGCTGCCTCCCGGGCGTAGTAGTGAACTGCCGGCGTCGGACGTCGGGGTCCGCGCCGGTCGGGCTCGTCAGAATCGGAAACGGGTCAGACCGCCAGGATCCGTCCCCAATGTCACGATCGCCGAGCGCGGCTCGATGCGGTACACGTTCCACGGCGGTGGACCTTGCGCGGGTGCATTGAACGGGGCAGTGATGCCCGAACCGCTGTCGTCTGGTTCCGCCGGCCAACCGTTGTCCGCCCACGCCCTTGCGACGCGTGCCACTGCGCTCGGCTCGGTCACCCGGGCGGCGTCACCTTCGACCACAACGTCCGCATCCTGAATCGATAGCGCGATCGAACACCTTTGATCGCGCGCCACATTGCGTCCCTTCCGCGTGCCTGCCCCCGTCTGGAACCAGAACGCGCCATCCAGCCAAACCGCACCGACGGCGGTCACGTGCGGGCTGCCGTCCTCGTTGACGGTGCACAGCCAGGTTGTACGGGAGTTCATGGCGTCTGGAGCCGGCGCCGAGCCCGACTCGAGCTTGTCGACAATAGCAGCCCAATCGACCGGCGGCAGCCCGTCGGCCTCACCGAGATTGATGATCTTCACGGGAGTCTCCTTCCACTGCACCGGCCATCCTCCCCTATGGCGTCTCGTGGATCAGACGTGGCGCGATCGCGAAAGTCATCGCACGCGTTCGTCATTCGCTACCGACGCGACGCTCATCAGGGCCGCCCGATCCTGGTAGACGAGCTTGGAGAGGTGCGGCAGCGAGTTGTCGAGGTGGTCTCTGGCCGAACGGCGGAAACTGGAGGCACTCCCGTCGGCGCATCGGCCTTTGGACGTTCGTGGCCCGGCGAATACCCGAAGCGCTTCGTGTGGTGGGCCTTGGCACTCGCCAACGCTTCCGACCCGACCAGCGGCGGTCGACCGCTCATCCCGGAACCCCCCTGCTCCGCGTCCCCGGGGCGACCCTGATCGATGCTCCTAGGGATGTCAAGCAGCCTTTAGAGGCACGAGGTAGTAGAAGACTTCTCGGGCGACGTAGCGCTTGAGACACCGCATCGCCTCCGCCTTGGTCAGGCCTTCCTTGCACCGCCGCTCGACGTAGCGCTGCGTTCTCGGGTCCGACGCCATGCGGGTGATGACGATCCGCCACAGCGCAGAGTTGGCCTGGCGGTCACCGCCACGGTTGAGCCGGTGGCGCAGTTGCTTGCCCGAGGACGCGTCGAGCGGCGACACCCCGCAGAGGTGGGCGAAGGTGGCTTCGTTGCCGAGGCGCTCGGGGTTGTCGCCGGCGGCGACGACGAGAGCTCCGGCGGTGTCGGGCCCGACGCCGTAGAGGGAGACGAGATCGGGTGCGGTCTCAGACACCAGAGGACGCAGCACGGCGTCGATCTCGGCCACCTCGGCGTCGATGTCGCGCACCCGCCGGGCGAGGCAGCGCATGGCCAGCTTGTTGGCGTTGAGGACGTCGGTGCGCCCGCTGGGCCGCATGCCTGCCGTCTTGTGCACCAGCTGGGAGATGCTCAGCCCCCGCAGCTCGGCCCGCAGCTCCTCCGGCGCGGTGGACACCAGGCTGCGGAGCTGGTTGATGGCCCGGACCCGCTCCTTGCGGGCGCTGCAGCGGGCGATGCGCAGCACCCGTATGGCCTCCACGCTGCCGTTTCGTGTCTTGGGCTGTCCCTTGGCCCGCCCCGACAATGCAGCTCGAGCGGCTTCCACCGCGTCGATGGGATCGGACTTGCCGGCCCGCCGGCGCTCCTGGCGGTTGGGCCGGTCGACCTCGACGACGCTCACCCCCTTGTCGTGCAGGTGGCGGGTCAGGCCGGCGCCGTAGCTGCCGGTGCCCTCGACTCCGATCAGCACGACGGTGCCGAAGCTCTCCAGCCAGCTCAACAGGCGGCGGTAGCCGGGACCGTCGGCGGGGAAGGACTCGACGCCCAAGAGGCCGCCGATGGCGTTGAGGGCGGCGGCGACGTGGACGTCGAGGTGGGTGTCGACCCCTCCGGTGATCTCATCTGGCATGGTGGTCATGGTTCGTCCCTTCTCTCGCTGGGTGGGGATGGACCAGCCGGCCGGGACGGCGGACAGGACAACGACGGGCCTCTGGGACAGGCTCCTAGAAAGTCACTCCGCCCGACTGGTTGGTACCGAGTGGGTGACCGGGCCAGGCCGACGGATCGATCAAAGGACAACCCCCCGACATCGAGAGCGTCAGCCGGTACTAGTTGAGTCAGACCTGGTCCGGGCACCCACCCGGGACCCTGGCGTCCCTCACCGACTAGGTGGTGGATACCGGGGCGTCCCCATCCTCGTTGCCGGCCGTGGGCGCCCCGAACTGGCTGCGAGTCTCAGGCTCGGACCGCGACCCGGTCGCTCAGTGACCTCGTCAGCGAGGCGGAGCATGGGCCCATCGCTAGCGTCGAGCCACGACTGTGGGAACTACGACGGCTCGTGGACGGAATGGGGCAAACGTGGTCAAGGCGCCCAGCGAGATGGAAGCGTCACTGGTCGAACACGACGACGACCTTGCCTGGGCCGTGACCTTCCTCGACCCGGGCGAGGGCGTCGACCGCATGTTCGA
>CADCTB010000160.1 GCA_902805665.1 uncultured Acidimicrobiales bacterium
GAGCCGGCGCAGGTCGCCCAGCCATCCCTTGGGCGGCACGTTGACCCCGCCCTCGCCCTGGATGGGCTCGACCAGGACCGCAGCCACCACCTTGGGGTCGATGGCGGCGTCCATGGCGTCGACGTCACCCATGGCCACGTGCCGGAAGCCCTCGGGCAGTGGCTGGAAGGGCTCGTGCTTGGTGGGCTGGCCGGTGGCGGCCAGGGTGGCCAACGTCCGGCCGTGAAAGGAGGCGTAGGTGCTGACTACCGCGTATCTGCCGGCACCGCCCCACTTGCGGGCCAGCTTGATGGCGCACTCGTTGGCCTCGGCCCCCGAGTTGGCGAAGAAGATCTTGCCGCCACCCCCGATGAGACGGTCGAGCGTCTCGGCCACCTCGGGGCCGACCGTCGTGCCGTAGAGGTTGCAGACATGCGACAGGGTCCGCGCCTGGTCGGCGATGGCCTCGGCCACCACGGGGTGGGCATGGCCGAGCGACGTCACCGCCAGGCCGCCGAGGAAGTCGAGGTACACCTTCCCGTCGACGTCCCAGAGCCGGCTGCCGGCCCCCCGCACGAACGTCACCGGCTGGGGCGGGTAGTTGCCCATGAGGTAGCCGGTCACGGGCTCACCATGGTTCCGATGCCGTCGCGGGTGAACATCTCCAGGAGAAGGGCGTGGGGCACCCGCCCGTCGAGGATGTGGGCGTGCTTGACCCCGCTGCGCACCGCCTGCGTGCAGGAGGCGATCTTGGGGATCATCCCGCCGGTGAGCATCCCGTCGGCGACCAGCTTGTCCAGCTCGTCCGCCGACGCGTAGGGGACGAGGCTGAACGGGTTCTTCACGTCACGCAGGACGCCCGCCACATCGGTGAGGTAGACGAGCTTCTCCGCCTGCAGGGCTTCGGCCACCGCGCCCGCAGCCGTGTCGGCGTTGATGTTGTAGGCCTGCCCCTCGAGGTCGGTGCCGATGGTCGCCACCACGGGCACGAGCTCCTCGGCGAGCAGCCGGTCGATGATGCCGGGGTTGACGGCCTCAACGTCGCCCACGTAGCCCAGCTCCGGGTCGCGGGCCGAGGCGGTGATCAGGCCTGCGTCCTCGCCGGAGAGGCCCACGGCCAGCGGGCCGTGCACGTTGATCGCCGACACGATGTCGCGGTTGACCTTGCCCACCAGCACCATGCGGGCGACGTCGAGGGTGTCGGCGTCGGTGACCCGCAGGCCCTGCCGGAACTCCGGCTCCATGCCCAGCCGCTGCATGAGCTCGCCGATCTGTGGGCCGCCGCCGTGCACGACGACCGGGCGCATGCCGACCGACCGCATGAGGACGACATCCTGGGCGAAGAGCGCGGCCAGGTCGGGATCGGTCATGGCCGCCCCCCCGTACTTCACCACCACCACCCGGCCCCGGAAGCGCTGGATGTAAGGAAGCGCCTCGACCAGGACGTCGGACTTCGTGAGGTTCACGATCTCTCCTGGTCGTGGCTCACGCCGGCCCTCAAGGGCGGTCCGGCGGAGGCCTCCGCTGCGCTCCGGCGGGGCCGGACGGCCCGGCCGGCGTGCCCACTCACGATCTCTCCTGGTCGTGGCTCACGCCGGCCCTCAAGGGCCGTCCGGCGGAGGCCTCCGCTGCGCTCCGGCGGGGCCGGACGGCCCGGCCGGCGTGCCCACTCACGAAGTCCTCATGTTCTCGGCGATGTACTCGGGGCTGAGGTCGGTGAAGGTGACGACTGCGGTGCTGTCGCCGAGCCCGAGGTCGGCCGTGATGTCCACCTCGTGGGCGGCCATGACGGCGCGCAATGCGACCTCGTCGTGGGCGCAGGCGATGCCGAGGTGGCACACCTCGACCGGCCCGTAGGCGACCGAGACGCGGTCCGGATCGAAAGCCGACCCGGAGCTACCCAGCTCGCTCACGATCCGCCCCCAGTACGGATCCGCGCCGAAGAGCGAGCACTGCACCAACTGGCTCTCCGCCACTTTGCGGGCGGCCGTGCGGGCGTCGGCGGGCGACGCGGCACCTGTCACCCGGATGCGGGCCCGCTTGGTTGCGCCCTCGGCGCCTTCGGCCATGAGGGTGGCCAGCTCTGCGCAGACGTCGGCCATCACGCCCGGAAGGCCGGGCCGGGCGCCCGCCCCTCCTGCGGCGAGGGCGATCACCGTGTCGTTGGTGGACGTGGCCCCGTCGACAGTGAGGGCGTTGAACGACTCGGCCACCGCGGCCCGCAGGGCGGCATGAAGCTCGGCGGGCGACGCCTGGGCGTCGGTGGTGAGGACGGCCAGCATGGTGGCCATGTCGGGAGCGAGCATCGCCGCCCCCTTGGCCAGACCGCTGACGAGGAAGCCCTCGCCCAGATGCAGGATGTCCTTGGGGCTCGCGTCGGTGGTCATCATGGCGAGGGCGGCGTGGGGGTACCCGCTGGCGTGCCGGGAGGCCAGCAGCGGCGCCATCCCGGATTCCAGAGCGGCGAACGGCAGGGGGATGCCGATGAGCCCGGTGGAGCAGACCAGGACCTCCTCGGGCTGGCAGCCGAGACCTTCGGCGACGAGGGCACACGTGCGCTCGGCGTGCTCGCGTCCGGTGACACCCGTGGCCGCGTTGGCGTTGCCGCTGTTGATCACGACTGCGGACGCGTAGCCCCCGGTGGCTTCGAGGTGGGCCCGGGTGACCTGCACCGGAGCAGCAGGGGCGAGGTTCGATGTGAACACCGCGGCGGCGGGGACCGGGCGACCGTCAGTCGTGGCTACCAGGGCCAGATCCGGCGCCCCGCTCTCCTTGATCCCGCACGCCACGCCGGAAGCCACAAAGCCGGGAACATGCTCGGTTACCGGTTCGCTCATGGGTACACCCCGATCGAAGACAGGCCCGCAGTCTCGTCCAGGCCCAGCAGGAGGTTGGCGCACTGCACCGCCTGCCCCGACGCACCCTTGACCAGGTTGTCCAGGGCGGCGAGGACGAGGATCCATCCCGTGCGCTCGTCGTACCGGGCGGAGAGGTGCACGGCGTTGGAACCCCACGTGGCCTTGGTCGACGGGCTGGCCGGCGAGACGACGACGAACGGCTCGCCCGCGTAGGCACTGGCCAGGACGGCCAGAATCTCCTCGGTCGACGGAGTGGTACCGGCCGCCGGCCGGGCGTAGCAGGTGGCCAGGATGCCGCGCGTCATGGGGGCGAGGTGCGGCGTGAACAGGAGGGTGGCGCCGACCGACTGCTCCATCTCAGGGGTATGGCGGTGGTCGAGCAGGCCGTAGGCGGTGAAGTCCTGGTTCGCGGTACCGAAGTGGGTGCCGTGCTTGAGGGCCCGGCCGGCGCCCGACACGCCGCTTGCCGCGTCCACGATGACGCCCGTGGTCTCGATGGCGCCGGCGGCAGTCAGTGGGGCCAGGGCCAGGGCCGCTGCCGTGGGGTAGCACCCGGCCGACGCCACCGCGTCCACCTTGGCGATGTGGTGGCGGTGCAGCTCCGGCAGGCCGTAGGCGAACCGGTCGAGCAGGTCGGGCGCCACGTGGGCCTCGCCGTACCAGCGCTCGTACACCGCAGGGTCGCGCAGGCGGAAGTCGGCGCCCAGGTCGACGACCTTCACCCCGGCGCCGAGCAGGGCGGGCATGAGCCGCTGCGACGCTCCGTGGGGAAGGGCCAGGAAGACCAGGTCGACGCCGGTGACCAGCGCGGGATCGAACGGCTCGAACGCCAGTCCGGGGTAGGCGGCGGCCAGGCTCGGATAGAGCGCGCCGACTAGTGTCCCCGCCTGGGTGTCGCCCGTCGCCCACGCCACATCCAGGTCGGGATGGGAGTGGCACAGGCGGAGGAGCTCGGCTCCCGCATAGCCCGA
>CADCTB010000161.1 GCA_902805665.1 uncultured Acidimicrobiales bacterium
TCACCAGCACAGTGTCGTCACCCGCCACGCTGCCCAGGACGTCGGCCAGGCCGGCCCTGTCGATGGCCGATCCCACCACGTGCGCCGATCCCGGTGGCGTCCGCAACACGACCAGGTTGGCCGAGTGGGCCACCTCCACCAGCCATTCCCCCAGCACCCGCTTGAGGTGGCTCTCGGGCGCCACCCGGTCCTTGGGCAGCTCGGGGATGGCGTACACCGTCTCGCCCCCCGCCATGCGGACCTTGACCGCGCCGAGCTCCTCGAGATCGCGCGACACCGTCACCTGGCTGGCCACCACGCCGTCGGCCGCCAGCATCTCCACCAGCTGGTCCTGGCTGGTCACCGCATGCTCCTCGAGCAGGCGCGCCAGCCGGTGCTGCCTCTGGGGTTTCGCGAGCCTCACGGCTCGCTCAAGTGCTCGTCGGGCGCCGCCTCCCGGGCGGCGCGTGCCAATCTCATGCGGGTTTGATCGATCGGGGGTGGCATGACGCCGCGGAGTGATCAAACGTGCGGCTCACTGGGACAGCAACCACAGGATCAGGCCCCGCTGGGCGTGCATGCGGTTGGTGGCCTGCTGCCAGACGGCGCTCTGAGGACCGTCGATGACCGACGCAGCCACCTCTTCACCCCGGTGGGCCGGCAGGCAGTGCAGGAACAGCGCGTCGGGAGCGGCACGGGCCATCAGGTCGTCGTCGATGGTGAAGCCGGCGAAGTCCTGGCGGCGCTTCCCCGCCTCCTCCTCCTGGCCCATCGACGCCCAGACGTCGGTGTAGACCGCGTCCACGCCGTCGACCGCCTCGGCCGGGTCGGTGGTCAGCACGGTGACGCCGTCGGCCGGCGGTTCGTAGCCGGGCGGGGTGGCCACGCGCATCCCCATTCCCGCTAACGCGGCCCCGATCATCAGCGACCGGCAGACGTTGTTGCCGTCGCCCACGTAGGCGACGCTGCGGCCCGGGAGCGACCCCAGCCGCTGGCGGAGGGTCAGAAGATCGGCGAGGGCCTGGACCGGGTGAGCGTCGTCGGACAGCAGGTTCACGACGGGGACGCTGGACGCCCCGGCCATCCGCACCAGCTTGCTGTGCTCGAAGACCCGGGCACCGATGAGCGCGCACAGGCCCGAATAGACCCGGGCCAGGTCTTCGGCCGTCTCCCGGGTGTCGATGCCCACTTCCTCGTTTCGCAGGCTGACCGGATGCCCGCCCAGGTGGACCACGGCCAACTCCATCGACACCCGGGTGCGGTTGGACGGCTTCTCGAACAGCAGGGCCGCGCCGCGGCCGGCCAAAATCTGCTGCGGGTCGGACCGCTCGGCCAGATCGAGGATGGACACCAGCTCGTCGGCCGACAGGTCGTCGAGCTCGAGCAGGTGCCTCAGCACAAGTCTCCGTCCGAAAGGCAACCTTCCAGCACCGCGAGAGCCTCGTCGACCTCGTCGTCGGTGACCAGAAGGGAGGGCGCCAGCCGGATGGCCGTAGGCGTCACCGCGTTGATCACCAGGCCCCGGTCGAGTGCGGCGTCGGCCACGTCCTTGGCGGGGCGGTCGGTCAGCTCGGCGGCGAGGAGCAGTCCGCGTCCGCGGACCGACGAGACGCCGGCCATGGCGGTCAGGCCGTCGCGCAGGCGGGCGCCCGCCCGGGTCGCCCGGGAGGGGACGTCCTCGGCCTCCATCACGGCCAGCGTCGCCCGGGCCGCGGCTGCGGCGAGCGGCTGGCCCCCGAAGGTCGTCCCGTGATCGCCGGGAACGAAGGCGGACGCCACGTCGGCCCGGGCCCAGCATGCGCCGATGGGCATGCCGTTGCCGAGCGCCTTGGCCATGGTGACGACGTCGGGCCGGATCCCCTCGTGCTGGAACGCGAACCAGTCGCCGGTGCGCCCGAGGCCGGTCTGGACCTCGTCGAGCATGAGCAGCACGTCGCGCTCGTCACAGAGCCGGCGCAGGTCGCCCAGCCATCCCTTGGGCGGCACGTTGACCCCGCCCTCGCCCTGGATGGGCTCGACCAGGACCGCAGCCACCACCTTGGGGTCGATGGCGGCGTCCATGGCGTCGATGTCACCCATGGCCACGTGCCGGAAGCCCTCGGGCAGGGGCTGGAAGGGCTCGTGCTTGGTGGGCTGGCCGGTGGCGGCCAGGGTCGCCAGTGTCCGACCGTGGAAAGAGGCGTACGTGCTGACCACCGAGTACCTGCCCGCACCGCCCCACTTGCGGGCCAGCTTGATGGCGCACTCGTTGGCCTCGGCCCCCGAGTTGGCGAAGAGGATCTTCCCTCCTCCGCCGATGAGGCGGTCGAGCGTCTCGGCCACCTCGGGCCCGACCGTCGTGCCGTAGAGGTTGCATACGTGCGACAGCGTGCGAGCCTGCTCGGCGATGGCCTCGGCGACCACGGGATGGGCGTGGCCCAGCGACGTGACCGCCAGGCCGCCGAGGAAGTCGAGGTACACCGTGCCGTCGACGTCCCACAGCCGACTCCCGGCGCCCCGCACGAACGTCACCGGCTGGGGCGGGTAGTTGCCCATCAGGTACCCGCTCATCAGGGGCTCACCATGGTGCCGATGCCGTCTCGGGTGAACATCTCCAGCAGGAGGGCGTGGGGCACGCGCCCGTCGAGGATGTGCGCGTGCTTGACCCCACTGCGGACCGCCTGGGTGCAGGAGGCGATCTTGGGGATCATCCCGCCGGTGAGCACACCGTCGGCGACCAGCTTGTCGAGCTCGTCGGCCGACGCGTACGGGATGAGGGTGAACGGGTTCTTCACGTCGCGCAGGACGCCGGCCACGTCCGTGAGGTAGACGAGCTTCTCCGCCCGCAGGGCCTCGGCCACCGCGCCCGCGGCCGTGTCGGCGTTGATGTTGTACGCCTGCCCCTCGAGGTCGGTGCCGATGGTGGCCACCACCGGGACCAGCTCCTCGGCCAGCAGCCGGTCGATGATGCCGGGGTTGACCGCCTCCACGTCGCCCACATACCCGAGCTCGGGGTCGCGGGCGGACGCGGTGATGAGGCCCGCATCCTCGCCCGACAGGCCCACGGCCAGGGGCCCGTGCACGTTGATGGCCGACACGATGTCGCGGTTCACCTTGCCCACCAGCACCATGCGGGCCACGTCGAGGGTGTCGGCGTCGGTGACTCGCAGCCCCTGGCGGAACTCCGGCTCCATGCCGAGCCTCTGCATGAGCTCGCCGATCTGAGGCCCGCCCCCGTGGACGACGACCGGGCGCATGCCCACCGACCGCATGAGGACCACATCCTGGGCGAAGAGCGCGGCCAGGTCGGGATCGGTCATGGCCGCCCCGCCGTACTTCACCACCACCACCCGGCCCCGGAAGCGCTGAATGTAGGGAAGCGCCTCGACGAGGACGTCGGACTTCGTGAGGTTCACGATCTCTCCTGGTCGTGGCTCACGCCGGCCCTCGAGGGCCGTCCGGCGGAGGCCTCCGCCGCGCTCCGGCGGGGCCGGACGGCCCGGCCGGCGTGCCCACTCACGATCTCTCCTGGTCGTGGCTCACGCCGGCCCTCGAGGGCCGTCCGGCGGAGGTCTCCGCTGCGCTCCGGCGGGGCCGGACGGCCCGGCCGGCGTGCCCACTCAAGAAGTCCTCATGTTCTCGGCGATGTACTCGGGGCTGAGGTCGGTGAAGGTGACGACTGCCGTGCTGTCGCCGAGCCCGAGGTCGGCGATGATGTCCACCTCGCGGGCGGCCATGACGGCGCGCAATGCGACCTCGTCGTGGGCGCAGGCGATGCCGAGGCGGCACACCTCCACCGG
>CADCTB010000162.1 GCA_902805665.1 uncultured Acidimicrobiales bacterium
TCGAGGCGGCGGGCGGTTTCGATGGCCTCGCTGGCTTGGCTGACCGACGTCCCCGTGGTTCGAGCCAGATGATGGGCCGCCGAGCGGTCGCCGGCGCCCTTCCACGCTCCTCTGCTCGCGGCGCGCGCGGCGGCCAGCCCTTTCAGCGTGGCCGCGATCTTCTCGATGGCGGCCGCCTCGGCCACTGCACCCGTCGCCTGCTCGGTCGACAGCAGACAAGCGTCGAACACGGCCGCGTAGCGGCCCACCGCTTCCCGTACTTGCCTGAGGCCTTCGCACATCGCAGCCATCTCCGCTGACGGAGGGTCTGACAAAGGAGGGAGGCGTCCCTCGAACTAGTGTTCGTAGCGTACCCAGAAGGGCGCCGAGATGCAAGCGCTTTCGGCCCGTACGCTTCCTGGATGGCCGGGAAACGGAGCACGTTGAGCTGGCTGTTCCTCGTCATCTTCGGGCCGCTGATCGCGCCCTCGCCCTACCCCTGCGGTGCCGACTCGTCGCTCCGGATCGCCGGGGCGGGCCGGTGATCGGTCGGTGGGTGCTGGGCCTCTTCGCTCCGCTCCTCGTCGTGGTGGGCGTCCTGGGCTTCCTGTCGCCGAACGAGCGTGGGAGGACGAGCACGGCGCCGGCCTACAACGTCTTCCACCTGGCCTTCGGTCTCATCGGCCTGGCGGTGGTGGTCTGGGGCGATCGGTCGGCGATCCGGGCGTTCCTGGTCGGGTTCGGCTTGATCGACCTCTACCAGGCGCTGGCCAGCCGCCGGCACTGGTTCCCGGAGTCCCTCTTCCGCTGGACACGCACGGACGACGCTCTCCACGTGGTGCTCGGAGCGGTGCTGGTCATCATCGGCGTGCTGCTCTGACCTGACGTCACCCCTTCGCCGGCTGGCGTACGTCCATCCCGCACGGGCCGGTGGTGCCGTCGGCACACGGCACGCACTCGAGCTCGAGCGTCGAGTGGGCGATGGAGAAGGGTGCCGCCACCGCCGCCTTGATCCTCTCCCCCACCACCTGCGCCTCCTCCAGCGACGGATGCCCGGCCAGGACGACGTGAGCGGAGAGGGCCCGCACGTCGGACGACAGGCTCCAGACGTGGAGGTCGTGGACGGTCTCCACCCCATCGACGGAGCCGATCGTGGCGGTGAGCCGGTCGAGCTTCACGTCCTTGGGTGTCGCCTCCAACAGCACTTCGGTGGCCTGGCGCACCAGCCTGACCGCCTCCAGCGCGATGAGCACGGCGATGGCCATCGACATCACGGGGTCGAGCCACTCGAAGCCACCGGTCGTGAGGATCACGAGGCCGGCCAGGGCCACGCCGAGCGACGCGGCGGCGTCACCTGCCATGTGCAACAGCGCCGAACGCATGTTGAGGTCGGAGCCGTGCTGCCTGAGAACGAGTGCGGAACCGGCGTTGATGACGAAGGCGGCGAGGGCGACAGCGACCACCAGTCCGCCCTGGACCGGATGCGACTCACCCAGGCGTCGCACGCCTTCGTAGAGGATGAAGGCCGAAACGGCAAGGATCATCGCCGCGTTGGCGAGGGCGGCGAGGATCGTGCCCCGGTGGTAGCCGTAGGAGCGCTCCGCGGTGGGAGCACGGCGGGCCCACCGGACCGCCACCAGCGACACGACCACAGCGGCCACGTCGCTCAGGTTGTGGCCGGCGTCGGCCAGCAGGCCCAGCGAATGGGCGGCCAGGCCGAAGAGGACCTGCGCCACCACCAACGCGATGTTCAGCCCGAGGGCGATCTCCAGCCGTCGGGCCTTGGTCACCGCACCACCACCGGGTCACCACCGTCGGAGTGGCGGACGTGTTCGAGGGCGACGTCGAGGAGCATGCGCACGTGGCCGTCCCGCAATGAGTAGTGCATCATCCGCCCGGCCCGCCGCACCTTGACCACCTGATGCGCCCGCAGGAGCCGCAGGGCGTGGGAGGTGGTCGACTCGGCCATGCCTGCGGCTGCAGCCAGATCGCACACACAGAGCTCGCCCGCCTCGAGCAGGATGGCGAGGAGCCGCAAACGGTTGGGGTCGCCGAGCAGCCCGAAGACATCGGCGAGCTCCTGCACCACGTCCGACGTCGGCAGTGACGCCTGCACGGCACGCACCCGGTCGGGGTCGACCAGCTTCAGATCACAGCTGTCGATGCCGACCGGCTCCGACATTCGCTCTCCCTCGACACCTGTACGGACGTTCAGATATTACAACCAATGTCCTCGGACGCTGGGTGGTAGCCGGTCAGCAGTCGGAGAACGCCCGCAGCGCCCGACAGATCTCGTGGCGCTCGTCGATGGCCAGAGCCCCCACCCGCTCGGTGAGGAAGCTCAGCCGGATCGGCTGGAGGTTGTCGAACGATGCCACGCACTCATCGGGCAGTCCGTGTGCCGAACTCAGGGCCACCTCAGTGGGGATGCCCCGGATGGTTCGAGTGACTGGCGCGACGACGATGCGGGTGAGGACCGGGACGGCGTCGCTGCGGGTGACGACCAGCACAGGACGGCGCTTGTCCTCGGCCTCGGCCCACCAGATGTCGCCCTGCGCGGGCGTCACCACGGCTCCTCGGCGATCATCTTCACCGAGGACTCGTCGGCCCAGGCACCCTCAGTGTCCGTCTGCGGGATGGCCCGGTAGCCGGCCACGATCCGTGCCCCGAGTTGATCTCGGCGGTGACGGTCGACCAGGCGCTGAAGGCCGAGGCGGACCGCTTCGGAGCGGTTGGCGACGACACCTGCGGCGACCAGCTCGTCGACCGCCGCGGCCAGGTCTTCGTCGACCCGCGTTACCAGCTGCGCCATGCATTCAGCATAGCGCCGTGGGATGCAGAACCAGCCGACGTGTGCCCTGACGAACTGGTGACGCTCATGGGCCCACAGGACCCACGAGCGTCACCAGTTCCGGGGTTCAGGAGCAGCCGCTGGTGGTGCCGCAGCCGCTGCAGACGAAGCAGGCGCCGGCCCGCTGCATGACCACGCCGCAGACGTAGCAGTAGGGGGCGTCGGACGCGGCCGGGCTGTTGGGCAGCTGGGCGGCCGGGGCCTCGTGGGCGGCGGGGTCGGGGTAGACCTCTGAGCCCGTGCTCGTGGGTGTGGTGTGCTCCTCGACCCCCGGCAGCGTGGGCTGCATGCGCTCCTCGACGGTGAGGATGCCGAGGTCGGCCCGCTCCTCGGGGGTGAGGTACTCAACCGCCAGCCGGCGGAAGATGTAGTCGACCAGGGAGCTGGCGAAGCGGATCTCGGCGTCGTCGGTGATGCCGGCCGGCTCGAACCGCATGTTGGTGTACATGTCGACGAAGGCCCGCAGCGGCACGCCGTACTGCAGCCCGTGGCTCACCGAGATGGCGAAGGCGTCCATGATCCCGGCCAGGGTGGATCCCTGCTTGGCCACCCGCAGGAAGATCTCCCCGGGCCGGCCGTCGTCGTACTGGCCCACGGTGACGTAGCCGTGGCAGTCGGCCACCCGGAAGGAGAACGTCTTGGAGTCGCGCATGCGGGGCAGGCGCTCCCGCACCGGCTGCTTCACCAGCACCGGCTGGATGACGGGTGCGACGTCCTTCTTGGTGGTGGAGAGCGGCTGGGCCACCTTGCAGTTGTCGCGGTAGACGGCGACGGCCTTGAGGCCCATGCGCCAGGCGTCGATGTGGAGCTGCTCCATCTCCTCGACCGTGGCCTGCTCGGGCATGTTGATGGTCTTGGAGATGGCCCCGGAGATCCACGGCTGGACCGCCGCCATCATGCGGACGTGGCCCAGGTAGTGGATGACGTTGTCGCCCATGGAACAGGCGAACACGTCGAGGTGGTCGGAGGAGATGTGCGGGGCGCCGAGGATGGTCTTGTGCTCGTCGATGTAGGCGATGATGTCGTCGACCTGGCGGGGCGAGTAGCCGAGGCGGCGCAGGGCACGAGGCACCGTCTGGTTGACGATGGACATGGTGCCTCCGCCGACCAGCTTCTTGGTCTTGCAGAGCCCGAGATCAGGCTCGATGCCGGTGGTGTCGCAGTCCATCATCAAGCCGATAGTCCCGGTTGGGGCGAGAACCGTCGCCTGGGAGTTACGCGTCCCATAGTCGTCGGCCCACTCCACGGCCCGGTCCCAGGCTTCCTGGGCGGCGCTGACGAGCTCCCGGGTGGCGAGGCGGTCGTCGATCTTTGCGGCCTCCTCCCGGTGCAGGCGGAGCACCCGGTTCATGGGCCCGCGGTTCTCGCTGTAACCGGCGAAAGGACCCATGCGGGCCGCAGTGCGGGCGGACGTGGCGTAGGCGTGCCCGGTCATCAGCGAGGTGATCGACGCGGCCCACGTACGGCCGGCGTCGGAGTCGTAGGCGATGCCGAGGGCCATCAACATGGCGCCGAGGTTGGCGTAGCCCAGGCCCAGCTGGCGGAAGCGGCGGGCGTTGTCGCCGATCTTCTCGGTGGGATAGTCGGCGTTGCCCACGAGGATCTCCTGGGCGGTGAACACGACCTCGACCGCAGCCTTGAACCCGTCGACGTCGAACGAGCCGTCGTCGCCCAGGAACTTCAGCAGGTTGAGGCTGGCGAGGTTGCAGGCCGAGTTGTCGAGATGCATGTACTCCGAGCACGGGTTGGACCCGTTGATGCGGCCGGTGTTGGCCGCGGTGTGCCACCGGTTGATGGTGGTGTCGAACTGCATGCCGGGGTCGGCGCACTCCCAGGTGGCCTCGGCGATCTGGCGGAAGAGCTGGCGGGCCTTGACCGTGCGGAGGGGCTCACCGGTCTTGACCGCCCGCAGGTGCCAGTCGGCGTCGTCGACGACGGCCTGCATGAACTCGTCGGTGACCCGGACCGAGTTGTTGGCGTTCTGGTACTGGGTGGAGTGGCTGTCCTTGCCGTCGAGGTCCATGTCGAACCCGGCGTCACGGAGGACCCGGGCCTTGCGCTCCTCGATGGCCTTGCACCAGATGAAGTCCTCGATGTCGGGGTGGTCGGCGTTGAGGATGACCATCTTGGCGGCCCGCCGGGTCTTGCCTCCCGACTTGATGGTGCCGGCCGACGCGTCGGCGCCTCGCATAAAGCTCACCGGACCGGACGCGGTGCCACCGCCCTTGAGGAACTCATACGACGACCGGATGTTGGACAGGTTGATGCCCGACCCCGAGCCGCCCTTGAAGATGGTGCCTTCCTCGACGTACCAGTTGAGGATGGACTGCATGGTGTCGTCGACGGCCAGGATGAAGCACGCGGACGCCTGCTGGGGCTCACCCTTCACACCGATGTTGAACCACACGGGCGAGTTGAAGGCCGCCTTCTGGTGGAGGACGAGGTGCTTGAGCTCGGCCCGGAAGGCCTCGGCCTCGTTGTCGTCGACGAAGTAACCGTCCTTGACGCCCCAGGCGGTGATGGTGTCGACCACCCGGTCGATGACCTGGCGGAGCGACTGCTCCCGCAGGGGTGAGCCCGGCGTGCCCCGGAAGTACTTCTGGGAGACGATGTTCGCCGCGTTCAGCGACCAGCCGGCGGGGAACTCGACGCCCAGCTGCTCGAAGGCCACCACGCCGTCGCGGTAGTTGGTGATGCGGGCGTCGCGCCGCTCCCAGACCACCTCGTCGTACGGGTCGACACCTTCGGTGGTGAAGTGCCGGCGGATGCCGATCCCTGTCTGCTCCGGCGCCATCGCCATGAGGCATGCCTCCCTATCGAGAAATCGGCCTATCGAGAATCCGGTGGGGGACGCGAACGACTACGACGCCTGACCACAAGATGTTGTGGTGGCTACGCCGCTGAACCCCCAGGGGAAGGAATTACATCACCGTCATTCTACCGTGTCAAGGGTTTCCGTGTGGCACGGCCGAACCGTAGGCAGGACGCCCTGTGGACCGCTAGGGGCGCAACCCTGTGGACTCAGTCGGCGAGCGGTGGCGGCGGTGCCGGCGGCTCGGCCTGTGACAGGGCCAGCACCTCCCGCTCGAAGTCTCCGGGACCCTCGAAGCCCTTGTAGACGCTGGCGAAGCGCACATAGGCCACCTCGTCGAGGGCCCGCAGCCGCTCGAGCACGATGGCGCCGACCCGGGCGCTGCTGGCCTCGGAGCCCTCCACCCGGAGCGACTCCTCGACGTCGCCGGCCAGCCCCTCGAGCTGTTCGGCGCTGACCGGGCGATTCTTGGCCGCGGCGCGGACGCCGGCGATGATCTTGCTCCGCCGGAACGGCTCGCGGACGCCCGAGCGCTTGACCACCACCAGCCCGACCTCCTCGATCCGCTCGAAGGTGGTGAACCGCCGCCCGCACCCGAGACACTCACGCCGGCGGCGAATGGCCACGCCGTCGTCGGCAAGGCGCGAGTCGACGACCTTGTCGTCGAGGCTCGTGCACGTCGGGCAGCGCATGGCGCGACGGTACCCGCGGCCCTGCACAGGAGGCCGGTCGGTGCCACCATTGTCCGGGATCGGCGAAACGGAGGCCCGGATGGTGGCAGGCCCGCTGTTGCTCGGCATCGGCATCGGACTTCTCATGAGCCAGCTCTTGGCGGGGGCGCTCATCGGCCTGGGCGCGGGCATCACGTTGCGCTCGGTCGTCTCGGCTCTCGGGACCCGGGTACCCGTCCGCGGGCGCAGGTCCTGAGCCGGGCGAATCAGCCCGCGGCGGGCAACGCCAGGCGTTCGCCCGCCACGAGCACCGGACTGCCATGGGCGGCCACCAGGCGGGCGACGAGCGGCCGGGGGTCGCCGCTCGGCTCCAGCCGGCGGGCGATGTCCCAGAAGGTGTCGCCCGGCTGGACGACATAGGCGGCGGCCGGGCTGACCGGGCGTTCCGGGACGGCTGCGCCGGTGCCCGCGAAGGATCCGACGAGGCCCCCGACGGCGAGGACCAGCAGGGTGAACAGGCTGGCGGCGACGAGCACGGCCACCATCCGCCGGCGGCGATAGACGACCGCCGGCGTGCGCTCCGGGGCCGGCGGCACATAGGAACCGATGCGCACGGTCGCGAGGCGGCGGATGTCCGCCAGCGATGCATGAGCGACAGCAGCCATGACGCACGACCTCCTCAGGACCGGGCTCGGGAACGGGTGTTCGGGGTACAGTCAGCACTACAGCACGAACGCCCGTTCGAGGTCAAGAGGAAATCTCGAACATATGTTTGCATCACGACGCCTTCCGTCCTATCGTGTTCCACGTGACCTCCAACCTGACCGAACGCCAGCGCGGGATCCTCAACTTCATCGAGTCCGAGACCCGTGACCGCGGCTACCCGCCGTCGGTCCGGGAGATCGGTGAGGCCGTGGGCCTCACCTCCACCTCCACGGTGCACGCCCACCTGGCCACCCTCCAGCGGCTCGGCTATCTCCGGCGCGACCCCACCAAGCCTCGGGCCATCGAGGTCCGGTACGACCCGGGCTCGGGCGCTTCGGGCGAGCGCCGGCCGGCCCGGCACGTCCCCCTCGTCGGTGACGTCGCCGCCGGTACCGACGTGCTGGCCCAGGAGAACGTGGAGGAGCTGCTCCCCCTCCCCGCCGACTTCACCGGCGACGGGCCGGTGTTCATGGTGCGGGTGCGCGGCGACTCGATGATCGACGCCGGCATCCTCGACGGCGACTTCGTCGTGGTGCGGCAGGAGACCGAGGTGCGCAAGGGCGACGTGGTGGTCGCCGGCATCCCGGGCGAGGAGGGCACGGTCAAGACCTTCACCCGCAAGGGCAACAAGGTGGTCCTCGTCCCGGCCAACGCCCGCCTGGCGCCCATGGAGTTCGACGCCGGCGACGTCACGATCTACGGCAAGGTGGTCACCGTCGTGCGCCGGCTGTGACCACCAGCAGGAGCTGAGGCCTCAGCCCGATCGCAGGGCCCGGGTGCCGGCGGCGCCGACGGCGGCTCCCGTCAGCACCACGAGAAGGGCGGCGATGGCGACGACGGCGGCGCTCCGGCCCGGAGGTGCGGCGTCGACGGGAAGCGGCAACGGCAACGGCGCGGCGAGCTCCGGGGGCTCGGCCGACTGCGCCGACCGGGGCGGCACGGTGGTGGTGGTCGAGGTGGCGGCGGCGGCCGGCGGACGGGTGGTGGTCGGTGGGGTGACCGTGGTGCGGGGGACCCGGGTGGTGGCCGGCGCCACCGCCGCCTGAGCAGCCGGGTCGGCACCCACGGCCGCGGCCAGGTTCAGCCGCCCTTGGCAGCCCCGGCCGCAGGCCACGCTCTTGTCGCTGGTGGCCAGGATGCGGGCCACGGCGGCCGCCGGGCTGAGCCCCTGGGCCAGGAGCAGGGCCACGGCGCCGGACACATGAGGAGCGGCCATCGACGTCCCGGCGGCCGATGCGTAGCCGCTCCCGGCCGAAGCCATCGGGAAGGTGGAGATGATGTTGCTGTCGGCACCACCGGAGCCGGCGCCGCCCGGCGCCACCAGACCCCACTTGGCGTTGCCCGTGGCGCTCGAATACGAGGGCACCTTGCCCGACCGGTCGGTGGCCCCCACCACGAGAGCGTTGACGTTGCCGTAGTTCCCCGTGCCCAGGTCGCCCATGCCGGTGGCGTAGTTCCCCGACGCCAGCACCGGTACCGCGCCCTTGCTCCAGGCGTACTCGATCCCACTGCGGAGGGGTGTCCCGAGCACGCTGGACACCAGGAAGTTGGGGTCGCCCAGGCTGAGGTTCACCACACGCGCCCCGCTGTCGACCACCCAGCGGATGCCGTTGTTGATGTCCTCCACCCGGCCCTCGCCCGCGCCGTTCAGCACCTTGGCGACCACCAGGCGGGCGTCCGGAGCGACGCCGGCGACGCCCTTGCCGTTGCCGGTGGTGGCCGCGGCGATGCCGCTCACGATGGTCCCGTGGCCGTGGGTGTCCTGGCCGCCGCCCGCCACACACGGGCGCCCGATGCAATCGGCGGTGGCCGCCACCTTGCCGGCCAGGTCGGGGTGGCCGACGTCGACGCCGGTGTCCACGACGCCGATGGTGATCCCGCTCCCCGTGGAACGGGCCCACGCCTGCGGGGCGTTGATCTGGGACAGTGCCCACTGGCGGGAGAAGTAGGTGTCGTTGGTGGCCGACGCCGTCCCGGTCATGGCGGCCAGCAGGGCCGCGACCGACACGGCGACGCCCAGCAGCCGTCGCATGGCAGTCATCCCCGCTCGAGAACCGTGCGCAGGACCCCGTACACCGTCTCCAGGTCCGAACGGGTCACCTGCTCCCCGGCGCTGTGGGCGAGGCTGGGGTCGCCGGGCCCGAAGTTGGTGGCCGGCACCCCTCGAGAGGCGAAGCGGGCGACGTCGGTCCAGCCCAGCTTGCCGTAGGCCACGCCGCCACTGGCGGCCAGCACGGCCTGCAGCAGCGGATGACGCAACGACGGCAGAGCGGCGACGGCCATGTCGGTGACCTCGAACTCGTCGACATCGCCGACGACCGAGCGCACGTGGGCCTCGGCCTCCCCGGGCGAACGGTCGGGTGCGAAGCGGTGGTTCAGGGTCACGGTGGCCCGGTCGGGGACGACGTTGGTGGCCACTCCCCCTGCCACCCGGACGACCTGCAGGCCTTCACGGAAATCGCAGCCGTCGATGGTGACCCGGCGGCCCTCGTACGCGCCCACCGCGGCCAGCAACGGCGCCAGCCGGTGGATGGCGTTGCGGCCCTTCCAGGCCCGGGCGGTGTGGGCCCGCTCGCCGTTCATCGCCACCTCCACCCGCATGGTGCCCTGGCAACCGGCCTCGACCAGGGCTGACGTCGGCTCGGCCAGCAGGGCGGCGTCGCCCTCGACCAGGTCCGGGCGCTCCCGGAAGAGGCGCTCGATGCCGTTGAACCGGGCGTCGACCTCCTCGCACTCGTAGAACACGTACGTGGTGTCGACCGCAGGCTCGGCAACGGTGCGGGCCAGCTCGAGCAGTACGGCGACGCCGCTCTTCATGTCGCAGGAGCCCAGGCCCCAGAGCACGTCCCCGTCGATGCGGGCCTGCTCGTTGCCGTTGGCCGGCACCGTGTCGGTGTGGCCGGCCAGCAGCAGGCGGGACGAACGGCCCAGCTCGGTGCGGGCCACCAGGTTCTCGCCCACGCGCGTCAGAGACAGCCACGGGACGGGAGCCAGGACAGCCTCCAGGTAGTCGGTCACCGCCCGCTCGCCATGGCTCACGGAGGGAATATCGACCAGTTCGGCCGTCAGCTTGAGGAGGTCGACCACTCCGTAACCCGCTCCGTCGGGCCGCTCTGGCCCTACGCGCCGGACGCGCCGTGCTGGCGGAGCAGCGTCTCCAGCTGGCCCTTGTCGTGGCGCTCGCCCTCGACGAGCCGGCGGATCACCAGCGCGCAGGGCAGGCCGAACTCGCCGCCGCCGTACGTGCGGGGTCGGCTGGCGGTCACGGCCACGCTCCACGGCGGGATCTCGCCCCGGCCCAGTTCGGCGCCGGTCTCGGCGTCGATGACAGGGATCGACCGGGACAGGATGAGGCCGGCGCCGAGCACCGAGCCCTGACCGACGCGGGCCCCCTCGGTGACCATGCACCGGCTCCCGACCAGGCAGTCGTCCCCGATGATCACCGGCGCGGCCTGCGGGGGCTCCAGCACGCCACCGATGCCGACCCCGCCCGACAGGTGGACCCGCTCCCCGACCTGGGCGCACGACCCGACGGTGGCCCAGGTGTCGACCATGGTCTCGGCGCCGACGCGGGCGCCGATGTTGACGTAGCTGGGCATGAGGACGGCGCCCCGGTCGATGAACGAGCCCCAGCGGGCCGACGCGCCGGGCACGACCCGGACGCCGGCCTCGGCCCACCCCCGCTTGAGCGGGATGCGGTCGGCGAACTCGAAGGGGCCTATCTCCATCGTCTCCAGGGCCGACAGACGGAAGAGCAGGAGGATCGCCTGCTTCAGCCAGATGTGGACCACGACCTCACCGGTGGTGGGGTCGAGCTCGGCCACCCGTGCCTCGCCGCAGTCCAGCAGGGCGACGGCCTCCCGGACCACGGCCAGCGCGTCGAGGTCGTCGGGCGTGAGGTCGGTTCGGCGCTCCCAGAGATCGGTGATCTGGGCCTGCAGGTCAGCCATGGCGGCGAATGTACTCCCCTATGTGCCGGCGGCCCGGCGGGCGGCGGCGTGGACCGACTCCGGTGTGAGCACGCCGAGCAGGCGGTCGCCGTCGACCACCGGCACCCAGCCCGAGTCGGACAGGAGCAGTGCACTGGAGACGTCCTTGAGGGTGGCCGTGCGGTCGACGGTGGCCATGACCGGACGCGACCGGTCGCCCACCGTTCCCTCGCCTGCGGCGTCGGCCGGGCGCAGCTCGCCCACCAGCCGCCCGTCGACATCGACCACGGCGGCCGACGACGTCCCCAGTGCGACGCGGGCCTCGGACAGCGGCGTGTCCGCGGTGAAGGTCACCGGCTTCTCGAGCGCATCGACGTCGACCGGGATCACGCTGAGGCGCTTGAGGCCCCGGTCCGCACCCACGAAGTCGGCGACGAACGGCGATGCCGGCCGGCCCAGTACGTCCGCGGGCGAGGCGTACTGCTCGAGGACGCCTCCCTGCCGCAGGACGGCGATCCGGTCGCCCAGCCGCACGGCCTCGTCGACGTCGTGGGTGACGAAGACCACCGTCTTGCCCACCTCCTCCTGGAGGCGCAGGAACTCGCCCTGCAGCCGGTGTCGGGTGATGGGATCGATCGCCCCGAAGGGCTCGTCCATCAGCAGCACCGGTGGGTCGACACCGAGCGCACGGGCGACGCCCACCCGCTGGCGCTGGCCGCCGGAGAGCTGGTGGGGATACCGGCGGCGATACTGCGCGGGGTCGAGCCCGACCAGCTCGAGCAGCTCGTCGACCCGTTTCCGGATCCGCTCCTTGTCCCACTTGAGCAGCCGGGGGACGGTGGCCACGTTGTCGGCCACGTTGAGGTGCGGGAACAGACCGACCTGCTGGATCACGTAGCCGATGCGGCGCCGGAGCTCGACCGGGTCGGCGCCCGTGACGTCGTCGCCGCCCAGGAAGATGCGCCCGCTCGTGGGCTCGATCAGGCGATTGAGCATCTTGAGCGTGGTGGTCTTCCCGCACCCCGATGGCCCGACCAGCACGGTGATCTCGCCTGCGCCGACCTCGAGGTCCAGGGACTCGACCGCGACCTGACCGTTGTCCCATCGCTTGGTGAGCGATTCCAGCCGGATCAAGTTCGCGACTCTAAGAGAAGTAGTCTGCCCGGCAGTGCCGGACCCCTGGGTGCGATGGGACTGGGTACGGGATCACGGCGACGACATTCTCGCCGCCACCCGCCAGCATGTGGAGCTCACACTGCTCGCCGTGGCGCTGGGGCTCGTCCTGTCCTTTCCGCTCGGCCTCGCCGCCCGGCGCTGGCGACGCTCGGAAGGGCCGATCCTCGGGCTCACCGGCGCCCTGTTCACCATCCCTTCCCTCGCGCTGTTCGCCCTGCTCGTCCCGTTCACCGGGCTGTCGCGGACGACAGCGGAGATCGGCCTGGTCAGCTACACGCTGCTGATCCTGGTCCGGAACATCGTCGCCGGCCTCGACGGTGTCCCCGACGACGTCCGGGAGGCGGCCCACGGCATGGGCTACCGGCCGCTCGGCCAGCTCATGCGGGTCGAGCTTCCCCTTGCCGTGCCGGTGATCGTGGCCGGGATCCGCATCGCCACCGTCACCACCATCGGGCTGGTGACGGTGACCGGCCTCATCGGCCAGGGCGGGCTCGGTGCCTTCATCATCGAGGGCATCAACCGGGACTTCCGCACCCCCCTGGTGGTCGGCTCGGTCTGCTCCGTCGCCCTGGCCGTGGTGGCCGACGTGGCCCTGGCCGCCGCCGCCCGCCTAGTGGCGCCGTGGTCCCGCCCGTGAGCCTCCCGGCCGAGGTCGTCGAGTGGTTCACGACCGCCGAGCACTGGCGGGGCGACTTCGGCGTCCCGCACCGCCTCACGGAGCACGCCCTCATGTCGTTCGCCGCACTCGCGGCCGCCATCGTGATCGGGCTGCCGGTGGGGATCTGGCTCGGCCATCGGGGCCGGGGCGGGGCGGTGGCCATCAACCTGGCCAACGTGGGCCGGGCCGTGCCCTCGCTCGCCATCCTGGCCCTCACCCAGCAGGCCATCGGCCTCAGCGGATGGCCCGGTTTCGGTGCCCGCCCTGCGTTCGTCGCTCTGGTGGCCCTCGCCGTCCCCCCGCTCGTGACCAACGCCTACGTCGGCATGCGGGAGGTCGACCGCGACGTCGTCGAGGCCGCCCGGGGCATGGGCATGACCGGGACGGAGCTGCTCCGGCGGGTGGAGCTGCCCATCGCCCTGCCCCTGATCATGGCCGGGGTGCGCACTGCCGCAGTCCAGGTGGTGGCCACGGCTACCCTGGCCGCGGTGACCGCCTGGGGTGGGCTCGGACGCTTCATCGTGGATGGCTTCGGCCAGCAGGACAACGCCCAGATCGTCGCCGGCGCGCTGCTTGTCGGCCTCATGGCCCTGGTCACCGAGCTGACCCTGGCCCGGGTGCAGCGGGCGGTGGTCTCCGAGGGCCTGCGGGCGGAGAAGATTCGAGTCGACGAAGCGCTGGCGGCCGCATGACTGCCGGTGGAGGAGGAACACCATGCTCCTGAACCCGGTCCGGACGCGCGCCGTCGCCGCTCTGTCGCTCGGCGCCCTCGCCATGGTGGCCTGTGGTTCCGACGGCGACGGCTCGGCCGGCAACTCGGCCAAGACCGTGGTCGTCGGTTCGGCGCCCTTCTCGGAGAGCGTGATCGTGGCCAACATGTACGCCGGCGCGCTGCAGAACGAGGGGTACCAGGTCACGGTGCGCAAGGGCCTCGGGCAGCGTGAGATCTACCTGCCCGCCCTCCAGAAGGGTGGCCCCGACAACGGGATCGACCTGGTCCCCGAGTACGTCGGCACGTTGCTGGAGCACGTGAACAGGAGCGCCGGCGAGGCGAACGGCAACCTCGACGACACCGTCGCCAAGCTGCGGACCCGCCTCGACACGATCGGGCTGACCGCCCTCAACCCGTCCCCCGCCGCCGACCAGAACGCCTTCGCGGTGACCAAGGCCACCGCTGATCGCCTGCGGCTGAAGCGCATCTCCGACCTGGCGCCGCACGCCGCCAACATGGCCCTCGGCGCCGGCCCCGAGTGCCCTACCCGGCCGTTCTGCCAGCCGGGCCTGGAGAAGACCTACGGCCTGAAGTTCAAGACGTTCAGGCCGCTCGACTCCGGCGGGGCGAAGACCATGCAGGCCCTCACGGCGGGCGAGATCGACGTCGGCCTCGTCTTCTCGAGCGACGGCGCCGTCGCCGCCCGCAACCTCGTCGTCCTGGAGGACGACAAGAAGCTCCAGACCGTCGACAACCTGATCCCGGCCATCCGCAACGACGTGCTCGACGACACCATCAGGACGACCCTCAACAAGGTCTCGGCGGCGATGACCACCGAGCAGCTCATCGAGCTCAACAAGCGCGCCGACGTCGACAAGGCCGATCCCGAGACCCTGGCCAGGGAGTGGCTGCAGCAGCACGGCTTCGTCAAGAAGAAGTAGTGGGCCGCAGGTGGGCGGGGGCCGTCTTCGCCCTCCTGTTGGCCGCAGGCTGTAGCGGCGGGTCCGGCGGTGGGTCGGACGACCCGATGGCCGAGCCCCCGGGCACCGCCCCGGGTGCAGCCGCAGCCGCGTCGCCGTCCGGCTACCAGCCGTTCACGGTGCTCGGCACCGTCGACGACCCGGACATCGGCGAGAGCAGCGGACTGGCGGCGTCGAGACGCAACCCGGGCCTGCTGTGGACCCACAACGACTCCGGCGACGAGCCGTTGGTCTTCTGCGTCGACCTGCAGGGCCGGGGCTGCGGCCGCTGGCGGGTCGCCGGCGCCGAGGCCTTCGATTGGGAGGACATGGCCGCCGGGCCCGGGCCCCGGTCCGGCGAGCACTACCTCTACCTGGGCGACATCGGCGACAACATCGACCAGCGCAGCGAGATCATCGTCTACCGCATCGCCGAGCCTGCCGCCGGCGGAACAGTCGCCCCGGGCGCCTCGCCGGCCACGACCGCTCCGGCCGAGGCGCTGCGGCTGCGCTACCCGGACGGGCCGCACAACGCCGAGGCCCTGCTCGTCCACCCGGTCAGCGGCGACGTCTACGTGATCTCCAAGGACGCCCAGTCGGCCAAGGTGTACAAGGCGGCGGCGCCACTCGACGCCTCCAAACCGGTGACGCTGGCACCTATCGGCGCCATCCGGTTGGGCACCGGCACCCGGGGCCTCGAGGTGGTCACCGGAGCGGACATCTCACCGGACGGCCGCCGGGTCGCCCTGTCGACCTACGCCCAGGGATACGAGCTGGAGCTTCCTTCCGGTGGTGTCTTCGACGACATCTGGGCCCAGCGCCCGGTCCCGGTCGCGCTGGGGCCCCGCCTCCAAGGGGAGTCGGTGGCGTACCGGCTCGACGGGCGGGCCCTGCTCACCAGCAGCGAGATCACTCCCTGGCCCCTGCAGCAGGTGGAGCGCCGGGCGCCCTGAGTTTGCGTCAGTCGGTGCCCCGGACGTCGATGCCGGCGACGGCCAGCCGGTCCTCGATCACCGCCCGCTGCTCCGCGCTCATCTCGCCTCGTGCCCCCTTCGGCACCTCGACGTCGAGCAGGTCGGCGGCGACCACCAGCGACTCGTCGTAGCTGTAGAGGTCGAGCTCCCAGACGTCAGGGTCGGCCGGAGGCGCGTCGAGCCGCCGTCGGAGCTCCCGCAGCCGCTCGACCAGCCGCTCCCGCCTGTCGTCGGGCTGCCCGTCGACGTCAGTCGTCGGTGTCCCCGTAGTCGTGGAGGTCGCCGAACCGGGCCTTGACGTTGCGCTCGCTGGTGACGAAGAGGTCGGCGATCTGCAGCCAGGTGGTCCCCTCCTTGCGGGCCTCCTCGACCAGGTTCCGGGTGACGGCCTCGAGGTAACTGCGGGCCGCGTTGGTGGCGGCGATGCGGCCGGCGGCGGGCAGGGAAGGGTCGGCGATCTGGTTCACCAGGTGGCGGAGGCCGACGATGGACTCGGACTCGGGCCCGGCGGGCGTAGGCGGCACTTCGGGCTCGGGAGGCATGGACGGCAATCGTAGGCTGACCGGCGGCCATGGCTTCCTCGTCCTCCACCTCCTCGCTGGTCGCCGGCATCGACGTGGCGACGGCCGACGTGCGGGTGGCCGTCGCCGATGGTACGGGGCGGGTGGTGGCCCGGGGCTCGGCTCCCCTGGCCGCTCCACACCGGCCGCAGCCGGGCGTCTCGGAACAGGACGCCGGTTCATGGTGGCCGGCGGCAGTGGGGGCGCTGCGCGAGGCGCTGGACCGGCTGGAGGGCCGGGTCGTGGCCGTCGCAGTGTCGGCCACGTCCGGCACCGTCGTGCTGACCGACCGCACCGGCGACCCGGTGGGGCCCGCGCTCCTCTACGACGACGCGCGGGTCCCGGCCGCCGAGCGGTGGGACTGGCTGCTCTCGCAGCCGGGAGCAAAGGACGGGGCGGCCCATGCCTGGCACGCCTCGGACCTGATCGTCAGCCGGCTCACCGGCGGCGCCCCGCCGACCGACTGGAGCCACGCCCTCAAGACCGGCTACGACCCCGGCTCCGGCCACTGGGCGGAAGCCGGCGGCGCCGCCGGCCTCCGCCCGGACGTGCTCGCCCCGACCTTGCCCGCCGGCACGGTCTCCGACGAGGCCGCCGACGAGACGGGCCTTCCGGCCCGCTGCTCGGTGCGGCTCGGCATGACCGACGGCTGCGCGGCCCAGGTCGCCGCCGGCGCCGACCGCCCGGGCCGGTTCGTCAGTGTCCTCGGAACCACCCTGGTCGTGAAGGGCGCCACCGACGAGCGCATCGACGACCCCACGGTCGGCCTCTACAGCCACCGCCATCCCGACGGCTGGTGGCTGCCCGGCGGAGCGTCGAACACCGGCGGCGGCTCGCTGGCGTCCCGGTTCCCACGGGACCGGATGGCCGACCTCGACAGCCGGGCCGCGGCCCACGGCCCGGCCGGCACGGTCTGCTATCCGCTGTCGGGTACCGGCGAGCGGTTCCCGTTCGTCGCCCCCGAGGCCGAGGAGCTCTGGACCGGCGATCCGGGCGACGAGGTGGACAGGTACCGCGCCGTGCTCGAGGGGGTGGCCTTCGTCGAACGCCTGGGCCTGGAGCGGCTCGACGAGCTCGGCGCCGGCCTGGAAGGCCCCCTCCGAGCGGCGGGGGCGGGCAGCCACAGCGACGTGTGGTCGGCCATCCGGGCCACGGTGCTCGACCGGCCGATCGTCCGGCCGGAGTCGGCGGAAACCGCGTTCGGCGCCTGTGTCCTGGCCGCGGCTGGGACGCTGCACGAGAGCCTGCAGGCGGCAACCGATGCCATGGTGGCGACGCCCGGCCCCCCGATTCAGCCGGTCACCGAGGAGCGCGACCGGCTGGAGAAGAGCTACCAGCGGTTCGTGAGGGCCCTCGTGGAGCAGGGGTGGTTGCCGTGGCGGGGATGACGTGGCGCGTGGCCACGGCCGAGGTCGCCCGCCTCGACCCGGCGCTGGGCGTGGTCGTCGACCGGGCCGGGCCCGCCCGGCTGCGGACCAAGGACCCGGACGGCCCGTTCGGCGCGCTGGTGCGGGCCATCGCCTACCAGCAGCTGGCCGGCAAGGCGGCCGCCGCCATCCACGGACGCTTCCGGGCCCTGATCCCCGGGCCGCTCACGCCCGAGGCCGTGCTGGCCCTTCCGGAGGACGCCTTGCGGGGCGCCGGCCTCTCCGCGGCCAAGACGGCATCGGTGCGCGACCTGGCGTCGAAGGCAGCCGGCGGCGAATTGGTCCTGGCCACACTTCACCGCCTGCCCGACGACGAGATCGTCACCCGCCTGAGCGCGGTCCGGGGCATCGGCCGGTGGACCGCCGAGATGTTCCTGATCTTCGAGCTCCGCCGGCTCGACGTCTGGCCCACCGGCGACCTGGCGGTACGCGAGGGGTGGCGGCTGGCCCACGGCCTCGACACCCCGCCCACGCCGTCCGAGCTCCAGCTGCTCGGCGAGCCCCTCCGGCCGGTGCGGTCGGTGGCGGCCTGGTACTGCTGGCAGGCGGTGCACATCGCCCGTGGGCAGGTCTGACGCCGACCCCTGCCCTGTGCAGGCGTAAGCCTCCCACCCATTGGGGAACAACTAGTCGGACAGGCACGTTTCACAGTGGGAGGCCTCAGCATCGACGGCCCCCGTAATCACCGAGCGGCAAGGCAATGGCCGATCCAATGACTCCCTCTTCCGCGTCTGCCGTCCAATACGTCGACGACGACTTCCTCCTCCGCCAGCGCCGCGAGCTCAGCGCCCGGAGGGCCTCCTACCGCGAGCAGGTCGAGCGCCTGTCTGCCGCGGTCGATGAGCTGGCCCAGGCCAGCGAGGCACCGGATCTCGGCGACGAGCAAGGCTTCGCCGAAGCGGATTCGCTCAACGTCGAGCGGGATCGTGTCCTTTCCCTGACTGCGCTGGCGAGGCGGCGGATCGACGATGTCGACGCTGCCCTCCGGCGGCTCGAATCAGGCACGTACGGCGCATGCCGCACGTGCCGCCGGCCCATTCCCGTGGCCCGGCTCGAAGCCGTCCCGGAGGCCTCCCAGTGCGTGTCCTGCGCGAGCGGCTCGGTCCTTCGACGGAGGTAGTCCCGCATGACCATCGAGAGCGTGGCGGCCCAGCTGCGCCCCCTGCGCGCGCGCATCGACGCGCAGCAGGCCAACACCCATACCTGGCCCACGAAGGAAGAGGAGCTGGCGGCCGACGTCGACCGCTACGACCGCCGCCTGCTGAAGGCCGCGGCGATGCTCGGCGTCAATGCTCCGGCCGCCCGGCGTCGCGAGCAGTTCCTGCTCAGCGACGCTGACCGGGCCCAGCTCGAGCACCGCCTGGCCGAAGTCGGTCTCGACGTACACGCCAAAGCCGACGAGAGCTCTCACCACTAGGTTCCACGACCGCCGCGGCCGGCCGGGGCCTCACCCCGGCCGGCAGTGGCGGCACGCCCGGTACCCGGCCCGCGAGGCGGCGGCGGCATTGGCCAGCTCCACCCGGTGAGCCGGCGTGATCCGCCGGGCATGGGTGCAGCTCGGGTAGCAGTACACCTGAGTCGTGTCGCTGGCCACGTAGTGCACGCCCCGCCGGCCCAGCCCCCGGGTCTCCTCCAGGTTGACCTCCTCGACGTGCAGCAGGTCGACCTTCAGCTGCGGCCCGAAGCCGTAGTTCCCGGTGGCCCCGTCGCTGCGTACCACCCGGTGGCAGGGGATGAGGATCGGCACGGGGTTGCGACCGAGAGCCGAGCCCGCGGCGCGCACCGCGGCCGGATGGCCGATCTCCCGGGCGATCCACGCGTAGGGACGGACCTCCCCCGGAGGGATCTCCAGCGTCTTGGCCAGGACCTTCCGGTCGAAGTCGCCCACGCTGCGCAGGTCGTACGGCAGGCCCGCACCCTTGCCGCTGCGTAGAGCACCGGCCAGTCCGGCCGGCGCCCGGTTGGCAGGGCGCAGCGGGCGCCCGAACCGGCTGCGGTAGAGGTCGAGGAACCGGTCCTGCTCGCCGCCCACCCACTGGGTGGGGCACACGTAGCTGATCCCGCGATCGGTGAAGGCCACGTAGAGGGCGCCGACCGGCCCGTCGACCTCCACCCAGCGGGCGAAGACGGCGTCCTGGAAGTTCGCCGGGGCGGGAGACGACAGGCCGGCAAGCTCGCCGGCAAGACGGTCGTCGTGGGTGGAAACCGTGGTCATGTCGTCTCCTCGGGGATCATGGACCGCAGGCGGTGCAGCCCGCGGGTCACGTGGGACTTGGCAGTGCCCTCCGGGCAGCCCATGACCGCCGCCAGCTCGGCGTACGGGAGGCCGACCACGTGGCGGAGCACGACCGCGGTGCGCTGCGGCTCCGCGAGCCCGGTCAGCAGGCCGCCGAGGCGAGCCTGGCCGTCGTGGCGCTGGGCGTGCTCGGCCGGACCCTCACGGCCGTCGTCGACGCCACTGACGGCCACCAGCCCCACCTCCGCCGGCCGGCGACTCGCGGCTCGGGCCTCGTTGCGCAGGAGGTTCAGGACGATGGTGAGCAGCCAGGGCCGCAGCTGCAGCTGCCCGATGCGTTGCGGCGGGTACCCCCGCAGGGCGGTGTAGGCCCGCAGGAACGCCTCGGCCGAGATGTCTGCGGCGTCCTCCGGTTGGGCCGACATCCGCAGTGCCACCGTGAACACTGCGTGCTGGTATGCGGAAACCACATCGGGGAACGCCTCCTCGAGGTCCTGGCTCAGCCGCAGCGGCAGATCGTCGGTCACACCTGTAAGAACACCGCGTTCGCCGTCCGGTTGCACACGGCGACCCGACCTCGAGCCCGCCCTTGGACCGGTGCGCTCAACCTAAGCGCTCGGCCACCAACCGGAGACGGTCCATGGGCTGCACGAGAGCCACCCGGACGTGGCCGGCGCCGTTCGGCCCGTAGAGGTCGCCGGGCGACACCAGCACCCCGCCCCGGGCGGCAAGGTCGTCCGTGAACCCCCAGGCGTCGCCCCCTGGCGCTTCCGCCCACAGGTAGAAGCTGCCGCCCGGCAGGTCCACCTTGGCCCCCTCGGCCCGCAGGACGTCGGCGAAGAACCACAGGCGCTCGAGGTAGCGCTCGCGCTGCTCGTCGACGTGGACGTCGTCGTCGAGGGCCACGATGGCCGCGGCCTGCACGGGCCCGGGCACCATGAAGCCGGCGTGCTTTCGCACCTCGGACAGGTAGTGGACCAGCTCCGGGTCACCGGCGTAGAACCCGGCCCGCAGGCCGGCCAGGTTCGACCGCTTCGAGAGCGAGTGCACCGCCAGGACGCCCTCCAGCCCGTGCTCGAGGATGGTGTGCGGCAGGCCGTCCCAGGTGAACTCGGCGTAGCACTCGTCGCTCAGCACCGGCACGCCGTGGGCCCGCCCCCATGCCGCCGCCGCGCCCAGGTCGGCCAGGGCGCCGGTGGGGTTGGCCGGGGAGTTGACCCAGAGGCACAGGGCGCGGCGGGCGTCGTCGTCGGAGACGGCAGCCAGGTCGTCGACCGCGAGCGGCCGGCAGCCGGCCAGGATGGCCCCCATCTCATACGTCGGGTAGGCGACCGACGGGCACAGGACAGTGTCGCGGTCAGGCGTGCGCAGCCGGAGCCACCCGACCACGTTGGCCACCAGCTCCTTGGTGCCGACGCAGGCGGCGACATGGTCGGCCCCGACCTCGACGCCGAATCGCCGCCCCATCCAGCCGGCGGCGGCCTCCCGGAACCCCTTCGACCCGATCGACGGCGGGTAGCCGCGCTCCGTCCCCGACGACGCCAGCGCGGCGACGACCGCGTCGGGGGGAGGATCGTTCGGCGTCCCGATGGAGAGGTCGACCAGGCCCCCCTCGTGGGCCGCCGCCGCCGCCTTCGCAGGTTCGAGGCGGTCGTACGGGTAGGGCGGCGGGGAGAACCCGGCCGGGCTCAAGCCACGAACCCGCGGAAGCGGCCCAGGTCCTCGGGGCGGATCCGGGCCCACAGGCGGGTGGCGTCCGCGTCGTGGCACTCCGACACCACCTCACCGTGCCGGTGGACGGCGGCCACCACGTCGCCCCGGTCGTACGGCACGACAAGCTCGACCACGTGGGTCAGCTCCCGCAGCCGGTCACCGATGGCCGTGAGGAGCCGCTCGATGCCTTCCCCGGTGGCGGCGGAGACGAGCACCGAGCCGGGATTGTTCTGCAGCAGGCGCTTGGCGTCGTCCGGGTCGCCCGAAGTTCGACCAACAAGGTCGGCCTTGTTGAAGACGATGAGCTCAGGCACGTCGTCGGCGCCGATCTCACGCAGGACGGAACGGACGGCGTCCATGTGGGCCCGGGGATCGGAGCCCGACGCGTCGACCACGTGCAGGAGCAGGTCGGCTTCGGCCACCTCGTCGAGGGTCGACCGGAAGGCCTGCACCAGCTGGTGGGGCAGCTTCTTCACGAAGCCGACGGTGTCGGTGACCAGGACCCGCTCGCCGCCGGACAGCTCGAGGCGGCGGGTGGTGGGGTCGACGGTGGCGAACAGGCGATCCTGCACCAGCACGCCGGCATCCGTCAGCCGGTTCAGCAGGGTCGACTTGCCGGCGTTGGTGTAGCCCACGATCGTGATCGTCGGCAGCCGGGAGCGGGCCCGGGCCTTGCGCTGGGTCTGGCGGTTCTTGGTGAGCTCCTTGAGCTCCTCCTCCAGCTTGCTCACCCGCCGGAGGACGCGCCGGCGGTCGACCTCCAGCTTGGTCTCGCCGCCGCCCATCCGGGTGCCGATGCCGCCGGCCTGCTGGCTGAGGCCCTTGCCCTTGCCCCGCAGGCGGGGCAGGCGGTAGCGGAGCATCGCCAGCTCGACCTGGGCCTTGCCGGCCGGCGTCAGGGCGTGCTGGGCGAAGATGTCGAGGATCAGGGCGGTGCGGTCGATGGCCGTCCGCCCGAGGATCTTCTCCAGGTTGCGGCTCTGGGCAGGCGACAGCTCGTCGTCGAAGATCACGGTGTCCGCGTCAACTGTGTTCGAGATGTCGCGCAGCTCCTCGGCCTTGCCCTTGCCCACGAACGTGGCCGCGTCGGGCTCCTGCCGGCGCTGCAGGACGCGCTCGGCCTCGTCCGCGCCGGCGGTGTCGGCCAGGGCGGCCAGCTCCTCCAGCGACGCCTCGGCCTCGTCCACGCTGACCGGCGGGATGGCCACGCCGACGAGCACCACCGTTTCCCGGCGGTGGCGTTCGATCAGCGCCATGGAGACTCGATTCGGTGCGTCATAGCCATGGGACCTCGACGGTTGCGATGTGGTCGGCGGGGCCGCTCAGGATGATGGTGTCGCCCTCCAGACGGACGGTGGCGTTGCCGCCGGGCTGCTTGACGGTCACGTGCCGGCCCACCTTGCCCCAGACGAAGGCGGCGGCGGCGGCCGCGCAGGCCCCGGTGCCGCAGGCCAGCGTCTCGCCGACGCCGCGTTCCCACACCCGCATGCTGAGGTGATCGGTGCCCGGGCCGATGACCACGAACTCCACGTTGCGGCCCTGCCACTCGGCCGCCCGCTTGGCGATGTGCAGCTTGGTCAGGTCCTCGACCTCCACGACGGTGTGCGGGTTGCCCATGTCGACGAAGGCCACGCCGACGTCCTTGGGATCGATCTTGGCCATGCCCATGTCGACGCTGGCCCAACCGTCGTCGTCGACGGTCACCACCTTGTCGCCCGCGTCGGTGTGCACGACCATCTCGGGCCCGGACAGCCCGGCGTCGACCATGGCCATGGCCAGACAGCGGATGCCGTTGCCGCTCATCTCCGCCCGGCTGCCGTCGGCGTTGAAGAGCTCCATGGTGGGACCGCGATCCCGCTCAGAGGGCCGCTCGGGCCCAAGGGTGACCCGGATGACCCCGTCGGCGCCGACGCCGCGGTGGCGGTCGCACAGGGCGCGCACCGCGGAGGGGTCGACCTTGCAGCGGTCGCCGAGGTCGAGGAGCACGAGGAAGTCGTTCCCCAGGCCGTGATATTTCTCCAGGCGCATCATGGGATGGACCAGTCTCCCAGCAGGGCGGGGAGTAGATCGACCGGATTGCCGGGAGCACCCAGCCAGGTGATGCGGGGGTCGCGCCGGAACCACGCTCGCTGGCGGCGGGCGAACTGTCTCGTCCGGCTGGTGGCGGCGGCGACGGCCTCCTCCAGCGTCGAGGCGCCGGCCAGGTGGGCCAGCAGCTCCCGGTAGCCGAGGGCCTGCCGGGCCGTGCGGGACATGTGGCCCTGCAGCCGCCGGACCTCCTCGAGGAAGCCGTTCTCGAGCTGGGCCCGGTAGCGGACGGCGATGCGCTCGGCCAGCACCGGCCTCGGCAGCCACACGCCGGCCAGCCGGAAGCGGGTGGGCGGGTAGGCGCCCAGCCCGGGGCCGAACGACGAGAACGGGCGTCCACTGCCGAGGGTGACCTCCAGGGCCCGAACCAGCCGTCGTCCGTTGCCGGGCTCGATGCGGGAGGCGGCCAGGGGGTCGACCCGGGTCAGCCGGCGGTGCAGCTGGTCGACGGGCTGGGCCTCCAGCTCGGCCTTCAGCTCGGGCCACTCCCCGGGAAGGGCCAGGCCGTCGACGACTGCCTGCACGTACAGGCCGGTGCCGCCCACCACCAGCGCCCGGTGCCCGCGGCTCTCGATGCCCACGATCGCCTCGGCGGCATCGGCCTGAAAACGGGCAACCGAGTAGTCCTCGGCCGGGTCGGCCAGGTCGAGGAGGTGGTGGGGCACCTGCTGCTGCTCGGACGGCGTCGCCTTGGCCGTGCCGATGTCCATCCCCCGGTAGACCTGCATCGAGTCGGCCGAGACCAGCTCCACGTCACCCAGCAGGCGGGCCACCTCCAGCGCCAGCGCCGACTTGCCCGAAGCGGTGGGGCCGACGAGGACCAGGTGGCGCGCGGTCAAGGGTGGCGACTCAGAGCACCGCCACCGGGATGCGGGTCTTGTGCCGGGGGCGGGCGGTGATCCCGATCAGCTCGCCCCGTAAGAAGTGGGCCGCCGAGCCGGTGACCCGCACGTCGGCGAACGTCCCGGCCGCCGGCACGGGGCCCTCGACCGGGAAGTGCACGAGCTTGTTCTGCCGGGTCCGGCCTGTGGCGACGGCGGGGTCCTTCTTCGACGGGCCCTCGATCAGGACCTCTTCGACCCGACCGATCCGGGCCTGGTGGCGGGCCAGGGCCGAGCGCTCGAGAACGATCGTCAGCCGCTCGAACCGCTCGGCGATCACCTCGGGGGCGACGAAGCGCTCGACCATGCGTGCCGCCTCGGTGCCGGGCCGGGGCGAGAAGACGAAGGTATAGGCACTGTCGTAGGCGCCCTCGGCCACCACCTCGAGGGTCCGCTCGAAGTCATCGTCGGTCTCCCCCGGGAAGCCGACGATGACGTCGGTGGTCACTGCCAGGTCGGGTATGGCGGCCCGGGCTGCGGCCAGCCGCTCGAGGTAGCGGGCGGCGGTGTAGCCGCGGTGCATGGCGGCCAGGATGCGGTCGCTGCCCGACTGCAGCGGCAGGTGGAGGTGCTCGCACGCCGCCGGCGACTCGGCCATCGCCGCGATCGTCTCGGGTCGGAGGTCCTTCGGGTGGGGGCTGGTGAAACGCACGCGGCGGATGCCGTCGACGTCGCCCACGGCGCGCAGGAGCTCGGCGAACAGCGGCCGTCTCCGGGTGAGGTCCCGCCCGTAGGAGTTCACGTTCTGGCCGAGCAGGGTGAGCTCGACGGTGCCCGACTCGGCGAGCCCCCGCACCTCCTCGACGATCATCTCGAACGGCCGGCTGATCTCCTTGCCCCGCACGGCCGGGACGATGCAGAAGGCGCAGGAGTTGTCGCAGCCGATCTGGATGCTCACCCAGGCGGTGTACGGCAGCTCCCGCCGCACGGGTAGGGCCGAGGGGAAGGCGCCGTCCTCGTCGAGCGCCGTCTCGTCGAGGATCTCCATGACCGGGCTGCCGGTGTCCGCCGCCTGGTGCAGGAGCTCGGCCGCCCGGCCCACGTTGTGGGTGCCGAAGACGGCGTCGACCTGCGGCGCCCGCTTCTGCACGACGTCGCGGTCCTTCTGGGCCAGGCAGCCGGCCACCGCGATCTGCATGCCGGGCTTGCGGTCCTTGAGCGACTTCAGGTGCCCGAGCGTGCCGTAGAGCTTGTTGTCCGCGTTCTCCCGGATGCAGCAGGTGTTCAGGACGACGACGTCGGCGTCCTCCACGTCGTCGACCGGCTCCATGCCATCGGCCTCGAGCAGCCCGGCCAGGCGCTCGGAGTCGTGGACGTTCATCTGGCAGCCGAACGTCCGGATCAGGTACTTGCGGGTCACGGGTCAACCGTACCGGCGATAGCGTCCCCCGACGATGCCTTGCTTCACTGGCGCGACTCGTTGCCTCGCCGCCGCCGTCCTGGCCTGCCTGGCGCTGACCGCCTGCTCCGACGACGACCCGGTGGCCATCGGGCGCTCGTCGACCACGACCACCGCGGTCGCACCCTCCACCACCGTCGCCCCGACCACCACGACGACGCTGACCCCCCAGGCCACGCTGGCGTCCACGCTCACGGCCGCCGAGACGGCGATCCGGAGCCCGGCCACCCCGGCCTCTGAGCTTCTGGCCCTCGGCCAGGCCCAACAGCAGGCGTACCGCACCCTCGTGGACCACCCCGAGTGGGATGCCGAGGTGCTCGCCCTGGTCCCCGAGCGCTTCAAGGCGACAGTGCAGGCCAACGTGTCCGCGGGCCGCGAGCTGAGGGCGCTCACCCCCGTCCCTCCGCCCGACGCACCACTGCCCAAATGGCGCATCGTGGCCCCCGACCCGGCCGACCAGCTGGTGGCCCTGTACAAGGCGGCAGGGGCGGCAGCCGGTGGCGTCGGGTGGGAGTACCTGGCCGCCATCCACCTGGTCGAGACCCGGATGGGCCGCATCAAGGGCGACAGCTCGGCCGGCGCTCAGGGCCCGATGCAGTTCATCCCCACCACCTGGGACATCTACGGCCGGGGCGGCGACATCACGTCGAGCCGCGACTCCATCCACGCCGCCGCTCGGTATCTGCGAGCCACCGGCGCCCCGTCCGACATGGCCCGGGCCCTGCGGGCCTACAACAACAGCGCCCGCTACGTGCGGGCCGTGACCGCCTACGCCCAGCAGATCGAGGCCGACGAGCGGGCCTACCTGGGCTACCACGCCTGGCAGGTCTACTACGGGACCCGCCTGCTCCCCGAGGGCACCGTCGTCGGATAGGCGTGCTTACTCGGCCAGGCGGCGGCGCAGCTCCACGTAGACGGTGCGACCGACGATGGCCTCCAGCTCCTCGGCCAGGGACTCGACGACCGGCGCGGCGCCCACGTAGGCCCGCTCCCCCTCGGTGCAGCACCAGGCCATCGTCTCCCCCTCCGCGCCCCAGTCCCGGCGCTCCCAGTGCCGCACGGTGGCGACCTCCGTGTCGCCCTCGCCCGGCTCCCAATCGACCTTCACCGGCAACTGCCAGCACACCGACGGCTTCCACACCGTCGGTGACTCGCCGGAGTGGACGGCCTCGAGGTGCAGCGCGCAACCCGCGCCGCCCGGGAACCCCGGGCGGTTGAGGAAGATGCACGCGCCGTCGACCACCCGAGTGCTGCTCCGGCTGTCGTCGGCGAACACGCCGGCCTCGTGGGCGTCCGCGTGGTGCTCGAAGCGGGAGGGCTCCAGCGTCGCCGCCAGGGCGCTGATCGTCATCGCCTCCTCCTCACCGTCCAGCTCGGCGCCGATGGAGCAGCAGCCCTGGCCCAGGTGCTCGGCCGGCTCGGGGAGGATGCCCTGGCAGCCGCGGCCCCAGATGCAGGTCCAGTTGGACTTCAGGAACGCGGTGTCGAAGCGCCAGATCGTGTCGCCGTCCGGGATCTCCTCGACCGCCCGTTGCTCCTCTGCACCGCTCACCCGTCCATCGTCGCGCCGGCCCAAATGAAGCGTTGACACATGCGGGCGCCGGCGCGACGCTCACCCGTACAAGGTTCCTTCGAGCAGCCAAGGAGGTACTGAGAATGTCAGCCACCAGCTCCGAGGGCACGGAGAGCGGACCGCCCGACTGAATAGGCAGGGCGCCATGACGGCCACTTCGCCGTCGTCCGGCTGTCTCAGCCGCCAGTGCAGAGGCCTACCCCGCTGCTGGGGAGCGGGACCGGCTCCTGCCGCGATGGGCGGTCCCGACCTGCAGCCCCGGACCGGAGGAGTGGAACGCACGAAGAACGCGCGAGACACCGAGTGGTCGGTGTCTCGTTGCGCGTCAGGGGAGGGTTTGTAGGAGTTGGGCGGCCAGCGAGCGGAGGGCGCGGCCGCGATGGGAGACCGCGGCCTTCTCGGTCTGTGTCATCTCCGCGAACGTGCGCCCGTCGCCACCGTCGGGCACGAACACCGAGTCGTAGCCGAAGCCACCCTCGCCCCTCGGCCCATCGGCGATGGTGCCCTCCGCTGTGCCCTCGGCCACCAGCGTCCGCCCGTCGGCGAACATCGCCACCGCGACGGTGCGGAACCGGGCCCGGCGGTCGCCGACCGGCACCCCGGTCAGCTCATCGAGCAGCTTGGCCACGTTGTCGCCGTAGGTGGCGCCGGGCCCGGCGTAGCGGGCGGCATAGACGCCCGGCCGGCCGCCGAGGGCGTCGACCTCGAGGCCGGTGTCGTCGGCCACGGCCAGCTCGCCGGTGGCCGCCATGACCGCCTCGGCCTTGAGCCGGGCGTTGCCCTCGAGCGTGTCGGCCGTCTCCTCGACGTCTGGCAGATCCGGCGGGCGGGGGACGACCTCGAAGCCCTCGAGCAGCCCGGCCAGCTCCCGGGCCTTGTCCGGGTTGGCCGTCGCCAGAACGGCTTTCACATCCGCGGTGGAGGGGGGCTCAGCAGCAGGTCGGCCTGGACGTCGAGGATCGTCGCGATCCCGTGCTCGGCCAACCCGAGCAGGTCGTCGAGCTCGGCCCGGGTGAACGGCAGCCCCTCGGCGGTCCCCTGCACCTCCACGAACCGGCCTGTGCCGGTCATGACGACGTTCATGTCGACCTCGGCCCGAACGTCCTCGGAGTAGTCGAGGTCGAGGAGAGCCACGGCGTCGACGACGCCTACCGAGACGGCCGCGCAGGCGGTGATCAGGGGATGGGCGGGCAGCTTTCCGGCCGCCACCAGCCGGGTGCAGGCGTCGTGGAGGGCGACGTAGGCCCCGCTGATCGAGGCGGTCCGGGTGCCGCCGTCGGCCTGGAGGACGTCGCAGTCGACGAGGATCTGTCGCTCCCCCATCAGCTTCATGTCGGTGACCGACCGCAGCGATCGGCCGATGAGCCGCTGGATCTCCTGGGTCCGGCCCGACGGCTTGCCCTTGTTGACCTCGCGGTTGCTGCGCTCGGGTGTGGACCCGGGGAGCATGGAGTACTCGGCGGTCACCCAGCCCGTGCCCTTGCCCCGCATCCACGGCGGCACCCGCTCGTCGACCGAGGCGGTGCAGAGGACCCGGGTCTTGCCCATCGAGACGAGGACCGAGCCGGCGGCCATCTCCGTGTAGTCACGGTCGAAGGTGAGCGGACGCAGGTCGTCCGGCTGGCGGCCGTCCCGCCTCATACTTCGTACCGGGCGCCGACGGTGGCCACCTCGACCGGTCCACCGAACGCCGCCGCGCCGTCGCGCCGCAACTGCTCGGGGTCGTGCTCGGACCACAGGTGGGTGAGGACGAGCCGGCCGGCGCCCGCGGCCTTGGCCGTCGAACCGGCCTGCCGGGCGCTGAGATGCTGCAACGTGCCTTCCTCCTCGGTTGTCATGGTGGCCTCGCAGAGTGCCAGATCGAGCCCGGAGCCAAGGGCCCCGAGGGACCAGGCCGGGCCTGTGTCGGCCGAGTAGCCGAGCGACCGGCCGCCGGCGTCGACCCGCGTACCCAACGTCTCAGGGCCGTGGTCGGTCCGGGAAAAGGTGAGGTCCATCGTGCCGACCGTCACCTTGTCGCCGTTGGTGACGTCGTGCCAGGTGAACGCCGGAGAGTCGGGCTCGTAGGTGTGCGCCCGGAGACCGGCGGGCGCGTAGACCGGGAAGCCAGTCGTCCGCTCGAGCCGGTACTGCCACACGATCCGCCAGCCCTCGAGGTCGCTCCAGTGGTCGGGATGCTCGTGGCTGAGGACGATGGCGTCGAGCTGGTCGACACCGATGTGGCGCTGCAGGTTGGCCAGTGTGCCCGACCCGGCGTCGAGCCAGACGCGCGTGGTGCCGTCGTCGAGCAGGTAACCGCTGCACGCGCCACCCGGGCCCGGGTAGGACCCGGAGCACCCGAGCACCGTCACACTCAGTCCCACTCCCAACCCTCCACCCCGTCGAGTTCGGGGCCGAGGAGCCGGCTGCCGAGCGCCCGAAACCATGCCACGTCGCCGGACGACACGAACCGATGGGCGCCCTTCGCCGCCGACCGCCGCCCCAGACCGGTGTCGGCGAGGATCGAGCGCACCTCGAACGCGGTCTCGTCGGCCGAGTCCACCAGGACGACATCGCGGCCCATCACGTCGCCGATCGTGCGGGCCAGGAACGGGTAGTGCGTGCAGCCCAGCAGGAGCGTGTCGACCTTGGCCTCCACCAGGGGGGCGAGCAGACGCTCGGCCAGCACGTGCACCTGCTCGCTGTCGGTCTCCCCCCGCTCCACGAACTCCACGAACCCCGGGCACGCGGCACAGCTGAGCTCCACGGGGGCCCGGGTGGCCCGCACCGCCCGCTGGTATGCGCCCGAGCCGATGGTGCCGACCGTGCCGATGACGCCGACGTTCCCGCTGCGGGTCGCCCGGACCAGCGCCCGTGCTCCCGGGTCCACCACGCTGACCACGGGCACCTCGCACTCGAACCGGAGCAGCTCGAGGGCGGCGGCCGCCGCGGTGTTGCAGGCGACCACCACCATCTTCACGTCGTGGCGCTCGACCAGTAGCCGCGTCACCTGGAGGGCGAACTCGCGCACCTCGTCCAGGGGCCGGGGACCGTACGGGTAGCGGGCGGTGTCGCCGAAGTACACGAGGTCCTCGGCGGGGAGCAGGTCGATCATGGCCCGGGCGACGGTGAGGCCACCGAAGCCGCTGTCGAACACACCTATGGGCCGGTCGTCCACCATCGGGAGGCTAGGTGATCGCTCAAGGCCCGCCCCTCAGGTGCCGATAACGACTCACATGCGTCGACTTGGCGGTGTGGTCCTGCTCGTGCTGTTGACCGGTTGCGGTTCGGCCGCCGAGGACTCGAACGGTCCCGTGCGCGTCGCCGCGGAGCTGCCGGTCGTCACCACGACGACGAGTGCCCCTACGACGTCCACGACGTCGTCGACCACGTCGACGACGATCCGGGTCAGCCCGAGCACCGCCCGGCCCACGACCTCCGTCCCCTCGACCCGGGCACCCGCCACCACCGCGCCCCGGGCCGCCGCCCCCGTCCCCGCCGTGGGCGCCGGTTGTGACCCGAACTACGCCGGCGCCTGCATCCCCAGCGGGGCGGACGTCGACTGCGGCGACATCACGGCCAAGCGCTTCCGGGTGGTGGGACGAGACGTGCACCGGCTCGACGCCGATGGCGACGGCATCGCCTGCGAGAGCTGAGCCTCAGAAGTACACGATCTTCTTGGCCCGCTCCACGACCTCGTCGATGTCATCGGTCCAGGCGCCGGTGGAGAGGTACTTCCACCCGCCGTCGGCCAGGATCGTGACGATGACGCCCTCGTCGAGCAGGGCGGCCGCCTTGGCCGCACCCGCCATGGCCGCGCCGGAGGAGATGCCGGCGAAGATGGCGGCCTCGGTGACCAGCCGGCGGGTCCACTCGATGGACTCCTTGGGCCGGACGATGATCTTGCGGTCGAGCATGTCGGGGTCGTAGATCGGCGGCACGAACCCGTCGTCGAGGTTGCGCAGGCCCTCGACGATCTCGCCGGCCGGCGGTTCGACGGCCCACATCTGGATCGCCGGGTTGCGCTCCTTGAGGTAACGGCCGAGACCCATCAGCGTTCCCGCGGTGCCCAAGCCGGCGACGATGTGGGTGACCTCCGGGCAGTCGCGCCAGATCTCCGGCCCGGTCCCCTTGACGTGGGCCCCCGGGTTGGCCGGGTTCCCGTACTGGAACAGGAAGGCGAGCTCGGGCGACTCCTTGGCCAGCCTCTCCGCCATCCGAACCGCCCCGTTGGAGCCCTCGGACCCGGGCGAGAGCACGATCTCGGCGCCGAAGATCTCGAGCAGCTGGCGGCGCTCGATCGAGACGTTCTCAGGCAGGACGATGCGCAGCTTGTATCCCTTGATCCGGCACACCATGGCCAGGCCGATCCCGGTGTTGCCCGACGACGGCTCGAGCAGGGTCTGCCCCGGCTTCAGCGTGCCGTCCGCCTCCGCCTCCTCGATCATGTTGAGGGCGATGCGGTCCTTGACGGACCCGCCCGGGTTCTGGCCCTCGAGCTTGGCCAGGATGCGGACGGCGGGGTTGGGGCTGAGCTGGCTGACGTCGACCAGCGGCGTGTTGCCGATGGCGTCGAGGATCGAGCCGTAGGCGGCCAAAGGGATGTGGGCCGGCCTCAGCCCCCGGCGACGGCCGGCAGGATGGTGACCACGTCGTCATCGGCCACCGGCGTGGCCAGCTTGTCCAGGAAACGCACGTCGTCGTCGTTCCGGTAGACGTTCACGAACTTGTGCAGTGCCCCGTCCTCGGTGATGACCTGGCCGGACAGCAGCGGGAACTGCCGGACCAGGTCCTCGAACACCTCACCGATGGTCGAACCGTTGGCCTTCACCGACGACTGGCCGGCGGCGTGCTGGCGGAGGACGGTGGGCAGGCGCACTTCGACAGGCACAGCGGGAGGCCTCCAGCGGAAAAGACGGGACGAAACCGAAATCTTACTTAGCTGGTGGCCTTTCGAGGACGAGGGGCTCCTCGGCCACCTCGCCGTCGACGATGGTGAACGAGCGGACCACTGGTGTCGGCAGCCGCGTCGAGGCCACGATGTAGTGCCACGACGGGTCGGGGGCCTGGGCGATGTCGGTGGGCGACGGCAGGGCCTCGGTGTGGGTGTGGGAGTGGTACACGCCGATGATCTCCCACCCGTTGGCCTGGGCGTCGCGGTCGGCCTTGAGGTAGTCGTGCGAGTCCAGCTCGTAGAGCATGTCCTGCTTCTCGGCCGGAGCCGCGTTGCCGCACGGGTAGACGGCTTTGACGTCGATGTCGCCCAGCTCGCCGGCGAGGAGGCCGCAGGCCTCGGCCGGCTTGGTGGCCTCGGCCACGGCGTGATCGATGATGGCTTGCCAGTGGGCACGGGTGATCCGGAGCACGGGGGCCGAGGGTACTCTCCGCCCGTGTCCCCCAACGGCGCCGCCGGCTCCCGCAAGGGTGTGAAGGTCGTGGCCAGCAATCGCAAGGCCCGACACGACTACGAGGTGCTCGACACGTTCGAGGCGGGCATGGCCCTGGTGGGCACCGAGGTGAAGTCGTTGCGGGACGGCAAGATCGTCCTCAAGGACGCCCACGCCCGGGTGGATGACGGCGAGCTGTGGCTGGTCGGCGTGCACGTCGCCCCCTACGAGCAGGCCGACGGCTTCGGCGGCCACGAGCCCGAGCGTCGCCGCAAGCTGCTCCTGCACCGCTGGGAGATCGACGAGCTGGCCGAGCGCACGGCGCGCGAGGGCCTGACCATCGTCCCGCTGTCGGTGTACTTCAAGGAGGGCCGGGCCAAGATCGAGCTCGGCCTGGCCCGGGGCCGCAAGAACTACGACAAGCGCCACGCCATCGCCGAACGGGACGCGGCCCGGGAAGCGGCGAAGGCCATGTCCCCCAAAGGCCGGTAGAATGGAGGGTGCTGTACGTACCTTTCCATCTGGGGCTGACTGGTTTCGACGCTGGGACCGTTGGCTTGTCGTGCGACCCGAGTTGCTCAGACTCGATAAACGGGGCAAAAAAACAGGTGCCGATACCGACACCAAGCAGTTCGCTCTCGCGGCCTAGAAACCGTTAGGGACACTGCTATTGCGACCCGAGAGGGCACGCCGAGGACGACCCTTTGCCTTGGGAACAGAATGAGGGTTGACGGCCGGGAAAGACCGGCTGACACGTAGGCAAAGACCGACTGACCTCACGGAACAGACGTGACGAGCAGTTCGTGACCCGGCACGAGGACAGCGTCAGGTCCAGATCTCGGGAACGGTCGTAGCACGGGGAGTTTGCACCGAGCGGACGAGGGTTCGATTCCCTCCAGCTCCACCAGATGAAGAGAGGGCCCGGTTTCGGGCCCTCTCTTGCCAAAGCAACTCTTCTCAGTGGGCGGCGTCGTAGGCCGCCACGATGGCCTGTGGCACCCGGCCCCGGTCACCCAGGTTGGGGTGGCCGTTCTGGCGGGCCCAGTCCCGGATGGCCTTGAGCCGCTCACGGTCGGCCGACGACCGGGGCGACGATGCCGCGCCGGCGGACGCTCCGGCGTCGTCGCCGGAGGCCGCGCGCCTGGCGCGGCGGGCGCCGCCCGAACGAGTGCGGTCCGACGACCAGCCGATCAGCCCCTGCATGGTGTTGTGGAAGTCCTCGCTGTGCTCTTTGCAAAGATCGAGGCTGTAGTCGTAGCCGTCGAAGCCGAACGTCACCGTCTCGGCACCGTCGACATTGTCGCCCTTCTCCGCCTTGCACCGGTCACACGTGAGCTGGACGATAAGGGTCTTGGCCAATGGTTTTCCTTTACAAGCGAGAAGCGAACCGAGCCAGCGTAGGCGCTTACCAAGCCGGCGGCGAAGGCGGGTCCTCGGGCTTGCGGCGACGCAGCTCCTGCTCGCGACGGAGCAGGTCGGCCTCCCAGGCTTCCAGCCGATCGGTGTCCGGTGGCTTGGAGCTCGACGAGAAATCCGCCCGGTCCTCAGGACCGACGACACGACGGGTCTCCCGGCCCCCGGTGTCCCCGGGCCGCCAGCCGGCGAACACCGGCCGGCCCAGGGCCAGCCATGCGATGGAGCCGATATCGGGCAGGATGATGACGATGATGAGCCATGCCATCTTGGGCAGGCTGCGGATCAGGACCTCGTCGGTCGAGATCACGTCGAAGATGCAGTAGATCCACAACGCGATGAGCAGGAAGCCGATCAGGCCTCCGCCGAGCAACCGGATCATTGGCTTCCCCTCCGCCGTGACACCCAGTTTGCCGCGGCTCTCCGCTGCCCAAGAGTACCGAGACTCAGGCCGGGCGCAAGAGGCAATCCGTTTCGACTCTCGGCCCGCCGCACAATCCGTAGACTCCCTCCATCGCCCGCATCCGAGACACCATCCCGGCCTTCGAGGCCTTCGCCCGCAAAGCCGGGCTGGAGAGCCCGTTGCGTCGGGAGCTCCTGTGGAAGAGCCACTACCAGGCCGCGAACGTCGACGTGTTCCGGGCGTTCGACGAGGCCACGGGCGGCGAGCAGGGCGGCATGGCCGCGATGGTCCGGGAGCTCTCGGAGATCCGCAAGCGGGTCAAGGACGCCGTTCCGATCATGACGGAGATGATCGAGGAGATCGACCCGAGCCTTGCCGACCTCCTGGGCCTGGCTCCCGATCCCTCCCCCGTCCACGTGCTCATGGTCGGGACGTTCACCACCAACTCGGTGGTGGGTCGCCTGGGTGACGATGTCGCCGTCTTCCACTGCCTCGAGTGGTTCCAGTCGCCCGAAGGCACGCGGGTCCTCGTCGCCCACGAGGGGAGCCACGGGTGGCATGAGATCGCCCTGGAGCAGGCCGGCCAGACCGCTCCCGACGACGACATGGCGTGGATGGTGTTCTCCGAGGGCCTGGCCACCCAAATATCGAGGGCCGCCGTCCCTGACGCGCCCGAGATCGACTACTTCTGGTACGGCCATCCGGAGGCGCAGGACTGGCTGCCGTGGTGCCAGCAGCACGTCGAAGAACTACGCAAGCACGTGCGGGCCGCACTCGACATCCCCGAGGCCATCGAGACGTTCTTCGGAGGCGGCCTCGTGGACGGCAAGTGGCGGGTCGGCTATTACCTGGCCGACCGGGTGGTGGCCGGTCTGGGCAAGTCGTTGCCCGAGTTGGTGGCGATGAGCGTCGACGACGCCCGGGCCGCCGTGCGCGAAGCGCTCGAACGGGCCTGAGTCGCCCGGCCCGCTAGTTGCGGGCCGCCTCGTCCTCCCAGGCCACCCGAGGGGCGTCGGACCACAGGCGCTCGAGGTCGTAGTACTCGCGGGTCTCGTCGAGGAAGACGTGGACCACGAGGTCGCCGTAGTCGAGGAGGATCCACTGGCTGTCGCCCAGGCCCTCGACCCGGATGGGCTTGATCCCGCCCTCGACCTTGAGCTTGGCCTCGACCTCCTCGGCGATGGTCTTGACCTGGCGGCCGTTGCGGCCGGACGTGATCACGAAGGCGTCGGTGATGGCCAGCACCAGGCCCACCTCGATGATGACGGTGTCCTCACCGCCCTTGGCCGACGCGGCCCGGGCCGCGGTCCGCGCCCACTCGCGGACCTGGTCGGCAGTCGTCGTCATGTGTCTCCAGAGTACAGGCCGAGTTGGCGGATGCGGGCAATTGCGGGCAGGGGAACGAGGTGGTCGAGTGGACGGCCGTCGGCCGCCCGGGCCCGGAGATCGGAGCTGGAGATGTCCAGGGCCGGGATGGCCACGTGTTCGGCTCGCCACGGTGGTCCGATGTCGACCGGGCCCCGCCCGCCCCGGCTGACCACCGCCAGGGTCGCCAGCCGGGCCACCACGTCGGGGCGCCGCCACGTGTGGAGGTCGGCGGCCACGTCGGCGCCGACCACCAGGAACAGCTCGCGATCGGGGTCCTCAGCCGTCAGCTGCTCGAGCGTGTCGGCGGTGAAGGACTCGCCGCCCCGGTCGATCTCGATGGCGCTGGCCTCGACCCCTTCGGTGCCCGCGACCGCGGCCTCGACGACGGCCAGGCGGTCGGCCGCAGGGGTGATCCGGCGGGCGCTCTTCTGCCAGGGCGCGTTGGCCACCACGAGCAGGATCCGGTCGAGGGAGAGGGCGTGGCGGACGTTCACCGCAGCCACCAGGTGAGCGGTGTGGACGGGGTCGAACGTCCCTCCCAGAATGCCCAGTCGCTCAGCGATGAAATCGATTCTACGGAGCGGGGGCGAGGGCTCTACCCTTGTGCCCACGGCAATGACCACCGAAGCCTCGTCCTGGACGCCCAGCAGCTGGCGGGCCCTCCCTGCTGCCCAGCAGCCGGACTGGCCCGACCAAGGCGCGCTCGACGACGTCCTGAAGCGGTTGAGCACCCGGCCGCCGCTGGTCTTCGCCGGCGAGGTGCGCCAGCTCACGTCGACCCTGGCCGAGGTGGCCGCGGGCAAGGCGTTCCTGCTCCAGGCCGGCGACTGCGCCGAGTCGTTCGAGGACTTCACCGCCGATGTCATCCGCGACAAGCTGAAAGTCATCCTCCAGATGGCGGTGGTCCTCACCTACGGGGCTGGCGTGCCGGTGGTGAAGATGGGGCGGATCGCCGGCCAGTTCGCCAAGCCGCGGTCGTCGGCCACCGAGGTGGTGGACGGCGTCGTGATCCCCGCCTACCGGGGCGACATGGTCAACGACATGACCGCTGACGCCAGCTCGCGCATTCCCGACCCCGGTCGGCTGCAGCGGGCCTACGACCAGTCGGCGTCCACCTTGAACCTGCTGCGGGCCTTCACCAAGGGCGGGTTCGCCGACCTCAACCAGGTCCACACCTGGAACCAGGAGTTCGTGGCCACCAGCGCCGAGGGCCAGCGCTACGAGCGCATCGCCGCCGGCATCGAGCGGGCCCTGCGGTTCATGGCCGCCTGCGGCATCGACCTGTCGTCAGAGGCCACGCTGCACCAGGTCGACTTCTGGACCAGCCACGAGGCGCTCATCCTGGGCTACGAGGAGGCGCTGACCCGGCAGGACTCCCTCACCGGGCTCTGGTACGACTGCTCGGCCCATCTGGTCTGGATCGGCGACCGCACCCGCCAGCACGACGGCGCCCACCTCGAGTTCTTCCGGGGCATCAACAACCCGATCGGCGTGAAGCTGGGCCCGACCTCGACGCCCGACGAGGTCCTCGAGCTCTGCGAGCGCCTGAACCCCGACCGGATCCCAGGGCGGCTCAGCCTCATCACCCGCCTGGGCGCCGACCGGGTCGAGGAGCTGCTGCCCCCGCTGATACGCGCCGTGCGCGACTCGGGTCACCCGGTCCTCTGGGTCTGCGACCCCATGCACGGCAACACGTTCGTGAGCGCAGGGGGCCGCAAGACCCGCCACCTCGACCGCGTCCTGGCCGAGATCGGCGCCTTCTTTCGAGCTCACCGGGCCGAAGGCACCTGGCCCGGGGGCGTGCACGTGGAACTGACCGGAGACGACGTCACCGAGTGCCTGGGCGGGGCCGAAGAGGTCCTCGACAGCCAGCTCGACCTGCGGTACCTCACCGCCTGCGACCCTCGGCTCAACGGCCGCCAGTCGCTGGACCTGGCCTACCGGGTCGCCGAACTGCTGCGCGGAGGCTGAACCGGCCGTCGCCGGGCCTGGTCGGCGAGCGCTCCCAGCCGGCGAGCCGTTGAGTGCGGGACCCGGACCACCTCGGTCCAGGTGAAGCGTCCGCACAGCCAGCCCGTCGCGGCTACCACCGCCGTCTCCCGCCGCGAGTCGTAGACCGGCTGGTCCTTGTGGTGCTGCCCGTCGAGCTCGACGAACAGCCCGAGCTCCGGCCACGCCAGGTCGAGCCGGGCGTGGGCCTCCTCCACGGGGAACTGCCTCACCGGCTCCGGCAACCCCGGGACCCTCCGTGCCAGCTGCACCATGAGCGTCTCCAACAGGCTCTCGGTAGGCGGCGCCCCGACCGGCCGAAGGGCGAGCACCCGTTTGGCTCGCATCGTTCCTACTTCCTCCAACGCGGCGACGGAGGTGAGCCCCTTCCGCAGCGCCGACTCCATCGCCTGCTCCCACACCAGATCGGACAACGAACGGGTCAGGTCCACCAGCGTCTGCAGCCCATCCGTGCAGCCGACACCAGCCACGCTCACGATCCGTTCCGCCAGAAGCGTCCGTCGACTGACGCGGGCCCGACGACCGTTGGCTGTACGTGGCAGCGTCACCCAGATCCCATCGAGCCGCACCGAGTCAAGCCCGTGCAACACGCCGGCCAGGTGATGGCTGGCGACGCCGCCCGTCGCCATCACCACGGCCCGCGCCCGGTCGAGCTCGCAAACGTCCTCCGGCCCCTCCGCCCAGACCCTCCGGTCGACCCGTCGCCACTGGCCCGTCCGCTCGCCCCAACGCAACGCAGCTTCGGTGTGCTCGTCGTTCGTGAACAGCCGTCTCATCTCGCCCCTCGCACTCTGGGTGCATTCCGCGTCGTGAAATCGACGTTTTCGGCCCGAATCACGACGCGCAATGCACCGGGATGGAGGGGGAAGGGCGGTCGCAGGTTACCGGATGCGGTAGAGGGTGCCCAGGGGTTCGGTGCGCACCACCTCGAGGGGGAGGGCGGCCTCGAGCTCGGCCCGTGAGGGGAGGAAGGACCGGCGGAAGGTGACGGCGTCGAAGTAGGCGAGGTAGCCGCCGGTCATCCGCATGGTGGCCAGCTCGTCGGCGTAGCGGGGGTTGGGGCGCCCCGTCAGGTAGTCCTTCTCGGCCGGGATGGGGATGCTCGACCGGCCGGTGTGGAGGAACAGGGCGTCGAAGCCGTTGGTGTAGACCGGCGCCTCGGTTCCGGCGAGTTCGGCCACGATCGGCGACCGCTCCCAGGCGGCAGCGGTGTACCCCCGGCGCTGGACGCTCTCGTCGGTGAGGCCGCCGGCGGTCCAGGCCACGGCGTCGACGACCTGGCCCAGGACGAGCACGCCGGCGAGCGCCAGCGCAGCTTTCGGCAACGTCCGACGGTGCAGCGCGGGGACGACGAGGAGGATGGCGACCACGTGCAGGGGCGCCAGGAAGCGGGCGTCGAGGCGGCCGGTGGCATCGGTGAGGGCCCGGTTGGCGAGAAGGGCGGCGAGGTAGGCGATGGCGAACGCAATCAGCAGCCACGACAACGCAGGCGTGGGGCGACGGGCGGCCGGGAGCCGCCGGGCGAGGGCGACGCCGCCTGCCACCAGAAGGATGGCCAGCACCAGCCCGACTGGCGGCTTGGGCCACGGGACGAGCCAGCGGGACAACGGCCGGGCCGCCTGGCCCAGATACTCCCCTCCGAAGACGTGGAGGGTGACGGTGCGGTCGCTCGGCCCCCGAGTGCCCGCCCACACGATCCAGGCGGCCACGGGAGCCATGGACACCGCTCCGAACAGCCCGGCGGCGACCCAACGCCGCCGCCACAGCAGCGCGGCGACCCCGGCCGCCACCAGGGCGATCCCGACGTAGCGGGTGAGGAAGGCGGCGCCCACCAGCGCCGCGGCTGCGGCCAGCAGGATGGGACGAGGTCGGTCGAGGTAGGCAGCCAGCACGACGAGCCCCGAGATGCCCAGCAGGATGAACAGCGGTTCGCTCAACGCGGATGCCGAATAGGTGAGGAGGTCGACGGCGGCCGAGGCCAGAACGCCTGCCACCAGCGCGGCCGGGAAGGAGCCGGTCTGGCGCCGTACGACCACACCGACCAACAGCACGATGCCGGCGAAGGCCAGGCCGTTGACCACCCGGGCGCTCGTCAGCGGATCCATGCCGACCTTGCCCAGGGCGGCGAGGACCACGGTGAACAGCGGCGGGAAATGCTCGAGCGGAGGCAGACCCGCAGGCGGGGTGAAGCCGCGACCGTCGAGCCAGTTGCGGGCGGTGCCCACGTAGAACACCGCGTCAGGGCTCACGTACAGGCCCTTGGCCGTGGCGGCAACCACGGCGATCGCCCCCGTTACCGCCGGGAGTGCCAGGAGCCGGCGGGTCACCCGATCTGGGACACGAACGCCTCGAGCTGGCGCAGGTTGCGGCACTCGAAGACGCCGTCGCAATGGACTGCGTACTCGGCGACGATGGAGTCGCCGGTGTCCCAGTAGGAGCGCGGCTCGGGGTTCAACCACCACAGCCGACGTCCACGGCGGCGCAGGTCGCCGAGCACCCCGGCCGACGACGCGTGGTAGTTGTTGCGGGCGTCCCCGAGGATCACGACCGACGTGCGGGGCGTGATCTCCCGACCCCACCGGGCCCAGAACGTCTCGAGCGCCCGCCCGTAGTCGGAGTGGCCGTCGGCGGCCACCACGTCGGCCTCCTCGTGGACCCGGACAAGGGCGGCGGCCAGGTCGTCGGCGCCGGCGAAGAGGTGGGTGACCTCGTCGATCCCGTCGATGAAGACGAATGTGCGGATGGCGGAGAACTCACCCGCCAGGGCGTGGACGAGCTGCAGGGTGAAGCGGGCGAAGGTGGCCACTGAACCGGACACGTCGGCCAGGACGACGATCTCCGGCTTGTGCGGATGGGGCCGGCGGAAGCGCGGGTCGGCGGGAACCCCACCGGTCGACAAGGACCGGCGCAGCGTCCGCCGGAAGTCCAGGCGGCCGTGGCGACCGAGGCGCCGGCGACGGGCCAGCCGAGCGGCCATGCGCCGGGCGAGCGGGCGCAGCGACCGTTGCAGGGCGGCCAGGTCCTCGCGGCTGGCGTGGAGGAAGTCGACGTCCTCGGGCAGGGGGCGGCGCACGGAGCGGGCGACTGCCTGCGGGCCCCGGTCGGCCACCAGCCGCCGGCGGACCTCGGCCTCCACCTCGTCGCGGATGCGCTGCCCGGCGGCGGCGAGGTCGTCGCGCTCCAGCCACCCGGCGCCGGCCAGCAGCCGGGCCAGCGCTCCCTCCACGTCGAGCGAGCGCATGGTCTTGAAGACGTACGCGCTGCCCCGCACGCCGCGGCCCTCCTCCATGCCGGCCAGCCGGGCCACCGCCAGGTGGGCCAGCCGGCGGACGGCCTCCTCGTCGCCGGAGCGCAGCGCCTCGTCGAGAAGAGCGGACAGGTCGGTGTCGTCGTCGCCATCGGCCACGGCCGGGGCCAGCGAGAAGAAGGCGTCGAACACGGCGTCGAAGGCGGGCCGGTGCTCGGGCCGCTTGACCATGGTGGCCGCCATCGCCGCCCGGAGTGCGGGCCGGTCGTCGAGGGGGACGTGGCGCACCGCGTCCATGGCGTCGATGTTCTCCGTGAGCGACACCGGCAGCCCGGCCGCCCGCAGCTCGCCGACGAAGCCGGCCAGCAGGTCGAGCATGATTAGCCCGCCGTCTTGAGCTCTCGGGCCGCGGCGGCGATGTCGGCCCGGTGCTTGAGGAGGACGTGCAGGGTCGACTCCGTCACGTCGGCGTCGAGCTCGTCGACGCCGAGGATGACCAGCGTGCGGGCCCAGTCGAGCGTCTCGGACACCGACGGCGGCTTGCGCAGGTCGAGCAGGCGCAGGCTGCGCACGATGCGGGCCACCTCGCCGGCCAGGTGGGCCGGTAGCTCGGGCACCCGGGCCAGCACGATCTCCCGCTCCCGCTCCACGCTCGGATAGTCGAGGTGCAGATAGAGGCAGCGGCGCTTCAGCGCCTCCGACAGGTCGCGGGTGCCGTTCGAGGTCAGGAAGACCAGCGGGATGCGGGTCGCCGACACCGTCCCCATCTCCGGCACCGACACCTGCCAGTCGGAGAGCACCTCGAGCAGGAGAGCCTCCGTCTCCACCTCCACCCGGTCGACCTCGTCGATCAGGAGGACCACCGGCTCGTCGGCCCGGATGGCCTCGAGCAGGGGGCGGGACAGAAGGAACTCCTCGGTGAAGATGTCGTCCTCGAGATCGGACCACGTGGTGCCCGAGCTCTCGCCGGCCTGGATGCGCAGCAGCTGCTTGCGGTAGTTCCACTCGTACAGCGCCTTGGACTCGTCGAGCCCCTCGTAGCACTGGAGGCGGATGAGGCGGCTGCCGGCCCAGCGGGCGACCGACTTGGCCAGCTCCGTCTTGCCCGTGCCCGCCGGTCCCTCGACCAGCACCGGCTTGTCGAGCCGGTCGGCCAGGTACACCACGCCGGCCGTGGCCTCGTCGGCCAGGTAGTCGACACCGGAAAGGCCCTCGCGCACCGCCCCGACGGACTCGAACCGGGAGCCGCCACTCGGAGAGCTACCCACGCACCTGCCCGTCGCCGTGGATCACGTACTTGACCGTGGTCAGCTCCCGCAGCCCCATCGGCCCTCGGGCGTGGAGCTTCTGGGTGCTGATCCCGATCTCGGCGCCGAAGCCGAACTGCTCGCCGTCGGTGAAGCGGGTGGAGGCGTTCACGACCACCGCCGCGGCGTCGACCTCGCGGGTGAAGCGCCCGGCGGCAGCCAGGTCGGTGGTGCAGATGGCCTCGGTGTGGCCGGTGCCGTAGTGGTTGACGTGGGCGATGGCCTGGTCGAGCGAGTCGACGACGGCCACCGACATCCGCAGGTCGAGGAACTCCCTGCCGAAGTCGTCGTCGGTGGCGACCGCGATAGAGGGGTCCAGCTGCTGCGCCCGGTCGTCGCCCACCAGCTCCACACCGCTCAGGGCCGCGGCGGCCCGGGGAAGGAACTCGGCGGCCACCGAGGAATGGACGACGAGCGACTCGGCCGCGTTGCAGACGGAAGGTCGCTGGGTCTTGGCGTTGACCACGATGTCGAGCGCCTGGTCGAGGTCGGCGGACGCGTCGATGTAGACGTGGCAGTTGCCGTCTCCGTCGATCACGTAGGGGACGGTGGCATTCTCCAGGATCGCCTTGATGAGCGACGGGCCGCCCCGGGGGATGAGGCAGTCGATGTACTCCCGCAGGCGCATGAACTCGACCGCGGCCTCGTGGCGGACATCGTCGACCAGGACCAGGGAGTCGGCAGGGAGCCCCGCCTTGTCCAGGCCCTCGCGCAGCGCGCCGGCCACGGCCATGTTGGACGCCAGCGCCGCCCCCGACCCCCGGAGGAAGGCGGCGTTACCCGACTTGAGACAGAGCCCGAAGGCGTCGCTGGTCACGTTGGGGCGGTTCTCGTAGATGATGGCGACCACGCCCAGGGGCACCCGCACCTTCTCGATCAGCAGCCCGTTCGGACGGGTCCACCCGCCCACCACCTCGCCCACCGGGTCCGGCAGGGCGGCGACCTGGCGGAGGCCGTCGGCCATGGCTTCGACCCGGGCGGGGGTCAGCCGGAGGCGGTCGACGACGGTGGCCGCGGTGCCCGACGCCTCAGCCCGGGCCACGTCCGTGGCGTTGGCTTCGAGGATCTCCGCCGTCCGCTGCACGAGCAGGTCGGCCGCTGCCGCCAACGCCGCGTCCTTGGCCGGTGTGGACGCAGTGGCCAGCACGCGGGACGCATCCTTGGCCCGCCGGCCCAGCTCGGCGACTGGAGTGCTCACGGCACCGACGTTACCGGCCAGGCTGTCCTACTCCCCGCCCATTTCGGCGAGGAAGGTGTCGGCCTCCTCCGGCGAACGACCCTCGCTGATCAGGCGCTCCCGCAGGAACCCCCGGATCTCCTCCTCGGAGGGCTGGACGCCCACGCCGAAGCGCTCCTGCACGGCCAGGGCGATCTCCAGGAAGTCGTTGTGCAGCTTCTGCATCTCCGGGGAGCTGAGCGCCTCCTTCGGTTCCGGCTGCGCGATGGCTCCGGTGATGGGCAGACCGGCCCACTTCCAGGACAGCATCCCGCCGTCGAGGCTCTGGGCGTCGAACCCCTGGCCCCGGAGCCACTCGGCTGCGTCATCGCTGCGGGTGCCGGCCCGGCACACGGTCACGACCGGCCGGTGGCGGTCGAGCTCGTCCACCCGATCCGGCAGGTCCTCCTCGGGGATGTTCACCGCGCCGTCGATGTGACCGACCTGCCACTCGCTGGCATAACGCACGTCGACGAGCTGCAGCCGGTCCAGCTGGTCGGCCACCGTCCTGGGATCCATGGCGTCGAGCGTACGCCGGGCGGCGACCGGCCTACGCTCGCTGCCATACGCCGCACCGCCAGGCAATCACGAGGAGGATCGGCATTGTTGAAGGAAAGCAGGGCGTTCAGCGGGTACTCCGTCGACGACATCGACGCGGCCAAGCGGTTCTACCGTGGGATTCTCGGCCTGGACGTCGGGCAGCGTCCCGAGGGCCTCACGCTCAACCTGGCCTTCGGTGGCACCGTGTTCCTCTACCCCAAGCCCGACCACCAGCCGGCGACTTTCACGGTCCTGAACTTCCCGGTGCCCGACATCGACGCCACGGTCGCCGCCCTGGCCGAGGAGGGGATCACCATGGAACGGTACGACGGACTGGTTCAGGACCAGCGGGGCATCGCCCGGCCGGGCTCCGGCCCACGGATCGCGTGGTTCAAGGACCCAGCCGGGAACATCCTCTCGGTGATGCAGGAGTGAATCCGCCGGCCCACGTGCTCGTCGCCGACGCGCTCCATGGCCGGGTGGCGGTGGGGTCCCCGGTGGTGGTGAAGGGCTGGGTGCGCAGCCGGCGGGACTCGAAGGCGGGCGGCGGTCTGTCGTTCGTGACCGTGCACGACGGCTCCTGCTTCGACGCCATCCAGGTCGTCGCCCGGGCCTCGCTCGCCAACTTCGAGAGCGAGGTCGTGCGCCTCACGACGGGCTGCTCGGTGATCGTCTCCGGGACACTCGTCGAGTCGAAGGGCAAGGGGCAGGCGACGGAGATCCAGGCTGACGACGTCGAGGTCGTGGGCTGGGTGAGCGACCCCGAGACCTACCCGGTCACGCCCAAGCAGCACTCGTTCGAGTACCTGCGTGAAGTCGCCCACCTGCGGCCGCGCACGAACACCTTCGGTGCGGTGGCCCGGGTGCGGCACTGCCTGTCGATGGCGCTGCACCGCTTCTTCGACGACCGGTCATTCTGCTGGATCCACACGCCGATCATCACCGCCAACGACGCCGAGGGGGCCGGGGCCATGTTCCGCGTCTCCACCCTCGACGTGGCCAACCTCCCCCGCGCCCAGGGCAACGGCGCAGTCGACTTCAGCCAGGACTTCTTCGGACGTGAGACCCATCTGACGGTCTCGGGACAGCTCAACGTGGAGGCGTACTGCCTGGCGATGAGCCGGGTGTACACGTTCGGCCCCACCTTCCGGGCCGAGAACTCCAACACCGCCCGCCACCTCGCCGAGTTCTGGATGGTCGAGCCCGAGATCGCCTTCGCCGACCTTTCCGACAATGCCGACCTGGCCGAGGCGTGCCTGAAGTACGTGGTGAGCGCGGTCCTCGACGAACGGTCCGACGACATGCGCTTCTTCGCCGAGCGCATCGACCCCGGGTGCATCGACCGCCTCGAGAAGCTCGTCGCCTCCACCTTCGAGCGCATGGACTACTCCGACACGGTCACCGCGCTGTCCCGGGCGGTCGAGGGGGGCGCCCGGTTCGAGTTCCCGGTCAGCTGGGGCATGGACCTGCAGTCCGAGCACGAGCGCTACCTGACCGAGCAGCTGGTGGGCCGCCCGGTGGTGGTCATGAACTACCCGAAGGACATCAAGGCGTTCTACATGCGCGTCAACGACGACGGGCGGACGGTGGCGGCCATGGACGTGCTGGCGCCGGGCATCGGGGAGATCATCGGCGGCAGCCAGCGCGAGGAGCGCCTCGACGTGCTCGACGGCCGCATCGGGGAGCTGGGCCTCGACCGGGAGGCCTACTGGTGGTACCGCGACCTGCGGCGCTACGGCACCGTCCCCCACGCCGGATTCGGCCTCGGTTTCGAGCGGACCGTGGCCTACATCACCGGCATGGCCAACGTCCGCGACGTCATCCCGTTCCCCCGAACCCCGAGGAACGCGGACTTCTGACCGTGCGCCGCCGTTCCATGGCCGCCCTGGCCGGCGCGTTGGCGCTTGTGGCCCTGGCTCACCCCGACCGCCCGGCAGTCGGCCAGGCAGTCGAAGTCCGCCGCGACATCGAGTACGGCACGGCCAACGGGAAACGGCTGCTCCTCGACGCGTACCTGCCGGCGGCCGGCTCGGACCGACGGCCGGCGGTGGTCATGTTCCACGGCGGAGGCTGGCGGTTCGGTGACAAGGCGACGTGGGACGAGGAGGCGCAGCGGCTCGCGGGGAGGGGCTGGGCCGCGTTCTCGGTCAACTACCGCCTCGATGAGCCATCGGCCTTCCCGGCCGAGATCGACGACGCCCAGGCCGCGGTCCGATGGGTCCGCGCCCATGCCGACGAGTACCGGGTGGATCCGAGCCGGGTGGCCGCTCTCGGGGAGTCCGCCGGCGGGCACCTCACGGCCATGCTGGCCACGCTGGGGAGCGGTCCGCTCGACGAGGGCGCCCGCATCCGGGTAGGGGCGGCCTGGTCGCCTCCGACCGACCTCACGGTCCTTGCCGGATCCAGGGGCGACGGGTGGGTCGGCTCGATCCTCGGCTGCACACGGTCCACCTGTCCCGACCTACTGGCCCGGTCGTCGCCCGTCAATCACGTCGACGGCACCGACGCCCCGCTGTACCTGGTCAACAGCACCGACGAGCTCGTGCCGCTGTCCCAGGCCGAGGCCATGGCCCAGCGCCTGAAGACGGCAGGCGTCGACCATCGCCTCGACGTGTTCCCGGGCTCCCGCCACGCCCTCGACTTCAGGGCCGACGCCTGGGCGCCGACGCTGGCCTTCCTCGAGAGGCACCTGACCACGGAGACCGCGGCCGAGGAGGGAACCGACGAGGGTTCCTCGCCGGCTTCACCGGTCGTGTTCGGGGCCGCGGCCGTCGCCATGCTGGCCGCCGTCGGGGCGCTCGTGCGGCGGAGACGAAGCCAGGCGGGGCCAGATCGGGGTGATGCTGGAACAGCTGCCTGAGCGGGCGCGGACTGCGGCGACGGCCCCGGCCCTCACCCCGCCGGGCACCATCATGCTGGCGGCCGCGCCACCGCGCCGGGGCCGCTGAAGGCTCGGTCCGCCGAGCCCGACACCCGCGTCGCCACGGGGGTCGACGAGTGCCGGCCCATCGCCCGGCCGCAACGTCGACGACCTCGGGTGGCCCGGGAAGAGACACCCGCTGGGCCCGCCCGCCTCGGCACCGAGGGCCCGGCCGGTATAGCTTCTCGGGCGTGGAGGGGCCGCGGAGCACGTTCGGGCCCGGACGGACCCGCGTGATGCTCGTCCTGGCGGCCTTCACCATCCTGGCCGCCGCCGGGGCCGCTACGGGCTCCAGCCCCGGCGAGGTCGTCTCCGCCCCCGTCCGGTTCTTCTTCCCCAGCTTCGGCGACTCCGAGGTCGCCGCGGTCACCAGCACCACCGCGCCGGCGTGCCGGCCTTCGGCGACCCTGCGGGAGCGCGCCGCCCGGGTGCTGATCGTCGGCATGCCCGACGTCAAGGACGGCAGCCAGGGCCTTCCCACCGAGCTCATGCAGCTGGGCGTAGGCGGCGTGCTCCTCACCGGCGGCAACGTCGACACCCGGGCGCAGGTCACCCGCATGGTCGATGACCTGAAGCGCCAGTCACGCCACCCGCTGATCGTGTCGACCGACGAAGAGCCCGGTCGGGTGACCAGCTTCGGGCACATCATCGGCTACACGTCGTCCGCCCGCCGCCTCGCCCGCGACGGCAGCCCCGAGTCGATGCGGGCGCTGGCCCGGGACCAGGCGACGGCGCTGGCGGCGATGGGCGTCACCCTCGACCTGGCCCCCGTGGCCGACCTCGACGGCGGTCCCTCCGACTCCACGATCGGCGACCGCTCGTTCTCGGCCGACCCCTCGATCGCGTCCCGCTACGCCTACGCCTACGCGCTCGGCCTGGCCGACAAGGGGGTGGGCGCGGTCGCCAAGCACTTCCCGGGCCGGGCCCAGGCCCAGGGCGACGACCACGTCGGGCGCATCGTGTCCAATGCCTCCATGGAGGAGCTGCGGGCCAACGACATGAAGCCGTTCGGAGAGCTCATCGCCCAGGGCATGCCGGTGATCATGCTCAGCAACATCGACTACGCGGCGATCGACCCGAACACGCCGGCCGGCCTGTCGGCGCGGGCCTACTCCATGCTCCGCCAGATGGGCTTCAAGGGGGCGGCGATCACCGACTCGATCGGAATGGGAGCGGTGAACCAGCGCTGGGACTGGTCGGAGGCGGCGGTCAAGGCCATCTCGTCCGGCGCCGACGGGGTGTTGAGCACCAACGGCGCCTTCGCCAAGGACATGGTCCACGGCCTGGTCGTGGCTGTCCAGTCGGGGCAGCTGAGCGAGGCTCGCCTCAACGAGGCTGCCGCCCGGATGATGGCCCTGGCCGGGGGCGATCCGATGGCCTTCGCCTGCCAGGCCGTGGAGCTCCCCAAGTTGCAGCCACAGCCCTGAGAGCCGTACCGCCATAAAGGAGGCAGTCCTGTGCGTCCCACCCACCTCCACCAGCACCGCTCCCCCGTCGCGTGCATCGTCCCCCCGGACCTGCTCCGCGACATCATCCGCAACGGGACAGAGGAGGAGCGGTGGGCGGCGGCGGACACCATGGCCATCGACACGACGTTCCGCACCCTGCGGGCGGCCTTCGCAGCCACGGTCGCCGCCACCAAGGTGGCCATGCTGCCCATGGGAGGCCAGGGCGGGCAGCCGCAGCGCACGATCTACGACCAGAAGAACAGCACCGCCATCGCCCTGGGCACGGTGGCCCGCACCGAGGGCCAGCCGGCGGTCAGGGACGCGGCGGTCAACGAGGCCTACGACGGCTTCGGCGCCACCTACAAGTTCTTCTGGGAGGTGCTCGGCCGCAACTCCACCGACAACGCCGGCATGCCCATCCTCGGCCTGGTCCACTACTCGACGAACTACGCCAACGCCTTCTGGGACGGCCAGGGCCACATGTTCTTCGGGGACGGCGACGGCCGGCTGTTCGTCCGGCTGACGAAATCGGTCGACGTCATCGGCCACGAGCTGGCCCACGGGGTCACCCAGTACGAGGCCAACCTCGTGTACCAGGGCCAGTCCGGCGCCCTCAACGAGTCGATGTCGGACGTATTCGGCTCCCTGGTCAAGCAGTACGCCAAGAACCAGACCGCCAAGCAGGCGGACTGGCTCATCGGCAAGGACGTCGTGGGCCCGACGCTCAAGCCGGCCCTGCGGTCGATGAAGGCGCCGGGCACCGCCAACCCGTACGACAAGCAGCCGGCCAACATGGACAAGTTCGTCTACACCGCGGCCGACAACGGCGGTGTGCACATCAACTCCGGCATCCCGAACCACGCGTTCTACGTGGCGGCCACCGCCATGGGGGGCAAGGCCTGGGAGAAGGCGGGGCGGATCTGGTACGACTCTCTCCGTGACGCGAAGATCAGGCCCACCAGTGGTTTCAAGGCGTTCGCCCGGGCCACAGTCCGCCAGGCCCAGATGCGCTTCGGCGACACGTCGGCGGAGGTCGACGCCGTGCGCGCCGGCTGGGACAAGGCAAAGGTGAAGATGTAGCGATGGGCACTCGGGTACGACTCACCCGCAGCGGCGGCTTCGCCGGCCTTTCGATGGTGGCCTCCGTCGACCTCGACGAGCTTCCCGAGAGCGAGGCGAGCCAGGTGCGCGCCGCTCTCTCCCAGGTGAACTTCGACGGCCATTCCGACCCGGGGCACGCCGCTCCCGTGCGTGGAGCGGCCGACACATACCAGTACGACCTGGAGGTGCTCGGGCGCGGTCGACGGTCCCTGACCGTCCACGAGCCGATCGCCGATCCGGGGTTGCAGACCCTGCTCGACGTGCTGTTGCCGCGGGCCGAACCGGAGTAGCTACCCTTTCGGGATGCTCGGTCGGCGACGCCAGCCCCAATGGTCCGTGGGGCCGAGTCGTCGGTTCGTCATCGCCACCGTGCTCGTCGCCGTCCTGGCGGCCCCTCTGGCCGTCGTCGGCTGGCTGCGGTTCAACGCTCCGACTCCTAGCGCGGCCGTCGGGCGCTTCGATCCCAACGTGATTCGAACCGGCGCCGAGCCGCTGCCCACCATCGTCGCCACCACCACCACCACCCTCGCTCCAGAGCCCGTCGTCACCACGCCGCCGACCACCGTGCCCGAGGTGGTCACCGTGGCGGGCAGCCGCCTGCGCCGGGGCGTGGCCCGCCCCATCTCGTCGCCGGCCACGGTGGCCGACGTGACCGGATCACGGATCGGCCTCTACAGCACGCCGGGCCAGGCCGAGGCCGACGACAGCTTCAGCAATCCCACGTGGGAGGGGCTGCCGCTGGTCTTCC
>CADCTB010000163.1 GCA_902805665.1 uncultured Acidimicrobiales bacterium
TTGCGAGGCTCGCGGACAGTTCTCGTCCTGTTCGGGGTGCAACGCACAGTCGCGTCCCCAATCTTCGGCGGCGCTCGTATGCATCAGGACAACCGGCGTAAACAACATCGCGACGGCTCCGAGACAGACGGCCACCGTGGCGATGTCGCGAGCCCGAGCGCCCCTGGCTGCTCGCCGGCGAGCGATCACGCCGACAATGACCGCCACCAGACCCAGCACGACAGCCGGCAGGACCATCCAGTAGGCGACGATCACCGCGACCAAGCCAAGCGCCGCGCTCACCAGAGCCCAGATCGCGAGCGAATCCGCGCGACGAGCGGAGCTGTCAGGTTCGGTGTTCATCGCATTCCCCTTTGGTGTGCCGATGCCGCCGAAGCTTGCCGGAAGCCGCTGACGTTCCGGCGAGATCCACGCGGTGCGAGCCTACGCAGACCATCCGGAACGCGCCGTTTCCGGAGGCACCGAGGTTCCGGTCAGGCCGGACGCTCGCCCCATAATCCCGCCGGCTGCCCTGGGGCACGATGCCCCGAAACGCCGGATCGGGGTGCACCCGGGGTGATGTCGTCGACCCACCCTCGCCCGGCGCGCGTTCTGTGCACTTCGAGGCGTCGAGCGACACGAGCGCCGAGCCGTCGTTCCGTCGCGAGGCAGCGGCCAACGTGCCAGGACAAGTCACGTCAAGCCGTAACTCGCATGGGCCGGTATCGCAGGGCGACCGCCCCCGACCGGAACTCATGGCGATCCACGAGCTCGAGCTGGATGCGCTCGCGCAGACCGGCGAGCAACGTCGGCCCGTGTCCGGCAAGAACCGGCTGCACCAGGAACTCGTACTCGTCGATCAGTCCCAGATCCGCCAACGCCAGGGGGAGCGTCACGCCACCCACGAACAGGCCCTCGCCTGGCTCCTGCTTGAGCCGCTGAACCGCTTGCCCCAAGTCGCCTCGCACCAGCTCGGCATTCCAATCGACCCCGCTCAGCGTGCTCGACACGACGTACTTCTTCGCCCGGTCGATGGTCTCGGCGAACGGGATCTCCCACTCATCCATCCAGTCAGGCCACGTGCCCGTGGCCGGCTGCCGCCACGCCGACTCCATCATCTCGTAGGTCACCCGGCCGAATAGCAGGGCATCGGCTCGTTCCATCTCAGCGGTCCAGTAGCGCATCGACTCCTCGTCCGGGGGGAGCCCTGCCTCGTGATGGCAGCAGCCGTCGAGCGTGACGTTGATCGAGTATCGAAGTGGTCTCATCTCGTTGCTCTCCCTTGATGCGCGCCGCGGGCAGGAGCCCGCTACCAGTGCTGTCCCTCGCCAGCACGCCGAAGGGGTGCCTCGCTTCAGCCGCACCGAGGTGCTGCTCGTGGCGGCCCCAACCCGCCGGCCTGTCGTTTCAGTAGCAAACCAGTAGCAGAGTCGACGCCGAGCGCACTTCAAGACGTGGCGGCGAACCGATCGCGCGCCCGCGTCGCACTGGCCGAAGCCTTCGCCTCCGTCAGGTAAAACGCTTTCTCGTCGGACGATTGGGTCGTCAAGAAGCCCAGGCTGACGAGGCCCCGGTCCGTCGGCCTCAGGCATGGGAACCATCGCTGAGTCATTGTCACGCCCGCCTCATCGGCCGACGGTCGCAGTGTCTCCACATGTCACCGCCTCCAGGGAGCGGGGACAACCGGTCCTTGTCGTCTCAAGTAACCACTTATGACCTGCACTTTTCCTAGCAGCCCCAACGGGATTCGAACCCGTGTCGCCACCTTGAGAGGGTGGTGTCCTCGGCCACTAGACGATGGGGCCAGAAACCGGAGAACCAACGGTACTCCGACTAGCTCGGGGGGGAGGACTCGAACCCCCAACGACAGGACCAGAACCTGCTGTGTTACCGATTACACCACCCCCGAAAGGCGGATGAAGCCTAGCTCACGCCCGGGACCTCACCACGTCTTCGATGCTGGCCTGGCGGCGGAAGCCGATCACCCGACCGACGGCGACGGCGACGGTCTCCCGGGCCATGTAGCGCGCCTCACTCATCCCCCGGATCGGGCTGCTGGTGGTCGGCGAGGGGTGGCCCTCCAGACCGAGCTCCTTGGCCATGGCTTGGATGCGCAGTGAGTGGAACGGGTCCGACACCAGAAGCACCTCGCGGATGGACCGATCGCCGAGGAAGTTGGCCGCTGCGGCCAGCGACTGCCAGGAGGAGGTGCCCGACACCTCGCGCAGGACGTCGTCGTCGGGCACACCCCGCTGGATGAGGTAGTTCGCCGACGCGGTGGCCTCGGTGAACTGGTCGCCGGGCTGATTGCCTCCGGTGACCACGATGACGGGAGCCAAGCGCCGGCGGTACAGGTCGATGGCGTGGTCGAGGCGGGCGGCCAGGACCGGCGACGGGATGCCGTTGTACTGGGCCGTCCCGAAGACGACGATGGCCTCGGCGGGTCGGGCCTGGTCGTTGTGGGCGGCCCGCCACACCTGGGCGAACGTCACCCCCACGTAGAGCACCAGCGCCGCCAGCAGTGCGGCGATCACTTTGACGGCCAGCTTCACGACGACGACGACAAGCGGTCCTTGGCTCGTCGCAACCGGGTCAGGGTGCGCTCGCGGCCCAGCACGTGCAAGGACTCGAACAACGGCGGGCCCACCGACCGCCCGGTGATCGCCACCCGGATCGGCGCCTGAGCCTTGGCCAGCTTGAGCCCGTTCCGGTCGGCAAGGGCGGCGGTCACCCGGTGGAGCTCCTCGGTGTCCCAATGGCAGTCGCGGTATGCAGCGAGGGCGCCGTCGAGCAACGCCTCGGCACTGGGCGACCGGCCGATCGACTTGTCCCACGCAGCCTCGTCGACGACCGGCTCCTCGAGGAACAGAAAGTCGACCAAGGACGGCACCTCGGCGAGGGTGCGGGCCCGCTCCTGGACGAAGGGTGCGACGGCCTCGAAGACTGCGAGGTCGAAGCACTCCGGCGGCCACGGCGGGTCGGTCTCGAGCCAGGGCAGTGACTCCCTGACGAACGTGGCCACCGGGAGGGCGCGGATGTACTCGCCGTTGATGGCCTCGAGCTTCTTGACGTCGAAGAACGCGGGCGAGGGCTTCACGTCCTCGATGCGGAACTCGGCCACCATCTCCTCGATCGGCACGATCTCCCGGTCGTCCGCCGGCGACCAGCCCAGCAGGGCCAGGTAGTTGCGCATGGCCTCGGGGAGGAAGCCGCGCTCCCGGTACTCCTCGACCGCCACGTCGTCGCGGCGCTTGGAGAGCTTCTGGCGCTTCTCGTTCACGATGAGGGGCAGATGGGCGTACAGGGGCGGCTGCGTGTCGCCCAGCGCACCCCGGATCAGCAGCACCTTCGGCGTGGACGCCAGGAGGTCCTCGCCCCGGATGACGTGGGTCATGGCCATGTCCATGTCGTCGACCGCGTTGGCCAGGAGGAACACGGCCGTGCCGTCCGTGCGCTCGATGACGAAGTCCTCGATCGTGGCGTGGTCGAACGTGACGTCGCCGCGGATCAAGTCGTGGACGACGGTCTCGCCCTCGTCCGGCGCCCGGAACCGGAGGGCTCCCGAGGTCAGGCCCCGGTCGCGACACCAGCCGTCGTAGCCGGAGTCGCCCTTCGTGCGGGCCTGCACGTCGTCGCGCGAACAGTCGCAGTAATAGGCGTTGCCGGTCTCCCGCAGGCGGGTGGCCGCCGAACGGTAGGCCTCGCCCCGTTGGGACTGACGGTGGGGCCCCTCGTCCCAGTCGATCCCGAGCCAGCGCATCGTCCGCTGGATCCCGTCGATGAGCTCGTCGCGCGAGAGGGCGGGGTCGGTGTCCTCGATGCGCAGGACGAACGTGCCCCCCTCGTGGCGCGCGAACAGCCAGTTGAAGAGGGCGGTCCGGGCGCCGCCGACGTGGAGGAACCCTGTCGGCGCGGGAGAAAAACGGGCCCGGACTGTCACCCGGGTCACGGTAGCCTCGGCTCCCCATGGCCAAAGCGGTATTGACCTCGAAGTCCGAAGACTTTCCCAAGTGGTACCAGGACGTGGTGGCCAAGGCGGAGCTGGCCGACAACGGGCCGGTGCGGGGGACGATGGTCATCCGGCCCTACGGCTACGCCATCTGGGAGCGGATGCAGGCCGAGCTCGACCGGCGGATCAAGGACGCGGGGGCCCAGAACGCCTACTTCCCCCTCTTCATCCCCGAGTCCTACCTGAAGAGGGAGGCGGAGCACGTCGAGGGTTTCAGCCCCGAGCTGGCCGTGGTCACCCACGCCGGCGGCAAGCAGCTGGAGGAGGCGGTCGTCGTCCGCCCCACCAGCGAGACGATCATCAACTCGTTCTTCTCCAAGTGGGTGCAGAGCCACCGTGACCTGCCCCTTCTCATCAACCAGTGGGCCAACGTCGTCCGCTGGGAGCTGCGGCCCCGGGTGTTCCTCCGGACGACGGAGTTCCTGTGGCAGGAGGGCCACACCGCCCACGCCACCCAGGACGACGCTCGGGCCTACTCGCTCCGGATCCTCCACGAGGTGTACGAGGACTTCGCGGTCAACGTCATGGCCCTGCCCGTGCTGGTCGGGCGCAAGACCGAACGGGAGCGCTTCGCCGGGGCCGACGCCACCTACACCCTCGAAGGCATGATGGGCGACGGCAAGGCGCTCCAGATGGGGACCAGCCACGAGCTGGGCCAGAACTTCGCCAAGGCGTTCGACATCACGTTCCAGTCGACGTCGGGGACGTCGGAGCATGCCTGGCAGACGTCGTGGGGGGTGTCGACCCGTCTGGTCGGGGCGCTGATCATGGGCCACGGCGACGACGCGGGTCTGAGGGTGCCTCCCGCCCTGGCCCCCATCCAGGCAGTGGTGGTCCTCGTCCGCGACGAGGAGGGCGCCGGAGAACGGGCCGCCGCGCTCGCCGCCGAGCTGCGGGGCGCCGGTATTCGCGTCCAGCTCGACGACCGGGTCGAGACCGGATTCGGCCGCCGGGCGGTGGAGTGGGAGCTCAAGGGGGTGCCCGTCCGCATCGAGGTCGGGCCCCGCGACCTTGCGGCCGGCACGGTCACGCTCGTACGGCGCGACGTCGCTGCCGAGAAGGCGACCGTGCCCCTCGACGGTCTGGGTCCGCGGGTCGTCGACGTGCTCGCCGATATCCAGGCCGCCCTGTTCCAGCAGGCCCTGGACCGTCGGGAGTCCGGAACCGTCGACGCCGCCACGATCGAGGAGGCGCGGCAGGCGGCCCAGGCCGGGTTCGCCCGGGTGCCGTGGGACCGCATACGCGATGCGGAGGTCGACCTGGCCGCCGATGCGCTGACCGTGCGCTGCCTGCAGCGGGCCGACGGCGGCATCCCGGACTCCTCGGCCGACCCGGACCTGACCGCCACCGTGGCCAAGGCGTACTGAGCCGAACCACCTGTTCCCACCAATCGGCCGTATCAGAAAAGCGGCCGGTCGACTCTCTCCCGTGACGGCCGACACAGGAGGGATACCCGATGGGCACACCGCAGGAGATCATCGGAAAGGTCGCCGAGGAGCTCACGGCGGCAGGTATCGCGGTCGACTTCAAGGACGGCTGGCAGGACCGCGGTCGGCCCGGGTCGTTCGAGCCGCAAGGCGTGGTGTGCCACCACACCGCCACCAAGGGCCACGACAGGGACTACCCCAGCCTCGGCATCGTGCGCGACGGACGGTCCGACCTGCCCGGTCCCCTCGCCCAGTTCGGCATCGGCCGGCACACGGGCACGGTGATCGTCATCGCCGCCGGCAAGGCGAACCACGCCGGGCCCGGCGGCTTCAACGGCCTCTCCGGCAACAACTCCGTCTGGGGCATCGAGGCGGAGAACGACGGCGTCGGCGAGGCATGGGGACCGGAGATCCTGCGGTCCTACGTCGCGCTGTGCGCAGCCCTGGCCCGGCACACCGGCTTCGGCGCCGACATGGTCATCGCCCACCGGGAGTGGAACCCGGTGGACAAGATCGACCCCACCGGCATCGACATGGACGACTTCCGGGCGCAGGTCGCCCGGGCACTCGTCGGCAACATCACCCCCAAACAACCAGAGACGGAGGACACGAGCATGTTCATCTTCGACGGCCCCCAAGGCGGGGTCTTCCGCACCGACGGCGTCACCCGCTGGCCGGTCCGCTCCATGGAGACCGCGTCGGTCCTGCTGGACGTGGCGCGGATTCGGCACCTGGGCAAGCTGAGCGAGGCCGCCTTCAGCGACCTGCGCGACGGCGAGGCCACCGCCAACACGATCCAGACCGAGCTCGACCGGCTGCGCACGCAGCTCTCGACGGTGGAGCAGAAGGTGGACGGCGTCGCCACCCACGTGGCGTCCCTGGCCTGAGCACCGGTTCCACCTCGACCCTCGAACGCTGCCCCGTCAGGCTCGACCTGGCGGGGCGGCGTTCGAGGGCGCGTCAGGCTCCGGCCACGTGCTCGAGCAGCAGCCGGGTGAGGGTGTCGGGAACCTCCTCGGGAATCCAGTGGCTGACGCCGGTGAGCACCTCGAACCGGTAGGGCCCGACGACGTGACGAGCGGTGGCCTCCGCACCCTCTCTGGACAATGCGAGGTCGCCGGTGCTCCACACGTACAGCGTGGGCACCACGACAGATCCCACGCCGCGCAGGACGTCGACGTTGAGGGCGCGGTACCAGTTCAGGGCGGCGGTGAGAGCCCCTGGCTCCGACATGGCGCGCACCCGTTCGTCGACGTCGAGGGGATACGCAGTCGCCCGCAGGGCGGCGGCCAGGCCGCCCGCCAGGAGCACGTCCTCGGCCAGGTCGGTCTGGCGGAAGAAGGCGATGTAGCTCGACTGGGCCCGCTGGTCGCTGGCCGGGGAGGCGAGCGCCGAGGCAAAAGCCACGGGATGAGGGACGGACAGCGCGGTCAGCGTCCGGATCCGCTCGGGGTGCTTGGCCGCCAGGTGCCAGCCCACCCCCGCTCCCCAGTCGTGGCCCACCACATGGAACGGCCGCTCCCCGCCGACGACCAGCGCGTCAGCCACGAGATGGCCGATGCGGTACTCCTCGACGGCGTCCGGCCGGGCGCCCGGTGAGTACCCCCGCTGGTCGAACGCCACCGCCCGGTACCCGGCCGCGGCAAGGGCCTCGACCTGGGGAATCCAGATGGCGGCGGATTGCGGGAACCCGTGGAGCAGCAGCACCACCTCGCCATCGACCGGCCCATCGACGAGGGCGTCGAAGAGCAGTCCGTCCTCGGACGGGATCTCGATCCGATCGGCCGTCACGAATCGATGCGCTCGAGATAGATGCTGCCGGCGATGAAGAAGGCGATCCACGCCAGGAGCAGGATCACGAGCGACGCGGCCATCAGCGCCCAGGGTGACACGTAGAACTCCCGACCGAGCCGTACGGCCGCGATCCGAGCCGGCACCGTGGCCCCGACGCACAGTGCGAACGCGACATACCAGAGCGGCGACTGGCCCTCGATTCCGGCGGCGACGCAGACGGCGAGCCCGGCGGCCATCGCCATGTGGGCGCCGGCGACCGCGATCGAGTAGCCGCCCAGCCGCAGCAGAGGGCCGTCGCCGGCATCACCTCCCTTTGTCGCCAGGTCGTATCCGATCAGCGCACTCAGCGGATAGAGCAGCATCCAGATCGGAGCGCCGAGAGCATTTCCCAGCGACGTGTCGGTGAGGGTGACGACGGACGCCAAGGCACCGGCGAGGACCAGTCCGATCGTCGCCCCCACCAGTCCTCGGGCTTGGTCGATCGAGGGTCGCTGAGCACCGCGCATTGACCACACACTGGTCAGGTGTTGAGCAGCGAACGCCACTCGCCCACGCGGCGGCGGACCTCGGCCGGAGTGAGGCGGAGGGTGGCTTCGGGGACCAGGTCGGCGATGGCGCGCTGGTCCCAGTAGTGGTGGGAGGCGCCGGCGAAGAGGGGCTTGCGGAAGGCGACCAGGTCCGCCGGTGGCGGGTCGAGGTAGCCCCACACCCCGTAGGCCAGCTCGAGGTCGTGGATGACCGGCGCCCGGCCGAACAGCGACGCCCGGGCCAGGCCCACGCCCAGGCACCCGGCCACCACGTCGTGCTCGTCCTCGTTCTCGGCCAACAACAGCCGGCCGTGGAACCGCTCGGCCAGGACCATGGCGTACCCCTGGTCGGGGCCCTGGTTGCCGAAGAGGGGGCCGGAGGGCTGGCGGTCGGTGAGGTCGCCGGGGCGGGTGGCCGTCCAGCCGTCGTGACCCGGTGTGCCCAGCACCTCCCGCGGGCGGTCGCCCTGGGTGGTGGGGACGTAATCGGGCGCAGCCATGGGCTCTCCTAGTCCTGGTTCTCGGCGTGCAACAGGCCGTAGACGATGGAGTCTGACAGGGCCTGCCACGACGCCTCGATGATGTTCTCGGAGACGCCGATGGTGGACCACGTGCGCTCCCCGTCGGTGCTGTCGATCAGCACCCTGGTGACGGCGGCCGTGCCCTTGGCCGTGTCGAGGACACGGACCTTGTAGTCGGTGAGGTGGACGCCGGCGAGGGACGGGAAGCGGGAGCCGATGGCCTGGCGCAGGGCGGCGTCGAGGGCGTTGACAGGACCGTTGCCCTCGGCCGTGGCCACGATGCGGTCGTCTCCGACGTGGACCTTGATCGTGGCCTCGGTGACGAACTCCACGCCCTCACGGTGCTCGGTGATGACCCTTGACGACTCGAGGCGGAAGTAGTCCTGCTCCCAGCCGGTGGCGCCCCGCATCAGCAGCTCGAGCGACCCGTCGGCCACCTCGAAGTGGTAGCCCTGGTACTCGAGCTCCTTGAGCCGGGCGAGGACGTCGGTGAGGGCCAGGTCGTCGAGGTCGAGCCCCAGCTCGGCGGCCTTGAGCTGGATCGTCGACCGCCCCGACAGCTCGCCGACCATCACCCGGCTCGAGTTGCCGACGGCCTCGGGCTCGGCGTGGGCGTAGAGGTCGCGGCCGCGCGCGATGGCCGAGGTGTGCAGGCCGGCCTTGGTGGCGAAGGCCGACTGGCCCACATAGGGCTGCTGCGAGTTGGGGGCGACGTTGACCAGCTCGGCGATGTGGCGGGCCACCGGCGCGAGACGCCCGAGGCGCTCGCGGCCAATCGTGCGGACGCCCATCTTGAGGGTCAGGTCAGGGATGGCGGCACAGAGGTCGGCGTTCCCCGTGCGCTCGCCGTAGCCGTTGACACACCCCTGCACCTGGGTGGCGCCCACGCGAACGCCCGTCAGGGTGTTGGCCACACCGCAGCCGCCGTCGTTGTGGAAGTGGAGGCCGAGCCGGGCCGACGTCTGCAGGCGGACCTCGCTGACGATCTCCTCCACCTCGTGCGGCAGGGTGCCGCCGTTGGTGTCGCAGAGCACCAGAGTTTCGGCGCCCGCCTCCTCGGCCGCAGCCAGGACGCGCAGGCTGAACTCGGGATTGGCCTTGTAGCCGTCGAAGAAGTGCTCGGCGTCGAAGAAGACCCGGAGACCGGTCCGGCGCAGGAAGGTGACGGAGTCCGATGCCATGGCGACGGCCTCGTCGAGGTCGGTGCGCAGCGCGTCGGTGACGTGGCGGTCCCACGCCTTGGCCACGATGCAGACCGCGGAGGTGCTGGCCCGGATGAGATGGCGCAGGGTCTCGTCGCCCTCGGCCTTGCTCCGGGGACGGCGGGTGGAGCCGAAGGCCACCAGTGTGGCCGTCGACAGCTTCAGCTCGGCCGGCGCCCGCCTGAAGAACTCGTCGTCCTTGCGATTCGCCCCCGGCCAGCCGCCCTCGATGTAGGCGACGCCCAGGTGGTCGAGCTGGCCGGCGACCCGCAGCTTGTCGTCGACGGTGAGCGACAACCCCTCCTGCTGACTCCCGTCGCGCAGGGTCGTGTCGTAGATCTCGACCGCGTCGGGGAGGGGCGGGATCTCAGCTCGAGACATGATCGAGCCAGTCCTTGTACTGGTCGACCTCGCCCCTGACGGTCGCGAAGTAGGTCTCCTGGATGGCCTTGGTGATGGGCCCCGGCTCACCGATCACCCGGTCGTCGACCGAGCGGATAGGGACCACCTCGGCCGCGGTGCCGGTGAGGAACGCCTCCTCGGCCAGGTACAGGTCGGTGCGCAGGAGGTTGCACTCGGCCACCTCGTAACCCAGGTCCCGGGCGATGGTCATCACCGAGTGCTGGGTGATGCCCTCGAGGGCGCCGGCCGACACCGGGGGGGTCAGCAGCCGGCCGTTCTTGACGATGAAGAGGTTCTCGCCCGTGCATTCGCTCACGTACCCCTGAGACGACAGGAGGATGGCCTCGTCGTAGCCCGCCTTCAGGGCCTCGACCTTGGCCAGCGAGGAGTTCACGTACATGCCGACGCCCTTGGCCGCCACCGGCACGGCGTTGGGGTCGTGGCGCTGCCACGTCGAGATCTTCGTGCGCACACCGTGTCGCAGCGCCTCGTCGCCCAGGTACGTGCCCCACGGCCACACGGCGATCGACACGTTGACCGGGCTGGAGAGCGGGTTGAGGCCCATCTCTCCGTACCCGAGGTAGACCAGAGGTCGGATGTAGATCGTGGGGGCGTCGTCCAGCCCGTTGACCCGAATCGTCTCCTTGACCGCGTCGACCAGCTGGTCGGGCGTGTACGGGATGTCGATGAGGTACACCTTGGCGCTGTTGAACAGGCGGTCGATGTGGTCACCGAGGCGGAACACCGCCGGTCCCCGGCTGGTGGCGTAGGCCCGGATGCCCTCGAAGACTCCGCTGCCGTAGTGCATCGTGTGGGTGAGGATGTGCACCTTGGCGTCGTCCCACGCCACGAGCTCCCCGTCCATCCAGATCTTGTCGACCTTCTGCAGTGGCATTCGCCCCTAGACCCTTTCTGCGACGGCGTCGCCGAGCTCAACAGTTGTACCGGCCCGGCCACTGACCGCCGCGCACGCTTCCGCCACCCGGGACGCGGCATCGGCCTCGCCCAGGAACTCCAGCATCATGGCCGCCGACCGGATGGCGGCGAGAGGATTGGCCCGGCCGGTGCCGACGATGTCGGGGGCCGAGCCGTGGACCGGTTCGAAGAGCGAGGGGCCGGTGCGCTCCGGGTTCAGGTTCGCCGACGCGGCAAGACCGATGCCCCCGCTGACCGCGCCGGCCAGGTCGGTGAGGATGTCGCCGAAGAGGTTGTCGGTGACGATGACGTCGAACCGCGCCGGGCTCTCGACCAGGTGGATGCAGGCCGCGTCGACGTGGCAGTAGTCGGTGGTCACCTCGGGATGCTCGGCCGCCACCTCATTGAACGCCCGCTGCCAGAGGTCGCCCGCGAAGGTGAGGACGTTGGTCTTGTGGACCAGCGTGAGGTGGCGGCGCGGGCGGGAGCGGGCAAGGTCGAAGGCGAAGCGCACGCAGCGCTCGACGCCCATGCGGGTGTTCACCGACCCCTGGGTGGCCACTTCGGCCGGGGTGCCCTTCCGTAGGAATCCGCCCTCGCCGGCATAGGACCCCTCGGTGTTCTCCCGGACGACGGAGAACCCGGCGAACGGGCGGAGGTTGACATAGAGGTCGAGCTCGAAGCGCATGCGCAGCAGCAGGCCACGCTCGATGACGCCCGGGGGCACGCGTGGGTCGCCCACCGCGCCCAGAAGGATGGCGTCGAGGCCGCGCAGCTCGTCGAGCAGGGCATCGGGAAGGACCTCGCCGTCGCGCAGCCAGCGGGCGCCCCCGAGGTCGTAGTCCACGGTGTCCAGGTCGACGCCGACGGCGCGCACCACCTTGAGGGCCTCGGCGATGACCTCCGGCCCGATGCCGTCGCCGCCGATGACGCCGATCTTGTAGCCCATGGTTTCCTCGGGGTCCTCTGGAAAAAGAAAGACCGCCCGGATGGGCGGTCGAGAGCACACGCCGGCAGGCGTGCGCTCAGTGCACTACGGAAATGGTGGAGGGGGACATGCCTCCCTCAAGTGTGCCCTCAGGCTCGGCTCCCGCGCAATTGCGTTCGCGCCAGCGCCCGCTAGCCTCGCGAGATGTCAGAGACCCACCTTTCCCAAGAAGCCTACGAACGGCTCCGGGCCGAGCTGGAGGACCTGACGACCCGTGGCCGGGTCGACATCGCCCAGACCATCGAGACCGCCCGTGAGCTGGGCGACCTCAAGGAGAACGCCGACTACCACGCGGCCCGCGACGACCAGGGCCGGATGGAGGCGCGCATCCGCCAGCTCCAGTCCCTGATCGACAACGCGGTGATCGTCGACAGCTCCCAGATCTCCGACACGGTGGCCGCCGGCAGCATCGTCGCCCTGCGCTACGAGGGCGACGACGACGTCGACCGGTTCCTCGTCGGCTCCATCGAGGAGCGACGCTCCGATGTGGCCGTGGTGTCCCCGGCGTCGCCGCTCGGCCAGGCCCTCATCGGCCACCGCAAGGGCGACGTGGTCGAGTACCAGGCCCCGGGCGGCAACCTCAAGGTCGAGATCGTCGACATCGAAGCGTAACAGCACTACATCAGATAACATGGGGTGATGCGGAGACTCGTGCCGGCGATCATCCTCGCCCTGGCGGGGTTGACGGCCTGCTCGGACCGCAGCTCGACCAGTGCGCCGGCCACCACAGTCGCGTCGCCGGAGAGTGACCAGGTGGCCACGGTGAACCGGATCCTGGCCGGCCTCGACGGGGTCATGGGCGACCTCCAGCGCATCCTGGTGCGGGAGCGCCGGATCACCCCCGAGGTCACCGAACGACTCCGCGCCATCTACACCGGCCCGGAGCTGCTGAACCAGATCGACGCCTTCCGGGCCGACGTGGCCAACGGCCTGACCGGCTACAAGAACCCTCCCGGCAACCGGGTCACCACCGTCTCCCGCCTGATCACCGCCAGCCCGATCTGTGTGTTCGCCGAGGTCAACCGGGACTATGCCCCGGTCACCGAAGGCCTGGCGCCCCGGCCGGCGTCGCTGTACGTGATCCTGGTCGACAAGGCGGAGGCCGACGACCCGCGCCAGCTGAACCCCACCCCATGGGCGATGCTCTACGACGGCGTCCAGGCCGACGGCTCTCAGCCGGAGGACGTCTGCCGCTGAACTGCGGCGGCGATGGCAGCCGCGGCATCGAGCACCGCACCGGCGTAGCGGCGGCCCGGCGCCCGGGTCGTGCGTTCGATCGGTCCCGACACGGAGACGGCAGCCACTATGGCGCCGTGGGCGTCACGTACCGGCGCGCTCACCGACGCCACGCCCCGCTCCCGTTCCTCCACGCTCTCGGCCCAGCCCCGTTCGATGTCGGGATGGTCGCGCAGGACCTTGCCGGCCGACCCCACGTGCAGCGGGAGCGCCATCCCGATGGGGACGATGGTGCGCAGCCCGTGGGGCGACTCGAGCGAGGCCACGCACAGGCGACGATCGCCCCGCCGCACGTACAGCTGGGCGCTCTCCCCCGTCGCGTCCCGCAGCGCCTCCAATGCCGGACGGGCCAGCGCCGGCAGATCCACGCTGGTGAGTCGGGGGCCCAGCATGAACCGGCCGGCCCCGTCCCGTCCCAGGAGGCGGTGGACCTCGAGGGCGACGGCGAGGCGGTGCGCCGTGGCCCGGCTGAGGCCGGTGGCGTCGACCAGCCCGGCCAGAGTCAGGGGACCCTCCTCGACCGCGTCCAGGACGGAAACCGCCTTGTCGAGCACGCCGATCCCGCTTACAGTGTCCACATGGAGAGATTAGCGTCTCATAATGTGGGACAGCAACCGCAAACCCTGAACGACAAGCTGTGGGACGGCCACGTCGTCCACCAGGCCGAGGGTGAGCCGGACCTGCTCTACATCGACCTGCACCTGGTGCACGAGGTGACGTCGCCCCAGGCGTTCGACGGGCTCCGCCTGGCCGGGCGGGCGGTGCGCCGGCCCGACCTCACCGTCGCCACCATGGACCACAACACGCCGACGATCGGCCTCGACCTGCCGTTGGCCGACCCGGTGTCCGCCAAGCAGATCGAGACCCTGGCCGCCAACTGCGCCGAGTTCGGGGTGACCCTCTATCCCATGGGTCACGCCAAGCAGGGCATCGTGCACGTGATCGGCCCCGAGCAGGGGCTGACCCAGCCGGGCATGACGATCGTCTGCGGCGACAGCCACACGTCCACCCACGGGGCGTTCGGCGCCCTGGCCTTCGGCATCGGCACCAGCGAGGTGGAGCACGTGCTGGCCACCCAGACGCTGCCCCAGCGCCGGCCGGCCAACATGGCGGTCACGATCGACGGCGACCTGCCCGCCGGGGTGACGGCCAAGGACGTCATCCTCGCCCTCATCGGCCGGATCGGCACCGGCGGCGGCGTCGGCCACGTCATCGAGTACCGGGGGTCCACCATCCGGTCGCTGTCGATGGAGGGCCGCATGACGATCTGCAACATGTCGATCGAAGCCGGCGCCCGGGCGGGCATGGTGGCCCCCGACGACACCACGTTCGCCTGGCTCGAGGGCCGCCCCCACGCACCCACGGGCGCAGACTGGGAGCGGGCCCTCGACCACTGGCGCAGCCTGGTCACCGACGAGGGGGCGATGTTCGACAAGGAGGTGGTCATCGACGCCACCTCCCTGCGCCCGCACGTGTCCTGGGGCACCAACCCGTCACAGGTGGTTCCGATCGACGGCGCCGTCCCTGACCCCGACGCCATCGCCGACGCCGGCCAGGCCGAGTCGGCCCGCCGGGCCCTCACCTACATGGGCCTGCAGGCAGGCACGCCGATGCGTGAGGTTCCCGTCGACACCGTCTTCATCGGCTCCTGCACCAACTCCCGCATCGAGGACCTGCGGGCCGCAGCCGCGGTGGTCGACGGCCGCCACATCTCCGCCGGGATGCGCGCCATGGTGGTCCCGGGCTCCATGCGGGTGAAGGCCGACGCCGAGGCCGAGGGCCTCGACCGGATCTTCACCGCCGCCGGCTTCGAGTGGCGCTCGGCCGGGTGCTCGATGTGCCTGGGCATGAACCCCGACCAGCTCGCCCCCCAGGAGCGCTGCGCGTCCACGTCGAACCGCAACTTCGAGGGCCGCCAGGGCCGGGGTGGGCGCACCCACCTGGTCTCCCCCGCCGTCGCCGCGGCTACTGCCCTGGCCGGCCACTTCGCCACCCCGGAGGACATTCGCTGATGGAACCAGTTCGCCAGATCACCGGGACGGCCGTGCCGCTCCGGCGGGCCGACGTCGACACCGACCAGATCATCCCCTCCGAATGGCTCAAGCGGGTCGAGCGCACCGGGTTCGGGCAGGGCCTGTTCGCCGAATGGCGTTCGGACCCCGAGTTCGTGCTCAACCAGCCCCGCTACAAGGGCGCCAGCGTGCTCGTGACCGGTCCCAACTTCGGCACCGGCTCGTCCCGGGAGCATGCGGTGTGGGCCCTGCAGGACTACGGCTTCCGGGCCGTCGTGTCGCCGAGCTTCGCCGACATCTTCCGCACCAACTGCACCAAGGCCGGCCTGCTGCCGGTCCAGGTCGACGCTGACGCGGCCGAGGCCCTGCTGGCCGCGGTCGAAACCGACCCCGCCGTGGTGGTCACGATCGACGTGGAGGCCCGCACCCTCCTGGCCGCCGCGGCAGGAGTGTCGACCACCTTCCCGCTCGACGACTTCACCCGCTGGCGGTTCCTGGAGGGCCTCGACGACATCGGGCTCAGCCTGCGCAACGAGCAGAAGATCGTGGCCTACGAAGCGGCCCGCCCGGCGTGGATGCCGAGCGCGGGCCGGGTGGCCGCCACCTGATCCGCCGCATCTCGACCGAGGAGATCCGCCCGCTCCGTCACCGGATCCTGCGGCCGGGCCAGACGTACGAGGAGACGCTCTATCCGGGCGACGACCTTGCCGACACCGTCCACCTCGGAGCGTTCGACGGCGAGCGGCTGGTGGGCATCGCCTCGCTCTACCGGGAGGACCGGCCCGGAGGTCCCGCCGCCGGCTGGCGGCTGCGAGGGATGGCCACCGACGCAGACGTGCGGGGCGCCGGGTACGGGGCGGCCCTGTTGGGCGGGTGCATCGAGCACGCCACCGCCTCGGGAGGGTCCGAGCTGTGGTGCAACGCCCGGATGCCGGCGGTGGGCTTCTACCGGCGCGGCGGGCTCGAGGTCGTCAGCGAGGAGTTCGACGTCCCCGGCATCGGCCCCCACGTGGTCATGGCGCTGACGCTGCCCGCCTGACCTCTTGCCAATCAGTGGTCCACTCGTCAAGCTGGGGTCTTCGGCGGACTACGGAGGCGGCGGCGTGCGCAGGTTCATCCTTCTTCTCACCACTCTCTTGTGTGCGCTCGGGGTCGGAGCGCCCTCGGTCGGGGCGATCACCAACGGGGAGTTTGACGGCACACGACACCCTGCGGTGGGCGCGCTCGTGGGGTACGTGCCGCAGGCCGGCACGACCATCGCCTACTGCTCCGGGACCCTGATCTCGCCGACCGTGTTCCTCACCGCCGCCCACTGCGGCTTCCTCCCGGGCGACACCGTCCAGGTGACGTTCGACGAGGTGTACACCGCCGACTCCACGCTCTACACCGGCACGTTCATCGCCCACCCCGAGTACCGGCCCGGGACGAACGCCCAAGGCGTCCAGTCGAACGACATCGCCGTCGTCGTCTTCTCGAAGCCCATCCGGGGCATCACGCCGGCCCAGCTCCCCACCGCGGGACTGCTCGACCAGATGAAGGCGGACGGGACGCTCAACCAGTCAACCCTGTTCACCTCGGTGGGGTACGGCGACACCGAGTACGTCAACGGCCCCGGTGGCCAGACGACCACCCACCCTCAGAGCCGCAATGTCGCGATTGGGACGTTCAACTCCCTGACCGCCGCCTACCTCCACCTCAGCCAGCACGCGAACAAGGGCGAGGGCGGCACCTGCTCCGGCGACTCGGGCGGCCCCAACTTCCTCGGCGACACCGACGTCATCGCCAGCATCACCGTCACCGGCGACACGTACTGCAGCTCCACCAACGTCGGCTACCGCCTCGACACCCAGGCTGCCCGCGACTTCCTGGACGACTACGTCACCTTGCCGTAGACGCCCTCTCGAGGCCGCCGCCGGCCAGCCCTGCGGGCGGTCAGCCGGCGCCGAAGCAGGCGAAGGCTGCAGCCACCGCCAGGCCGGCATCGTCGCCCTCGCTCGCCGTCACCGCTGCGGCCGCTAGTGCAGCCGCCGGCGACGCACCACCGCTCATCCGGTCGTGCACCGCGAGCATGAGCGGCGCCGTCGCCCGGTCGGGGACCGGCATCAGAGAGGCGACCAGGGACCGCGTGCCGAGCGCCAGGAACGCCGCAGCCAGGCCCATGAGTTCGTCGCCAGGGTGCACCGAGGAGGTACCGGAGTCACACGCAGCGAGGATGATCTGTTCCGGGACCGCGCGGAGCGCCTCGAGGTCGTGCACGTGCAAAGGACCGTCTGCCAGCT
>CADCTB010000164.1 GCA_902805665.1 uncultured Acidimicrobiales bacterium
CGACCTGTGCATCATCGATCTCGTCGACCGCGACGGCGCCATCCGCAGGGTGGCGGCCGTAGCCGCGGTGCCCGAGCTCCAACCGGCGGCGGACGCCCTCCTCCGCCTCGAGCCCGCCGACCCCCAGAGCCGCCAGCCGTCGGCTGCGGCCATCCGCGGCCGCCGGAGCGAGCTGTGCCCGACCCTCACTGAGGATCGGCTGCGGTCGATCACCACGAGCGACGCCCACCTCGAGGCGGCCCAGCAGGTCGGAGCGCTGTCCTGCGTGGCCGTCCCGCTCCTCGGCCTGCGCAGGGTGCTGGGCGCCATCACCCTGGTCACGACCAGCCTTTCCGGCCGCTCCTACGGCCCGGACGACGTGGCCCTCGCCGAGGACATGGCCTGGAGGATGGCCATGGGGCTCGAGCGGGCATCGATGCACGAGGAGATGCGCCGCGTAGCCCAGACCCTCCAGGCCAGCCTCCTCCCGTCGGTCCCTCCCGCCATCCCCGGGCTCGAGGTCGGCACCCGTTACATGGCCGCCGAGGAAGGGACGGTGGTCGGGGGCGACTTTTACGACGTCTTCGCCCTGGACGCCGGTTCCTGGGCGGTCGTGGTGGGCGACGTCTGTGGCCAGGGCGTCGAGGCCGCGGTGGTCACCGGGCTGGCCCGCCACACCGTGCGGTCGTCCGCTCTCGAGCACGACTCCCCCGCCACGGTGCTGTCCCACCTCAATGAGGTGCTGCTCGCGTCCGGACCGGCCACGCCGAGCGAGACCGATCCCCGGTTCTGCACCGTGTGCCTGGCCCGACTCGAGGTCACGCCCGGGGGAGCCACGGTGACGCTGGCCATGGGCGGCCACCCGCTCCCCTACGTCCTCGGGGCCGATGGCAGCGTCCGCCAGATCGGCCGCCCCGGCAGCCTCATCGGAGTGATCCCCGACGCCGTGGTCGCCGACGAGCAGCACCACATCGGCCCCGGCGACGCCCTCGTGCTCTACACCGACGGCATAAGCGAACGCCACCACGGCGCCAGCTTCTTCGGCGAGCGCGGGATCGAAGAGGCGCTTGCCGCGGCTGCCGGTCTCTGCGCGGACAGCATCGCCGGGCGCATCGAGGATGCCGCCCGGCGCTTCCTCGACGGCCAGCCGTCCGACGACATGGCAGTGGTCGTCGTGCGGGTCCCGCCCCGCTGACGCGGCAGATCAGCCCCGGCGGTACAGGCGGGTGGTCAGCGGCGCGAACACGGCGGTCAGCGCCGCCGCCACCACGAGCACGATGGCGATGTCCCCGGTGTCCACGTTGCCCTCCATCAGGCCACGAGAGGCGCTGGCGAGGATCGAGATCGGGTTGACGTTGACGAAGGCTTCGAGCGGACCGGGAAGCGTCGTGGGGTCGACGAAGACGTTGGACAGGAACGTCAGCGGGAAGATCCCCATGAAGCCCGCGTTCATCACCGCGCTCGGCGAGCGCAGGAGGAGGCCGAGCGTGGTGAACACCCAGGAGAGGCCGAAGGCGAAGACCACCACCAGGCCCAACGCCGCCAAGACGCCCGCGATCCCGGCATCGGGCCGGTAGCCGAGGATCACCCCCAGCACCATGATGACGACGCCGGATAGCAGGTAGCGAACGCTGTCGCCGAGCAGCGATCCCACGAGAGGAGCCGGCCGCCAGATCGGGAGTGAACGGAAGCGGTCGACGACGCCCTTGGTCAGATCGGTGTTCAGCGCCACGCCCGAATAGACCGTGGTGAACAGCACCGACATCACGAGGATCCCGGGGAGGAGGTACTCCAGGTACTCGGCGGTGGACCCGGCGATGGCGCCCCCGAAGATGTAGGTGAACATCAGCACGAACATCACCGGCGTGATCGTCACGTCAAGGAGCTGTTCGGGGACGTGCTTCACCTTGAGCATCCCTCGCCACCCGAAGGTGAGCGCGGCCGACAGCGGGCTCGGGCGGGGCGGGCGCGCCGTCGAGGAGATCGCCCTGCGGACCGCAGCCTCGTCGGCGTCGATCGTCACGTCCGCGTGTGTCGCCGGCTTGGGGCTCATGATGCCTGCTCCTCGATGACGGAATCGGATTGGCCGGGCGCGCCGTCGTCAGCCGGGTGGCCGGTAAGGGCCAGGAAGACCTCGTCCAGGCTGGGCTGGCCGAGGGAGAAGTCGGCGATCCGCACCCCGGCGCGGGCCAGTTCGGCCACCGCCTCGGCGCCGCGGGCGGCCTCGGAGCACGCGGCGGAGAGAGCCGCAGGGTCGGGCTCGAGCGTGACCCCGGCCAGCTCGCGCTCGAGGATTCGGGCGGCCTCGGGTCGCTGCTCAGGGTCCAGGAGGCGCACTTGGAGGGCGCCGGAACCGACCGACGCCTTCAACTGGGCCGGTGTCCCCTCGGCGATGACCTTGCCGCGGTCGATGACGGCGATCCCGTCGGCGAGGTGGTCCGCCTCCTCCAGGTACTGCGTGCACAGCAGGATGGTGGTGCCCTCGGCCGCCAGGGCCCGGATGATGCCCCAGACCTGGTTGCGGGAGCGGGGGTCGAGGCCGGTCGTCGGCTCGTCGAGAAACATGAGCTCGGGGGTGACGACGATGCTGGCGGCGATGTCGAGCCGGCGCCGCATGCCGCCCGAGAAGTTCTTCACCAGCCGCCCGGCCGCTTCCGACAGCCCGAATGCCTCGAGCAGCTCGCCGGCGCGGGCCTTCGCCGCCGGGCGGGGCAAGCCGAGGAGGCGGCCGAGCAGGATCAGGTTCTCGCGGCCGGTGAGGTCCTCGTCGACGGATGCCAGCTGACCGGTGAGGCTGACGGCGGCCCGCACCTCGTCAGCCTCGTCGACGATGTCGTGCCCCAGGACACGCGCGCTGCCCTCGTCCGGGCGGATCAGGGTGGCGAGCATGCGGATGGTCGTCGTCTTGCCCGCCCCGTTGGGCCCGAGGACGCCGTAGATGGACCCGCTGCGCACGGCCAGGTCGACCCCGTCGACGGCGCGGGTCTCCCCGAAGGACTTGACCAGGCCGGTGGCCTCGATGGCCAGGGGCGACTGCGTTGTCATAGCCCTCCTCGTTGGTAACTCTTCGTCTCTGTACGTAGACGGGCTGAAACCCTCGAAATCATCGGTCCGTCGAGGATCGGGAGCTGGAAGGTCAGAGGAGTCCCCCCAGGCCGACCGTGGATCATCGGATAGGCACCAGCATGCCCGCTCCAGCAGCTCGGAGCTGACGGCAAGCTCACCCTCGACTACGACTTCGCGGCCGAGTTCGAGCCCTGGCATCCACCGCGACCCTTCGACGAGAATACCTACGGCTCTCCCGACCGCATCTTTAGCAGGGCCGAACTCCTCCCTTACATCGCACTACTGCCGCGGGAGGGCACGCCGAACGCTTGACGCGCTCACTGAGGACGCGGCGATGCGGCCACTTCCTGGCGCCCATCGATACCACGGCATGCTGTACGGAGTGATCGTCGGCGGCATGCCGCTGCACGTCCTCGAACGCCTCCCCCATCCGCCAGTTCCTCACTGCCGCCGGAGGGAAAGTGCAACCCATGCCCGGCGATTGTGGGTAGGCGAGGTGACATGACGGAAGTGGGGGCCCGTCCTCCCTTC
>CADCTB010000165.1 GCA_902805665.1 uncultured Acidimicrobiales bacterium
TCCGGGCAACCGGCCCACGAACACCATCCTGGCCACCCGGCTCACCCCTTCGGTGCTGGGCCAGCTGGTGGCCGCCTACGAGCACAAGGTGTTCACCCAGGGCACGATCTGGGACGTCAACTCCTTCGACCAATGGGGGGTGGAGCTCGGCAAGGTCCTCGCCGACCGCATCGTCGGCGAGCTGACCGACGGGGAGAGTGGCGACGCCCACGACAGCTCCACCGGCGCGCTGATCCGCCGCTACCGCCAGGCCCGGGGCCGGAGCTGAGATGAGCGGCCACCAGGTCGTGCTCGTCCGCCACGGCCAGACGGAATGGAGCCTTTCGGGCCAGCACACCGGCACCACCGACATGCCGCTCACCGACGAGGGCCGGCGCCACGCCGAGGCCCTGGGAGGCCGCCTGTCAGCGTGGTCGTTCGCCCGGGTCCTGACCAGCCCGCTGTCGCGAGCCGCCGACACCTGCCGGCTGGCGGGCTTGGGCGACCATGCCGATGTCACCGACGACCTGAGGGAATGGGACTACGGCGCCTACGAGGGACGGCGGACGGCGGACATCCGCGAGGAGCGCCCCGGGTGGGGGGTGTGGAAGGACGGCGTCCCCGACGGCGAGACGGTGGACGAGCTCGGCCTGCGGGCGGACCGGGTGATCGAGGCGGCCCGCTCGGCCGGCGGCGACGTGGCCCTGTTCGCGCACGGGCACATCCTCCGGGTGATGGGCGCCCGCTGGATCGGTCTGCCGCCCGATCACGGCGCCCTCCTCGCCCTGTCCACCGCGTCAATCTCGGTGCTCGGGTGGGAGCGGGAGACGGCGGTCATCGAGCGGTGGAACGAAACCGCAGCCCACTGACCGTCAGCGCGGCGCTACGATGAGCGTGCGGTCCTCCTCGCCGTTCGTGTGACGTGCAGGTTGCCCAGATGGCTCGGACTTTCAGTCTGAGGAGGGCCGCTTCTCACCTCTCCTTGCCGCGACCGGTCCTCTCCTGCAGCTCGTCGATGCGCTTCGACGCCTCGGCCTTGGTCAAACCCTCGTCGAACGGCTCGTTCGCCTCCTGGGAGAGTGTCCTGAGATAGGACGCCTGGGCGCCGGTCATGGCCTCGTCGCCCGTGACCCACTCGTCGGGGTCCTTGGCGGTGTTGTCTCCGATGGGGCTCTGGTCCGTCACTCGTTCACCCTACCTTTGGCAGGGTGAACGCCTGAATGCTTGTTGGACCGGCCTCCCGGGCCGGTCATGCTCGCTTCCTACCCAGCGGGCCAGACTTGACCGGATGGCCCGGCTCACTCGCTCCGACTGGCCGGTCCTGGCCCTCGTTGCGGTGGGCGCCGTCCTCCGGATCGCCACGTCCGTGGCCTACCACCCGGCCATGGCCTTCCTGCAGGACTCCTTCGACTACCTGGGTGACGCCCGCCAGCTCCAACCCGGCGTGGTCCGCCCGCTCGGCTACCCCCTTTTCCTCCGGGCCCTCTCCCCCGCCGGCCAGCTCCAGGTGGTGCCGATCGTGCAGCACCTGCTCGGTCTGGGTGCGGGGGTGGCCCTGTACGCCGTGCTCCGCCGCCTCGGGGTGCGGCCGTGGCTGGCCGGCATGGGCGCCGCGCCCGTCCTGCTCGACGGGTACCAGATCTACCTCGAGCACTTCGTGATGGCGGAGACCCTCTTCACCGCGCTGATCGTCGCCGGAGTGGTCCTCCTGCTCTGGTCCGAGCGTCCGGGAGCTGCCGCGTGCGCAGCCGCCGGCGCCGTCCTCGCCGGGGCGGCACTCACCCGATCCGTCGGCCTCCTGCTGCTTCCAGCCGCGCTGGCGTTTCTCGTCGCGAGGCGCGTGGGGCCGCACCGGCTCGCCGCCGCGGCGGGCACCGCCCTCGCGGTGATCGGCGCCTATGCCACCTGGTTCCACGCCACCCATGGTGCGGCCGGCCTCCAGGCGTACAGCGGGTACTTCCTGGCCGGGCGGGTCCAGCCCTTCGCCGACTGCGACCGCCTGCGCCCTCCGCCCGACGAGGAGCCGCTGTGCGACGCCCGACCAGTGGTCGAGCGGCCCAGCGCCGACTGGTACGTCTGGAACCCCGAAGCACCGTTACGACGGCTCGACGGATCCCGGGTGGTCGACCGGAACGCCGTGGCCGGCCGGTTCGCCCGACGGGTGATCCGTCAGCAGCCAACCGACTACCTGCGCGTGGTGGCCAGCGACGCGGCCCGGTACTTCTCTCCCGGCCGCCGGACGGAACACCCGGACTTCCCGGTGGCCGCATGGCAGTTCCGCACCGACTTCTCCCCCGACCCGTGGCGCCCGGTCGAGCCTCCATCCGACCCCTACGTGGGTGGCTGGACCTCACCGGGCCCCTCGGTGTCGAACGGGGTCACGGTCGCCGCCTACGGCTTCGACCTGGAGCAGGCCCGACCAGCCCTGCGCGGCTCCACCGCCGCGACTTTGGCGCGGTACCAGCGGTACGGCTACACCGCCGGGCCGGTGCTGCTCGCCGGGGTCCTGTTGGGCCTGCTGGCCGGCGCCGGCCGCCTGACGGACCCTCGACAACGCCGGTTGCGCCATGCCGGCGGCCTCCTCGCCGCGAGCGGCGTCGCCGTGCTCGTAGGGCCGGCGGCCACGTCGGTCTTCGACTTCCGCTACCTGCTCCCCGCCCTGGTCCTGCTGCCGCCGGCCGGGGCCATCGGCCTCACGCTGCTCCTCGACCGGCGGTCGGCGCGCGCGGCGCACGAATAGGGTTCCGGAGGTGGACGACGCGGGCGTGATCGAGGCGTTTCTCGAGGATGGTTCGGGCGCGGTCTTCAGCCCGTCCCTCAACGTCGAGCGCGCCACCCTGAAGCTGGACGGCTGGTGGGCGGTGGCCTACCGGCTCTCCGACCGGACGATCCTCGTGCGCGACGAGGAGGCCCCCGACGGGTCGAGCGTGCTCACCGACCTGGCCGCCGTGCTGGAGGCCCGCGGGCTCATTCCCCTCGGCGCCGACTTCCCCGGCATCGTGCTGCTCACCTACACCATCCTCGATCTCGGTTTTGCACCGTGGATGCTGTGGTCGACCGACCGGGCCACCGGCGAAGCGGACCTCAACGCCAAGGCCACGGAGGAGAGCTTCCTCGGGGGGGAGGCGGCCTCCGGTCCGGTGGTCGAGCCGCAGAACACCGACCACGCCCGAGGCGCCCGCCGGGTGGCCGGGTCCGCGTCGCGCGTGGTCCTCGCCGTCGGCGTCGCCGACGGGGCGGCGTCAGTCCTCGCCGACGGCCTGGCCGACACCCGGGTCGAGCGCCGTGACTTCGATGACATCCGACCCGACGAGTGCGGGTCCTTCCTGCCCACCTTGGTGCTGGTCGACGCCACGGGGAGGACCGGAAGCAGGTTCGTGCTCGAGCTGCAGGCCGGCGATTCCGTGCGGGCGCCGGTGGTGGCCGTGACGACCGGCGGGGTGATGCAGGCCGGCGCCGACGCCACAGTCGACGGGGAGGCGACGCCGGAGTCCTGGGTGCCCCTGGTCCGTGACCTGCTGGGGTAGCGCTCAGCGTCCTAGCGCGGGCCGGTCCAAGAGACGAGCAGCAGGGTGGCGTCGTCCTGGAGGCGGCCCTTCTGGTGGTCGAGGATGCTGTGGCAGAGCCGGCGGAGGATCTCCGCCGGGATCTCGCCCGTCACCGCCGCATCCCGCCAAAGCTGGCCCAGGCGGCTGCGGCCGAAGAGACTCCCGTCGGGGGCCCGCGCCTCGATCACGCCATCCGTCAGGAACAGCACCGAGTCGCCCGGCTCGAGTGACACCTCGGCTACCTCGGCGACGACGTACCCCAGCCCCAGTGGCAGCGACGTCTCACAACGGAGGTCGCTGATCGGCTGCCCCTCACGGGAGAGCAGCGGGGGCGGATGGCCGGCGTTCACCCACTTGAGCAGGCCGCTGGCCAGATCGAGCCGGGCCAGCTGACCGGTGACGAACCGTTCCGGGCCGAAATGCGTGGCCACCACCCGGTCCATCGTCGTGAACGTCTCCACCAGGTCAAGGCCCCGCCGCCGGCTGTGGCGGTAGCTGCCGACGGCCAGGTTCGCCATCCGGCTGGCCTCGAGCCCGTGGCCCATGGCATCGATGATCGCAATGTGGGCCAGGTCTCCGTTGATCGCGTAGTCGAACGCGTCACCGGCGATCTCATAGGCCGGCTCGAGCATCCCCGTCACGGCCACCCGGTCGTTGGTGAAGGTGAGCGGGGGGAGCATCGACCAGCGCATCTCGGCGGCCAGATCCATGTCCCGCTGGCGGCGGGCCAGCACGAGATGGTCCCCGTGGCTGCTCTTCGAGACGATCAGGCTCGCACTGATGGACGCCACGTTCCGGACCCGTCTCACCGTGTCCGCGTCGGTGCGTGGCACCGTGACCCCCAGGACACCAACGCGGTCGGCACCGTCCACGAGTGGGACCCAGAGGCGGGTGCCGGTTTCGACTTGCTCCTCGAACACCTCCTTGGAGCGGAAGGCGAGGCCGGCTCCGGTGGCATCGATCTCCAGAGTCTCCGTGGGCGAGGCGCCGCCCGCCACCGGGACGAGAAGGCGTTGGTCGAGGTCGACCAGGTACACCGCGACGTCGCCCATGCCGAGGGCGGAAAGGTGAGCGGCCACCGTGGGCACGACCTCGTCAGGAGCGAGGTTGTGGCCGGCCTCGATCAGCGACGCAAGGACCAGCTCGGCAGCCGACGGCGACTCGGTGGTCTTGGGGAGGACGCTCAACGCCCGCTGCCGTCGAAGGGCAGCCACCTGAGGGGCAGCCACCTGAAGGGCGGCCAGATGAACGGCAGCCACATGATGTCGACCTGCTGAACCACGAGAGCGCTCCCAGGCCAATGAGTCGTGGAGCGAGTCCCTTGTTCACAAGGACGGCGCCACGGGCCTTTCCGGCGAAGGATACCCGGCCGAAAAGGTCAAGGCCCCTCCCGGAGGAGGGGCCTTGACCATCGGAGTGAGGTTGCTCAGTGGTTGGTGGCCGAGCGGGCGCCGGGGTAGTCGGCGCGGTCACGCCGGTCGCGGCGAGCCAGCCCGGCAAGACCGGCGAGGCCGAGAAGGCCGGCCAGGCCCCAACGACCGCCGTCGTCGTCGTTCTGCTCAGTGGTGGTGGTGCCGCCGGTGCCGCCGGTGGTCTGGGCGACTGCAGCCGTGCCGCCCACACCGAGGGTGAGGAACGCGGCGATTGCGGTAGAAGCGAGTGCCTTGCGCATGGTTGAGATTTCTCCTGTGGATGGAATCGAAAACGCATCCGGGCGAAGATATGTCCCAGCCCGAAATAGGAGGCTGGTGGTTCAACCGTGGACGTCAGCTACCCCTGGCCCCAGCGGTCGAAACCTGGTGTCGGAGGATTCTCTGAGAGCCCGATGGGGGACGTTCCCTGCATGCGTTATTGCTGCTGCCAGGGGCGGCGGATCGCCGTTCATCAGCTCGACAACGGGTACTAGCCATTTCGCCGTCCCATTCGTTCGGGAGCCTCCGTCCTGCGTCCGACGCACCGCCGGCCGGTGAGCGAATTGACCCGGTACTCGCCCTTCGCCGCCTCCGCGTCGAACACATCTTGAGCGGACAGAACGACGTGCCGTACGACTACCTGCAGGAAGACGACGAGTGGGTCGTGGTCCTGGCGGGGACCGGGATGGTGGAGGTGGACGGTCACCGGCAGACCCTCGGTCCCGGCGACTGGGCCTTCCTCCCCGCCGGCGTCCCCCATCGGGTCGTATGCACCGAGGCGGGCACCAGCTGGCTGGCTGTGCACACGCCCCCGGCCTGATCAGACCAGGTCGACGGCCTCCGGCTCCAACCCCTCGCTGAACTCGACCGGCGGCCGGCCGCGTTCCACCCGCCAGGTGCTGAACGCCGCAGCGGATGCCGCCAGCCAGGCCAGGCCCAGGACGATGCCACCCAGCACGTCGCTGATGAAGTGGACACCGAGAGCGAGCCGGGTGAACCCGATGGCGGCCACCAACAGGACCGCCCCTCCGAGCACGAAGGGCCGGTACCGGCGCCCGATCACCGGGAGGAAGACCATGAGGAGGGACCCGTAGACCACTGTCGAGGACATGGCGTGGCCGGATGGGAAGCTCTTTCCGTGGGCGGTGGCCACCGGGTCGACGAGTGAGGGCCGGGCCCGGCCGACCGCCTCTTTCACGATGGTGTCGAGCAGGCCGCCGCCCAGTGTCGTTACCACCAGGAAGACGGCAAGACGCACGTGCCCGCGCCGCCATACCCAGACAATGGCCGGAATGACGATCACGTAGAACCACACCGGGGAGCCGAAGAAGGTGAGGATCTTGAGCTGGCGTACCAGGTCGTCGGACTGCCGGACCCACTCATGGAGGTGGCGGGCCGCCGACGTGTCGACCCGGAGGAGCGGGCCGTTGCGCTTCACCTGGTCGAGGAGGAGCCCGAACGGTATGGCGACCAGCAGGAACGCCAGCCCGAAGAGGGTGACCCGCAACCCGTAGCGGCCGTCGGGGTCGAGCCTCCGCCGCACGGTGTGCCGGACCCTGCTCACCGTCGCCTTGGATCTCCGCTCATGGCTCGGGGACGTACACGAGGAGCGGCTCGTCGGCCTTGGCGATGGTGAACTCCTCGGGGCCGTCGAACGTCTCGCCGTCACGGGCCAGCCGGAGGCGGCCCTCCAGCGACCTCACGTGCATAGTCCGTACGAAGCGCTGCTCATAGGCGCCGCAGCGGGCCAGGCGTCCGGTCATCACCGACAGCAGCAGACGGGTCCGGGACCAGGGGTGGGTCCCGTCGACGATGCGGACGTCGAGCTGCCCGTCGTCGAGCCGCTCCCGCCAGCTGGGGGTGAAGCCCGCCGGGTGGTACCGGCAGTTGCCGATGAACACCATCCACACCTTGCGCGGCTCACCGTCGATCTCGAGCTCGACGGGACGGGCCGTCCGGAGCACTCCGACCAGGGCGACGACGACCGCCGGCCACTTGCCTATCCGGTGCTCCAGCTTCTCCCGGGCGTCGACGAGGTCGACGTAGTTGCCGATGCTCGCGGTGTTGACGAAGGTGTGCCCGTCGATGACGGCGCGGTCGACCGTCACGGCCCGGCCGTCACGGACGGCTTGGGCGGCGTCGGCGATCGACTCCAGCCCCAAGGCGTAGGCGAAGTGGTTCAGGGTGCCTCCCGGCACCACGAAGAGGGGCTTGTCGCTGGCGGCGGCGATGGCCGCCGCCGTGTTGATCGACCCGTCACCTCCGGCGACGCCGATCACGCAGCCCTCGGCAGCCGCTTTCTCCAGCGCCGCTTCCAGGTCGGCTCCGTCCTCGAGCTCGACGACGTCGGCCTCCGGCAGCTCCGCCCGCAGCTCCTCCGCGGCACGCTCGCTGGAGCCGGCGGACGGGTTGATGACGACAACCAGTCCCGCCCCTCCCGGCGAGGGCTCCACCTCGGCCCGCTCCAGGCTGGTGCGGACGTGCGCGGGCGCGTGCGGGGCGACCGGCCACAGCCGCCGGGTGAGCAGAGCGGCGCCGGCGCCGATGGCCGCTCCGGCCGCGACGCCCGAGGGATGGTGGGCGCCGGAGTGGACCCGTGAGTACCCGACAAGGGCGGCCATCGCCACCAGCGGCCCGGCGAGCGCCGGCACCTCCTGGCCCGCTCCCGCGGCGAACGCGAAGCCGGCTGCCGAGTGGCCCGACAAGAACGACGACGAGTCCGGCTTCGAGGTTCCGCGCACGCCCCTGAGGGCCCGGGACGGCCATCCCGCCACCGGGCGCCGGCGCTCGACGGCCACCTTGACGGGACCGTTCGCGACTGCGGATGCCAGTCCGGCGGCGAAGAGGCCCCGCAGCGCCGCCCTGCGCCGGAACCGCCCGCCGCTGACGGCGAGCCCGGCCGCCAGACCCAGCCACAGCTTGGAGCCGTCGGCGGCCCGGCCCAGCAGCACCAGCCCGCTGTCAACTCGCTTCGACCCCCGGGGCGCCGGGCGGAACAGGCGCCCGTCGGTCCTGCCGAGCGCCATCAATGCCCGCAGACTCGGCGGTAGCGGGCCTCGGCGAAGGAGTACAGGCCGTAGGCGCCAAGCCCGAAGGCGACGAAGACCAGAAGCATCGGACCGTAGGTGCGGTCGGCCAGGCGCTTGAGTGCCCCGTCGATGCCAACCGCCTGGTTCGGGTCGTGCCCGCGGGCGGCGGCGATGAGGAACACGCCGATCATGGCCAGCACCAGCATCCGGGCGACCATACCGACGGCGCCGATCCATCGGACCCAGCGACGGGCGACCGGGCCCATCTCCAACGCCTTGAGGCGTTTACGGAACTTGCCCGCCAGGCCGCGCCATCCGACGTACAGTCCGGCGCCGATGAGCCCGAGGCCGACGGCCTGCACGAGCCACGTCCCACCCGGCCAGTTGAGCACGCGGCCCGTCCAGTCCGCCTCGGGCCGCTCAGCGGCCCCGGCCTGGTTCGACCAGATGAACAGCTTCACCGCGCTGCCGCAGAAGAATGCGTAGAGCCCACCCCGGGCGGCATATCCGATCCGCTTGAGATTCGCCTTGCGACCGTCCTTCTCATCCGGTGGGCCCACCGCGGCCTCGACGAAGCGCCACAGGGCGTAGCCGGCGAAGCCCACGGCCAGCAGCAGGACCAGCAGCCGGCCGAACGGCTGGCGGACCACGGACTGCAGGGCTCCCTGCTTATCGGCTCTGGTCTCGTCGTGGCCGGTCGCCACCTGGAGGGCCAGGATGCCGACGACGACGTAGAGGAGTCCCCGGGCGACCAGGCCGGCGCGGGCAAGTCGCTCGAGCCACGTGCTGTCTGCCGCATCCTCGAGTGCGTCCTCGGCCCGGTCCTTGACGTCTTCTACGTCCACGCGCCCCCCCATGTCCACGGTGTCTCCGACGGGCATGGTCGGCAAACCGAACGTCGATCAGTCTCTCACCGCCCGGACGACGGCATCGATCGCATCCCCGACCGCCAGGCGCTCGGCCCGCTCGATGCGCATGCCCTCGAGATCGGTGACGATGTCCTCGGGCCCGAAGCGCACCGAGGGGTCCTGCGGACCGCCTTCCTGGCCGACATGAGTGGTGTCGTAGCCCACCACCAGCACCATGCCGCCGGGCGCCAGCGTCGCCGCCGCCAACCGCAGCAGGCGACGGCGGTCCGGAGCGGGAAGGTGGATGAAGAGAAGCAGGATCAGGTCATAGGAGCCCCCGGTGGGGTCGAACTCGACCAGGTCGGCGCAGATCCACTCCACGGCCCCCGGGAGGCCGGCTGCCTCCAACCGCTGGCGGCCCCGGTCGATGGCGACGTCGGAGAAGTCCACGGCGGTCACCTTCCAGCCCCGCTCCGCCAGCCACAGGGTGGTGCGGCCCTCGCCGGCGCCGAGGTCGAGGGCCCGCCCGGCAGGGCGGTCGCCCAGCTCCCCCCTCAAGAAGGGCGACGGGTCGACAGCCCACAGCAGCGGCTTGGCCGCGTATCGCTCGTTCCACTGCTGGCGGTCCATGCCGCAGTCTGCACCGCCCCGGCGGATACGCGTGTCAGCCCCTGCCCGCGCGGTGGCCAGCCGCTACCTCCACTCCGGCCCACGTCACCTAACCTTCTCCCGTGTCCAACCGCGAAGCCCTCGACAGCTATCTGAACGACCACCTCGCCGGATCGGCGGCGGCGGTGGAGCTGGTGGAGCGAATACGGGCCACCAACGAGGGCACTCCCCTGGCGGCCCACCTGGAGGGCCTGGGCCGGGACATCGAAGCCGACCGGGACACCCTCGGTGAGGTCATGGAGCGCCTCGGCGTGGTCCGGAGCACGCCCAAGCAGGTCGTCGGCAAGGTCATGGAGACGCTCAGCCGGCTGAGACTCAACGAACGGGTCACCGGAGGCCCCGAGATCACCCGGCTGATGGAGCTGGAGACGCTGTCCCTCGGCATCGAGGGCAAGGTCGCCCTGTGGCGTTCGCTGAACCGCGTCGCCGACAGCCGACCCGAGCTCGCCGAGTTCGATATCGCCTCGCTCATCGTGCAGGCGGTCGGCCAGCGGTCCGGGCTCGAGCCCTTCCGGCTCGAGGCGGCGGCGGGCGCCCTTGCGCCGGCCGCCGATCCCGCCTGACGCACCGATCGATCTAGGGGGGGCATGACCGCACCGTGGTCGGGGCGTGAGCCACCGGCCGTGAGCCCGGGACCGGCGGCGGCGCACGCCGCGCTGGCCGCCGACATCCTGACCGCCTTGACGGCGTCGCCCTCCATGCAGGAGGCGCTGCAGGCGTGCACCCAGGCCCTCGTCACGCGGATCGACGCCGCTTTCGCCCGCATCTGGACGCTCAACGAGTTCGACCGGGTGCTCGAGCTCCAGGCCAGCGCCGGGCTCTACACCCACCTCGACGGTGGCCACGCCCGGGTGCCGGTCGGCAGGTTCAAGATCGGGATGATCGCCGAGGAGCGCATCCCGCACCTCTCGAACGACGTGGTCAAAGACCCCCGGGTGAGCGACCCCGGGTGGGCCGAAGCCGAAGGCATGGTGTCCTTCGCGGGCTATCCGCTCCTGGTCGCAGGGCGGCTCGTCGGCGTGATCGCGCTGTTCGCCCGACGGCCCCTGAGCGACGACCTGCTGACCGCCCTGGCCGGCATCGCCGACGCGGTGGCGGTCGGCATCGACCGCGACCGGGCCAGCCAGGATCGCGAGCGGCTGCTGGCCCAGCTGGACAGCCAGCGCAGCCTGATGGACGCCGTGATCCAGCAGATGCCCGCCGGGCTCGTCGTGGCCGAGGCCCCGTCGGGCCGGGTCGTCCTGGGCAACCGCCAGCTCGAACGCATCCTCCGCCACCCGGTGAGCGCCGGCGGAGAGCTGAGCGACCCTCGGGCCTACGCGGGCTTCCACCCCGACGGGCAGGCGTATCAGGCCCACGAGTGGCCCCTTGCCCGCACCATCCGCAGCGGCGAGGTCATCGATGCCGAGGCCATCGAATACCGCCTCCCCGACGGCACGTGGGCCACCATCGAGACCAGCGCGGCGCCGGTGCGCGACGCCACCGGTGACATCGTCGCCGGCGTCGTGACCTTCCACGACGTCACCGAGCGCCGGCGGGCGGAACGGCGCCTCGCCGCCCAGCACGCAGCCACCACCGTGCTGGCCGGCGGCGCGACGCTCGAGGACGTCGCCGGGCCCTTCCTCCTGGCCGTCTGTGACGCCCTGAGGTGGGAGGCAGGCAGCATCCTGGAGGTCGACGAGGAGACCGCCCTGCTGCGCACCGTGGCGGTGTGGAACCTCCCGGGAGTCGGGGAGGCACTGACCGCCGAGACCAGCCTTCGCACGTTCAGGTCCGGCGTCGGCCTCCCCGGGCGCGTCTGGGAGTCGGGGGCTCCGGTGGTCGTCGCCGACATGGGCGCCGAGACCAGTCTCCCCCGGTCAGCCGCAGCGAGCGGCGACGGCATCCACGCCGGGGTCGCCGTCCCGATCACCTCGGGTCGGAGGGTCCTCGGGGTGCTCGAGATCTTCCGGCGAGGCCGGCTGCCTGCCGACAAAGACCTGGTCAGGGTCATGACCAGCATCGGCAGGCAGTTGGGGCAGTTCACCGAACGGTCGAGGGCCGAGGCGGCCGTGCGCGCCGGCGAGGCGCGCAAGGTGGCCATGCTCGAGACGTCGCTCGACTGCATCGTGTCGATCGACGACCGGGGCCTGGTCACCGAGTTCAACCCGGCGGCGGAACGCGCCTTCGGCTGGCGCCGCAGCGAGATCGTCGGCCGACAGATGGCCGACTTCCTCATCCCCCACGACCTGCGCCCCGAGCACCACCGGGGCTTCGACCACTACCTGCGCACGGGAGAGGGGCCGGTGCTCAACCAGCGGGTGGAGCTGCGGGGTCGTCGCCGGGATGGAACCGAGTTCCCTATCGAGCTGGCGGTCACCCGGATCCCCACCGACGGCCCTCCCGCCTTCACCGCGTACATCCGCGACATCACGAACCGCCAGCAGGCCGCTCGTGCTCTCTACGAGAGCCGGGAGCAGTTCGCCACCCTGGCCCGGACCCTTCAGAAGAGCCTGCTCCCGCCCGACCTGCCGGACATCGCCGGGGTGACCCTCGCGGCGCGCTACCACCCCGCGGTCGAGGGGCTCGAGGTCGGCGGCGACTTCTATGACGTCTTCAGGACCGGGCGCTCGGGCTGGGCCGTGGTCATCGGCGACGTCTGCGGCAAGGGTGCCGAAGCGGCAAGCCTCACCGGCCTGGCCCGCTACACGATCCGGGCCGCGGCGATGCAGACGACCCGTCCGGCCCGGGTCCTCGCCATGCTCAACGAAGCCATCCTCCGCCAGGAGGGCGCTCTCAACGAGCGCTTCGCAACAGTTGTCTACGCCAGCCTGGTCCGACGTGCGGGCGCCACCATGCTCACCGTGGCGTGTGGCGGGCATCCGCCCGCGCTGGTGGTGCGGCCGGAGGGGGCCGTCGCCACTGTCGGCGTCACCGGCACGCTGCTCGGAGCGCTTCGCGACCCCGAGCTGACCGAGGTGGCCGTGAGGCTGGAGGCCGGCGACAAGGTGGTGTTCCACACCGATGGGCTCCTCGAAGCGCCCGGGCCGGGCGGAGAGTTCGGCGAGGCGCGGCTTCGTGAACTGCTGGCCACCTGCGGCAGCCTCGACGTCGCCGCCACGGCGGCCCGCCTGGAAGCGGTGGTGCTGGAGCACCAGGGCGGCGTCAGCCGGGACGACATGGCGATTCTCGTCCTCGGCCTCGACGCCTGAGCCGCGCGGTGCTGTGAGGAACGGCGGGCCCACGGGTAGGGCGCCCCCACACCCGACAGGAGCATCATGGCGACGAGGACGACAGCACCACCGGCGACGACAGACCGGAGCTCCCGGGGCATCACCGCACCCGGACTCCTGCTCGGCATCGGCCTTGGCGGCCTGGTGGACGGGATCCTGCTCCACCAGATCCTTCAGTGGCACCACATGCTCACCGATTACGGCGGCCACGCTTCCTTCCCGGCCACGACCGTGCCTTCGTTGGAGGACAACACTCTCTGGGACGGGTTGTTTCACGCCGGCACGTGGATGTGCACGCTCGTGGGAATCCTGTTGCTCTGGCGGGCGGTGAATGGCGGACGGCACTGGGGCTGGCGCAGCCTCGTCGGGCTCATGCTGGCCGGCTGGGGCCTGTTCAACGTGGTCGAGGGGGTCGTGAACCACCTGATCCTCACCGTGCACCACGTGCGCGACGACCTCGGCGGCCCGCTGGCGTGGGACATCGGGTTCCTGGTCTTCGGCGCTCTCCTCGTGCTCGCCGGGACCGCTCTCCGGGGAAGCGACCGGGAGGGGATTGCAGGCCTGCGGCGACGTTGAGCTGGGGAGGGCGGTCTACGCCGGCTCGCGAGCCACGGCTTCGGCCGCCTGCACCTCCTCGTCCCGGTGGTGAAGGGAGGCGGCCAGCTCGCTCACGACCACCACGACGGTGAACCACAGGATGCCGAGCGCCCAACCGCCCAGCACATCGGTCAGCCAGTGGACGGCAAGGGTGAGCCGGGCCAGCCCGATCAGGATGGCCAGGCTGATGGCGGCGGTGACCGCCACCACCTTCGACCGCCACGACCGGAGCACGCCGCACGCGATGAAGGCGACAGTGAGCATGCAGGCGGCGGACCTGGTCGCCTGGCCGGAGGGAAACGCAAAACCGGGCGTCGCAGTCAGCATGTCGGCGACCGGAGGGGGCGGGCGGTGGATGGCCAGCTTGATCACCTCCACCAGCAGCCACGACCCCGCGGCGGCGAGCAACGGCAGCACCACGTCTCGGGGTCGCCTGGTCCGCCACCACACCAGCGCGGCGGCACCCATGGTGAGAAGGGTGAGCTGCACCGTCCCTCCCAGGGAGGCGACTGCCTTCGAGGCGTTTGTGAGGGCCGGTTCCCGGTGGTCGAGAAGGAACCGGTAGACGGTTCCGTCGAGCCCGGCCAGGTCCTTGCGGGAGATCACGTCCTGCACGACCAGGCCGAACGCCCAGCCCACCACCGCCACCGCGGCGAGGCCGGCGGTCAGGGAGAGGCCGAAGGCCGCATTCGGCCGCAGGCGCCGGGCGACATAGGACAACTGGCGCTCGAACCGGGCGATGAGCCGGGACACGCTCGGTCGCTCCTTCTGGACTCGGGCCCAGGTGCGCACCGCGCCCTCCCGGCGGACCACGGCCCGGGCGGCCAGCACCACCGCGGCCACCAGGAGGACGAGGATGAACAGCACCGTGCTCGCCCGGCCCGTCCACTCCGCCACCTTGTGGTACGAGCCCCCTGCCGCGTAGCCGATGAGCACGAACGAGGGGGCCCAGATCAAGCCGCCGATGGCGTTCCACGGCAGGAACGTGCGGTACGGCATGCGGGACAGACCGGCGATGGTGGGCACCATGGCCCGCAGCACGCCGATGAAGCGCCCGAAGAAGACGGCCCGGCCTCCGTGGTGGGCCAGGTAGTCCTCTGCCCGTTTCCACCGGTCGTCGCCCACCCATTGGCCCAGCCGGCTCCGACGCAGCGACGGGCCCAGGTGCTTGCCGATCTCGTAGCCCACCGAGTCGCCGATGATCGCCCCCACGGCCCCGACCAGCATCATGATCGGCAGGTCGGCCCGGTGCTGGGAGGCGAGGAACCCGCCCACCAGCAGCGCGGCCTCTCCGGGCACGATCAGGCCGATCATGGCCGACGCCTCGAGCAACGCCAGCACACCGACCAGCACGTAGCCCCAGGGCGACGCCAGCTCGGCCAGACGGTCGAGCAACCCGGCGATCATGCGGCGCTCCGGTCGTGCACCCCCCAATCCTCCGCCACCGGGCCCACCGCTTGCACGTCGCCCACCCGTGCAAGGACATGGCCGGCCCTCCGGCGCCCCCAGGGCTAAGACCGCAGGCGATTGATCAAGTGGTGGCGCTATGCCACCCCCAAGCGATCAAAGGCCTTACCCCGGCATCGGCGCAGACTCCGGTAGAGTTGGTCCATCGGTGTCGCCACTGCGGCTTCACCGGGGTCGAGTGCAGTGCGCATCGCAAGCGCAGGGTTTCCGTTCTTCGGAGCGTGTGGCCGCAGCATCAACGGCCAACCGTCCGAATCGAAAGGGAACACCCATGCCCACCAACCCAGCTGGTCGCGCCACGCGCCGTCGCGGCCGACCCGGCCAGCCCTCCACCCACAGCGCCCGGCGCCCGGTCGCCGAGCCGTCCGCTCCCGCCTTCGACTTCGAGGTCGTCGACTCTCCGCCGGAGGACACCACGTTCGAGGCCCTGGGCGTGCCGGCGCCCATCGTCGCCGCCCTGGTCAAGGCCGGCTGCCCGACGCCGTTCCCCATCCAGGCCGCCACCCTGCCGAGCTCGCTGACCGGGCGCGACGTCCTCGGCCGGGCCCGCACGGGCAGCGGCAAGACGGTGGCCTTCGCAGTGCCGACCGTCGTCGCCCTCGTCGCATCCGCCAAGGCTCGTCGCCCGAACTTCCCCCGGGCCCTCGTCCTGGTGCCCACCCGTGAGCTGGCCGCCCAGGTGGCAGCCACCACCGAGCCCATCGCCCGGGCCATGGGCCTGCGGGTCGCCGTCATCCACGGCGGCGTCAGCCAGGGGCCCCAGGTCGCCGCGCTGCGAGCGGGAGTCGACGTGCTCATCGCCTGCCCCGGACGCCTCGAGGACCTGGCCCAGCAGAACCACTGCAAGCTCGGTGCCGTCGAGGTCTGTGTGCTCGACGAGGCGGACCACCTCTCCGACCTGGGCTTCCTGCCGGCGGTGAAGCGAATCCTCGACCAGACGCCCGCCGGTGGCCAGCGCATGCTGTTCTCGGCCACCCTCGACCGGGCGGTCGACACGGTGGTCCGCCGCTACCTCACCAACCCCATCACCCACTCGGTGGACAGCGCCGATTCCACCCCTCCGGACCTCGAGCACCACGCCTTCACGGTGACGGTCGACGACAAGGCGGCAGTCGTCCGTGAGCTGGCGTCGGGCAAGGAGCGCAGCCTGCTCTTCACCCGCACCAAGCACGCGGCCAAGAAGCTGGCCAAGGACCTCAGCGCACGCGGCATCCCCGCCGTCGACCTGCACGGCAACCTGTCGCAGCCCCAGCGGGACCGCAACCTCGCCGCGTTCGCCGACGGCTCGGCGCGGGTGCTGGTGGCCACCGACATCGCCGCTCGCGGCATCCACGTCGACGACATCGCCCTGGTCGTCCACGTCGACCCGCCCACCGAGCACAAGGCCTACCTGCACCGCTCCGGCCGCACGGCCCGGGCCGGCGCCAAGGGCACCGTCGTCACGGTGATCCTTCCCGACCAGTCCCGCGACGTCGCCACCATGATCCGCCAGGCGGGCATCCGGCCCGCTTCGGCCCGCATCGGCCCGGGGGCCGCGGAGACCGCCGCCCTCACCGGCCCGATCGCCGAGCCCGTGTTCCGCCCGCAGGCCACGGTGCCGCCGGCGCAGACCCGACCCAGCCGGTCGACGTCCGGGTCCCCCCGAGGCCGCGGCGGTCGTGCGGCGCAGCCCAGTGGTGGTGGACGGCGTTCGGCCGGTCCGGCCGCCGGTCGGCGGCGGTCCTGGTAACCCGCCGGCGCTAGTCGCCCGGGGCGAGAACCCCTCGGGCGACGGCCAGGGACGAGACCACCATGGCGTGCGCCTCGTCTCTGCTCAACGCCTCGCCGCCGTGGGCCGCGGCCGTGCCGACGTCTCCGACGGTGCGGGCGTGACCGGCGAGGTGCCGTGGGAGGTGGCCCGCCTGCAGCAGCCACACCAGCTTCTGGTGCAAGGTCTTCATCTCCAACGGGACCCGCCGCATGACCACCACCTGCTCCACCGCGCGTCGCCCGAGCAGCGCCGCGGCCCGGTGGGCCCCGAAGGCGAGGCAGGCCCCGGCTTCCAGCAGATCGGTGGCGATCGGGGCCGGCAATCCCGCCGTCTCCTCCCTGGTGATCGGTGGCTGCTCCGGTGGTGAGTCGGTCATCGCCGCCAGCATGTC
>CADCTB010000166.1 GCA_902805665.1 uncultured Acidimicrobiales bacterium
CCGCCCTTCTTGTCCCAGCGTGCCCGAAACGAGCGTACGAGGCACCGGAACGTCCGGTACGGCAAGCTAGCACGCGCTGGCCGTGCGACCGAACATCTCCCAGGGCGGGCGAATCCGAGGCAGACCGCGGTGGTCAAGATTTCCTCTACGACTACTCAGCCATCCTGAACTCGCCCAAGCGCTTGGCTCTCGGCTAAGGTCCCCGTCGCAGTGATCCGCCGACGGAGCGAGCGCGCCGGCCGATGCGGGCGCCACGGAGAAGTCGTCGCAGAGCGGGGGGCTCATGCGGCTGAAACTCCCTCGTCGTCCCAGCTCCGTGCTCGACGACTCGCCGTTGCCCTTGACCGCTTCGAACGCAGGGAGCGGCGGTAGCGGGCGAAGCCACCACGTGGCGGGAGCTCCAGCGACTGGCCCAGGCCGAGCTGGGCTCACGCGAGGCCTGGTTCGTGCTCGAGCGGGCATCCGGCCTCGACCGGGCGGGCCTCATCCCGCGGCTGGCCGATCCCGTGCCGTCGCGCACGGTGGACTTCGTCGAGGGCATGGTCGAGCGGCGCCGGCGGGGGGAGCCGCTCCAGTACGTGCTGGGCCTGTGGAGCTTCCGCCGCCTCGAGCTGGTCGTCGACCGGCGCGTCCTGATTCCCCGACCCGAGACCGAGATGGTGGTCGAGGTCGCCTTGGCCGAGCTGGCCCGACTGGATCCGGCGCGGCCCCTGGTGGTCGACCTGGGCACCGGCTCGGGCGCGATCGCCATCTCCATGGCCCTGGAGGCGCCGGCGGCCCGGGTGTGGGGCACCGACCGGTCCGAGGAGGCCCTGGCCGTGGCCCGGGCCAACCTGGCCGGCATGGGCGGGCGGGTCGCGCCGCGGGTGCGGCTGGCGGTAGGCGACTGGTTCGCCGCCCTGCCCCGTGAGCTGCGCCGACGCTTCGACCTGATCGTCGCCAACCCGCCGTACGTGGGCGCAGATGAGGTCCTGCCCCCCGAGGTGGCGGACTGGGAGCCGGCCGGAGCCCTCGTCGCCGGGCCGACGGGCCTGGAGGCGGTGGCGGCGATCCTGGACGGGGCGCCCACCTGGTTGCGCCGGCCGGGAGCGGTCGTGGTCGAGATCGCCCCCCACCAGGCGGGTCGGGCCTTCGAGCTGGCCTGTGACGCCGGATTCCCCGAGGTCGACGTCCACCCCGACCTCGCCGGTCGTCCTCGGGCCCTGGTGGGTAGGTTGCCGGAGTGATCGTCTCCGCGGTGGGGGAGCCGCCGCCGCCCACGGCGGTGCTGCAGGCGGTGCGGGCCCTGGCCCAGGGCGTGCCCATCGGCATCCCCACCGACACGGTGTACGGGTTGGCCGTCGACCCTTTCCGGCCCGGCGCCACCGACCGGATCTTCGAGGTCAAGCGCCGGCCCCGTGACGTGAGCCTGCCCCTGCTCGTCTCCGGCGTCGACCAGGCGCTGGACGTGTCCACCGCCGTGCCCGCCCTGGCCCTGCAGCTGATGGAGCACTACTGGCCGGGCCCTCTCACCATCGTGATCCCCGCCGCCCCAGGGCTCGGCGCCGACCTCGGCGAGGACGAGCTCACCGTGGGTGTGCGCAGCCCCGATCACCCCGTGCCTCAGGCGCTGTGCGCCGCCGCCGGCCCGCTGGCCACCACCAGCGCCAACCGTCACGGCGAGCCGCCGATGACCAGCGCCAATGAGGTGGCCGAGACCTTCGGCGACGCGGTGCCGGTGGTGCTCGACGCCGGCATCTGCGCCGGAAGCCCGTCGACCGTCGTCGACTGCACCGGGCGGGACCTCAAGCTCCTGCGCGAGGGCCGTATCCCCTGGGCGGAGCTGGTGACCTTCTCCGGCTGAGCGGCCAGCCCCTCAGGCCAGCGGCGGTCGCCGGGGAGCGGCGTTGCGCCGGATCAGCACGCCACGGACGGGCGGTTCGGGAGCGGATTCGTAGTCGTAGAGGGCCGGCGGATCTGCCGACACCGGCTTGGCGGGGCGCGGTTTGGTGGTCTTGGCGGCCTTCGGCGCCGTCGCCTTTCGCGGTGCGGCCTTCCTGGGAGGCGCCGCTTGCACAGCCGTCGGCGCCTTCTTCCGGGTCGGCGCCTTCTTCGGGGGCGTCGGCACCTTCGGAGGGGTGAGCGCGTCGAGGCGGGCGTGGATCTCGGCCATCTGCTGGTCGGAGCGTTCGACGGCGGACTGGACCGCCGCCGTCAGCGGCTGGAGCTGGCGGGTGAGCGAGGCCTTCAGCGCCCTGGCGCGCGCCGCCTCACGCTCCTCGGCAGCCTCGATGTAGGCGGCCACCTCGGCGACCGCGACGGTGAGCGGCTTGATCTGCCGGCCCACCGACGCCTTCAACGCCTCCAAGCGGGCCGATCCCTCGAGCTGGGCCTCTTCGGTGCTCACCTCGGCGGTGAGCTCGACCCGGCGCAGCAGCTCGCGCATCCCGTCCATGACGGCCACGCTCGACAGGTCCGACGCCTGCATGGAGGCCCGGAGGTCGTCGAGGCTGGTGGCCAGGATCTCGGCCAGACCGTCGGACTGGTCGGCCAGGGCCTTGGCGGCCGCCTCACCCGCCAGCTCGGGCAGCGACTCGGCGACCATCACCACGCGCAGCTCCGCCTCCCGCGAGTCGAGCAGCTCGGCGAGCATGGCCTGCTGGCGGGTGACTGTGCTGACGACGGCGTGCAGCTCGTTGCGCAGCTCGCCGAAGGCGTCCTCGAACCACTGGAGAATCTCGCTCCGGGAAGCGCCGCCCGATCCCTGCGGCCGCGCCTCCGGCTCGGCGCGGGGCGGGGGAGGAGGCGGCGGGGCGGCTGAGGCGTAGTGACCGCCCGTCCCGTTGCCATTCCCGTTCGACCCGGTCGACGCCGCGGCGGGCGGCGCCGGCGGCGCCGGGGTGGAGCTGGTGGGCTGCGTCTGGGTCGGCCCCGCGGCCAGCGCCCGTACTCGGGGAGCCTCGATGGACGGGTTGAGAGTGAGGGTGAGCGGGCGAGGGCCGCGGGCCCAGACGTCAGGGCAGCCGTCGAACTGGCCCTGGCAGACAACCCCACACTCCGGGCATGCACATGCCCGCTCGCCCGCCCTCATGGGATGGCCGCAGCCTTCCCGGATCTGAGAGCCGAATTCGTGGCAACGGCCCATTCGAGCAATGGTACCCGGGAGGTCCGGAAACCAAGCGCATATCGCCCATCGAACGTTGTCCGGCGCCAAGTCGACCGGGCTGCCCGAGCAGGACGTGGTCGCGGGCGACCCGGTCAGTGGGTCGCCGCTGTGCCCGAGTTGGCGCGCCGTGCGGCGAGACGGGGACTTTGCACGTAGGCCACCAGGACGGCCGCGATCGTCAGGTCAAGGGCGAAGCGGGCACTGATGGCGCTAATGGCCAACGTCATCGCGCCGAGGCAGGAGATGGCTACGAGGAAGGCACCGACGAAGAGAGTCGTTCCGGTGTGCGACCACCCTCCGGCGACCAACCGCTGGTACACGTGGTCCCGGTGGGGTTCGTGCCACCTCTCCCCCCGCCGCACCCGGCCG
>CADCTB010000167.1 GCA_902805665.1 uncultured Acidimicrobiales bacterium
TCTCTCTCTCTCTCTCTGTTGAACGCCCTCACGGCGCGTGCGACCCGCCCCCGCGCCTCCTTCGTCCCGGAGGCGGCGACGGAGTCCTCGAGGTCGAGGATGACCATGTCGGCCGGTAGGGACGGCCCCTTCTGGAGGAACCGTCGCTCGACCCCGGGTGCGGGCGCTGCTGTTGGTCCACAGCTGACCCTTGACCCCACCACGACCTATCAACCACCGGCCGGCCGAAGGGCTCGGCCCGGTCGCAACTTCGTCTCGATCTCGCACGACAACCGTCCGGGCTGTCTCGCTGTCGCTCGCCAGCCGCATGGGACCGGGTCTCCGCCAGTGGCATGGGACCAGGTTCGGGCCCTGTCAGCGTCGGCGACGTGATGATCGCGGGGATGGTGGGGGCGGGTCAATAGGGCCGAGCCCGGGCTTCTGGCGACGCCGGTAGGACTCGCCTTCGAGCACCAGCTCGTAAGCAGCTGACTGCAGGCGATCGATGGCTGACTGGGCCAGCAGGGGGTCGGCCATGAGACCCAGCCATTCGACGGGCTCCCGGTTCGACGTCACCACCGTGGCTGCCGAGCGATGACGCTCGACGATCAGCTCGTAGACGTCAGCGGTGTCGACGGCGTCGAGGGGCTGCAGAGCGAAGTCGTCGACGATGAGCAGGTCGACCCGCAGCAGCTTGCGCACCTCGGCGTCGTGACTGTTGTCGAGACGGCTGGCCCGCAGCCGGCGAAGCATGCGGTCACAGCGCTCGAAGTGCACGCTGTAGCGGCGACGGACCGCGGCGTGGCCCAGAGCAGACGCGAGGAAGGTCTTGCCCACGCCGACCGGGCCCATGACGACGACGTTGTGGCCGCCGTCGATGAAGCGCAGCGAGCACAGCTCCGACCACGTCTGGCGGTCGTAGTTGACGGCGGAGGTGTCGTCCCAGTTCTCTAGGCACATGGTCGGCTCCAGGCCTGCGGCCCGGGCTCGCACCATGGCGCTGGAGGTCTCCCGGCGGGTGACCTCGTCGGCCAGCACGAGCTCCAGGAACTCGGCGTGGCTCATCCCGCCGGTGCGGGCCAGGGCCAGGCGCTCGGGCAGGGTGTCGAGGCACCGGCCGAGCTTCACCTGTCGCAGCAGTGCCTTGAGCTCAGGAGAGATCGTCGGCGCAGGCGCAGTCATGCTGCACCCCCTTCGGCCTCAAAACCGTCCTCTGAGAGCCCCGTGGTGGGTCGATCAGGGTGCGGAGTGGCACCGGGGTGCGGGCGTTTCGCTCCACCGGAGGCGAAGTGCTCGGGCGCCCGGGCGAAGCGACCACCGGGTGGCGGAGGTGTCGGCGGCGACGGCGGCTGTTGGTTCTCCGTGGCCCGCTCCAGCATGCGCCCGATGAGGGAGACGCTGATGGCCTCGGCCTCCAGGGCCCGGGCGCAGGCGGCGTCGACTCGCTTCGGGCCCCACTTCTTGACCAGGCCCAGCAGCGCATAGACCTGGCGCATCCTCGTCCAGGGCAAGGGGATGTCGAGCAGGGCTTGGGCATAGGTGCCGACAGCTGGACCATGCGCGGCGGCCATGGCCTGGAGACGGTCGATGTCGCGCATGGCATAGACGGTCTTCTCCGACGGCAGGTCCTCGGCGTCGGTGCTGCGCCCGCCCGGTGGCTGGCGGGGATGGACCTTGACCAGCTGGCCCCGGAAGAAGACCTTGACCAGGACTGCGTCGGCGCGCACGTTGACGTGAGAGCCGATCAGGTCGCCGGGGATCGAATACAGCGCCTTACCCACCTCGATGTGATGGTCGCGATGCACCTTGGGCTTGGCATAGAGCGGCACGTCGTAGCGGGTGGTGGGCGCCGGCAGCAGCCGGGCGGCCTCCTCGAGGGCGAACAGCTCGGCCGGTCGGCACTGGGTGGTGCCGTGGACGCGCAGACCCGCCTTGGTCGCACACCACTCCTCGGCCCGGCGTTGGGCGTCGTCGCGGTCGACGAAGTGCTCACCGGCGAAGAAGGACGCCCGCACGTAGGGCACCACCCGCTCGACCCGGGGCTTGTCCTGCGGCTTGCGCACGCGGGCGGGGTCGATGACGAAGCCCCGGCTCTGGGCGTACTCCACGAAAGCCTCGTTGAAGCGGGGCTCGGTGGAGTTGGCCTTGTCCACCACCGCCGAGAGGTTGTCGGGGATGACGGTGGCGAACACCCCGCCGAAGAAGGCCCACGCCGCCTCGCATCCGGCGATCACCGCCTCGGTGGTCTGGGAGAAGCTGACCCACACGAAGCAGTGCCGGCTGAAGCAGGCGGTGAAGACCAGGACGTAGGCGGCACGAACACGATCCGCCGTCGGATCGTGCAGTGAGCCCATCCGGCCGAAGTCGATCTGGCACTCATCACCCGGGCGACCGTCGGCCACCCGCACCGTCGGCCCCCGGCCCCGGCGGTGCCCGCAGACCTCCAGTGCGTAGCGATGCAGCGTCCGCTCGGGCACGACCACGCCCTGGCGGACCAGCAGGTCGTGGCACTTCACGACGGTCAAACCCTTGTCCAGCCAGGCCTTGATCTGGTCGTGGTGGGCGATCAGCAACCGCCACGCCTCCCCGTGGCCGTCGGAGCGGTGAGGCCGGACGGCCTCCACCACCGAGCCGATCAGCTCGTCGTGGAGCTGGTCCTCACCGCTCTCACGGACCAGCCCTTGGGCAACGCCGGCCTCTACGTAGCGCCGCACCGTCTTGCGGTCGACCCTGGACAGCCGCTCGATCCCCCGCAACGTCTCGCCCCGTAGCCACAGCCGCAGGACCTCTCGTACTTCGAACACTGGAACCTCCCGAAACGCCATCGCCGCCTCCTGGTCCGCTCACCGTTGGCGGCGAGTCCATCGGGGGCGGAACCGGCGCTGGCGGATACCCGGGTGGTCCCATTACTGGCGGAGGGGTGGTCCCATGCTGCTGGCGAAACTCAGCTCAGGCTGGTCCCATGCTGCTGGCGGGCGACACCGGCGGTTTGCTGAGCAGCCCCAACGGGATGTCGCTGTCGCCACCTTGAGAGGGAGCTCCGGTCCCCCGCCAGAGTCCGCTGCAATCCGCAGAAGTCCTTGGTCAGGGCGTCGTCGTTCCCGCTGGAGCCCGCTCAAACTGCTGGGTTCTGCGTGGTTTCAGTAGCAACGCCAGTAGCGGATCGGACGCTCCGGCGGCCGCCAGAATGCGGATCAGCACGGGCCACGGGCACGCGCAAGCACGCGACCGCCACGGCCGAGGCAGCCCGTCTTCGACCCCGTGCGCTGGCCTCCGAGTTGGCCAACGCCGCCAAGCTTGTGTCACCTGGTTGTCTCGGCGGCGCCTCGTCGCCGAGGTCAGGAAGCGGCGCATGTACCTTCGCTCATGCCGCTGCGACAGTAACCCGACGTACGCCCTCAACGGCACATCAGGCTACCCCGAACGAACGGAACAAGGCCGTTTCGGGAATAGCCGGTATGGGACACGGTCGACCCATCGTCGACCC
>CADCTB010000168.1 GCA_902805665.1 uncultured Acidimicrobiales bacterium
CGGCAGCGCCGGCGCCCCCGGAGCAGCGACGTCGGGCGGAGTGGGACGGGGAGGAGCAGGCACCGGCGGGGCCGGATCCGCAGGCGAAGCAGGAGGAGGCGGCGGCGCGGGCGTCTTTGGCGACGGACTGGACGGCGATGCTGACCCGGACGGCAGGCCGGTACCGCGAGGCCTCCGGGACCCCGGAAGAGGACGCGAAGGGGGCGCCGAGCGGGAAGCCGGGGCGCCGACTTCGACGGGTGTCCGAGCCCGGGGGACGGCCCGGGCGGCAGCCTCCGGCCGAAGGCCGCTCGGGCGCCGGCGCCGGCGACGAACGGCCTGCCCGGCGACCAAGAGCAGGGTGGCGACGGTCAGGAGGCGGCCGGCCGTCGCCGCCCCAGGACGGTGGTACTCGAGGGTGACCAGATGGTCGCCGGCGTCGACCGGCACCCCGACGAAGCCGCCGTCGGCCTGAACCACGGGGGCACGGGCCCCGTCGACCCGGGCCTCCCAACCCGGGAACCAGGCCTCGGCCACCACCACCAGCGCGGGCTGGGCGCCCTGGGCGCGGATGCGCCACCGCCCAGGACCAGGCCGGGTCGGCTCCACGGTGGTGGTGCTACGGGCGTCGGCGGCGACCGGCTCGTAGATGGGGGCGAAGGCGGCCGACCGATCACGGCGCAGTGTGCCGCCCACGAGCAGGTTCCCAGGCTGGTCCACCGAGTGGCCGGCCACCAGCCGGGGAACCCGGTCGGGAGGGCAGCCCGGGCACGTGAGCACGAACCCGTACTCCTTGCCCGCCGACTCGGCGACCGGATCGAAGGTGAACGCATACAGGCCGTACTCGTCGGTGCCGACCGCCTTGCCCCGGGCCAGTTCCGGTCCGAGCGTCCGGCCTCCCGGCAACAACTCGTGGAGGGTGAGCTCGGCCCGATCGGGGATGCGGTCGAGGTAGACCGAGACGCCCTGGAGGCGGTCGGTCGTCGAGCGGAAGACGGCGCCGGCGCCGTCGGCGATGTTCAACAGGTCGACCCCTGCCAACAGGGTGCTCAGCCAGGTGTGCAGACCACAGGCGACGCCGAGCTGACTGGCCAGGGCCGGATCGAGCCGGGCACCGGAGTCGTCCTGGCAGGGTGTCGTGGACCGGACGTCGACGACGGTGGTGGCGGCGAGAGCGGCCGAGGCGCCGGGGGAGCCGGTGAACACGCCGATGTTGCGGTGCGCCAGGGCGATCGCCAGCTCGGGCGTGATCTCGTCGTCGGCCATGGCGACCGTGCGGGAGTAGGCCCGCACCATCGGAAGCGCATGAGGGTTGGCGGTCAGGTTGATGGATTCCACCGCCTCGGCGGCCGTGCCCTTGCCGGTCGGGAGCTCGGTCACCTGGAAGGCGGTCGCCGAAAGGCCGTAGGCCCGTTCCCGGTAGGCGTTCGGAGTGAGGAACGGCTCGGCGGTGAGCCGCCAGATCTGCTTGCTGGCCACGAAGTGGGGCCAGCCGACGGTGAGCGGACGGCCCGTGTCGAGGAGGGAGTTCACGGCGGCAGGCTGGATCTGTGTCGGCGCGATCCTGGCGTTGCCCGGGACGCGCTCCAGGTTGGCGGCCACCTCCCGGTACGCCGCCTCCGAGGGCGGTGGGTGGATGCGGTAGTAGGAGCGGTACGGCCAGACGTCGACGAGGAAGACGCCCACCACGGCCAGTGCCACCGCCGCGGCGAGCACCCGGGGTAGGGCCGCCGGCGCCGAGCGGGCCCGTCGACGTTCGGCCCACCCCTCGGCCAGGACCACCGGGTAGGCGGCGCCAAGAGCGAGAGCCAACGGCGCCACCGTGTAGTAGCGCGGGAACCGGATGCTCTCCAACACGGGGATGAGCTTCTGCAGCGTGACGAAGGGCGTGAGGTACGGCGCGGCAGCCAGGAAGGCGACCACGCCCAAGACGAACAGCGGGGCCAGCCGTCCCAGCCGTAGTGGCCGTAGGAGTGCGCCGACCAGCAGGCCGGTGGCCAGGCCGGCGACCACGAAGGGCGCCACCTGGGAGCGGAGGGCGGGTCCGCCCGAGGCCAGCGGTACGGCGCCGGTCGACAGCCAGATCCCCAGGATGGAGGAAAGGAGGATGGCCGTGAGCGTTCCATCACGGTCGCGTCGGGAGAGGAACACGACGCTGACCAGGGTGAGTGCCAGGCACACCCATCCCAGCTGGAAGAAGAGGGGGAGTAGCCCGGTCCGGTTGAAGCCGACCGCGCCCGACAGCCCGCCGCTGCGGCCGAAGAACACCCCCAATTCCCCACCCACCCGGGCAGCGCCGCCGTTGAACAGCTCGCCCTGGACCAGCTCCGGCGGGGAGAGGACGAACGTCCTCCCCAGCCTGATGAACGGCAGCAGCCAGTAGGCGGTCGACCCCAGGCCGACGCCGACGACGGCCGCGGCCCGGGCCAGCAGTCGCCCGACGCTTGCCTGGTTGCGGCCCGTCCCCACCCGGCCGGCCTCGACGGCCACCAGGCACGCGCACAGCAGGAATAGTCCGATGGCGTACTCCCCCTGCATCAGGACCGCAAAGCCGCCGAGCAGCCCGGACGCGGCGAGGTAGCCGGGACCGTCGCCGCGTAGCCCCTTGCGCAGCGCCCACACGAGCCACGGCGCGGCCGCCATGACGCCGACCGTCGGCTGCGAGCCGGCCAGTGCCCCGTGGGAAATGACGAGCGGCTGCAGGGCGAAGAGGACACCGGCCACAAGGGCCGCGGGGAAGTTCTTCCACATCGAACGAGCCAGCACGAACGCCCCGCATGCGCCGACGACCTGGAAGGCCAGCACGCCCACCTTCACGGCCACGTCGGGCCCGAGGGCGGTGGCCAACGGGACGAGCAGGAAGATCGGCAGGGTAGGCGTTACCGCCCACATCGGGGCGCCGGCCCAGATGTCCGGCAGCCAGTAGGGCACCATCCGGTCGGCGCCCAGGTGGTCGAGCGCCATGCGGACGTACAGCGAGATGCCGGGACCGTCGAGCACGAGGGCGCCGGCGGTCCAGGAGCCGGAGAAACCGAGGACCGCGAACACGAAGACGCTCATCGTGAGCAGGCGCCGGTTGCGCTGGGCCCAGTACAGGATGGGCAGCCGGCGGCGGACTTCGATCGGCAGCGACAGCTGTCGCAGGCGCTCGGCCTCGCCGAGCTCGGTCCTTACCCGGACGGGGAAGTCGAGCGCCATCGGCGGTCAGTCTTCCAGGGGTGGCCAGGCTGGAGCGGATCACTGCCATTTGACGACCGGCTGACCGCCGGCTCCCCGACCTGGCCCCCTACATGGTCACCGTCGTGCGAGACGACCGTACCGATCTCGACAGCGGGGCCGGTATCGAGTTACGGCCAGGCCTCGTTGCGACCGCTGTCCCGAGAGGAGATGTCTCGGGGACACCCGACGCCGACCGTCAACCCTCGCCCGGCGGGACGTCGTCAGGCTCACAGGTGCCGGGCGGGACCTCGTGGTTCTGGGTC
>CADCTB010000169.1 GCA_902805665.1 uncultured Acidimicrobiales bacterium
CTCCCTTCTCTTCGACCAGCGCCAGGACGACGCGTATCAGGTCGACTTCGGGCTCGAGGCGCTCGACACGCTCGACGACCTGGAACGGTCCGTCGGCGGCGTCTTCACGACCGGAGACCTCGACGCAACCGACCTGCCTCGCGAGACCATCAGCTTCGAGGGCGTTCACTTCGCCTATCCCGGCAGCGAGCGAGAGGTCTTCGCCGGGCTCGATCTCACCATCTCGGCCGGCTCGTCTCTGGCCATCGTCGGGGCGAACGGCGCGGGCAAGACGACGCTCGTCAAGCTCCTGGCCCGCCTCCACGAACCGCAGGCCGGTGAGATCCGGATCGACGGCACCCCCCTGGACGAACTGGACGCAGCATCGTGGCGTTGCCGGATGGCGGTCATCTTCCAGGACTTCGTCCGCTACGAGCTTCCGGCAGCCGACAACGTCGGCTTTGGCGGCACCTCCCGCATGGCTGATGTCGACGCGCTCGACCGTGCCGCCGCTCGAGCCGGGGCGCTCGACGTGGTCCGTCGGCTTCCCGCGGGCTGGGCGACGCCCCTGAACCGCCAGTACTCCGGAGGGGCGGACCTCTCCGGCGGGGAGTGGCAGCGCATCGCCCTGGCCCGGGCGCTCTTCGCGGTCGAGGCGGGGGCCGGCATCCTCGTGCTCGACGAGCCGACGGCCAATCTCGACGTCCGGGCGGAAGCCGCGCTCTTCGAGGACTTCCTCGACCTGACCCGTGGGCTCACGACGATCCTCATCTCCCACCGCTTCTCGACCGTGCGCCACGCCGACCGCATCTGCGTGCTCGACGGCGGTGTGGTCGTCGAGGACGGGAGCCACGACGAGCTCCTGGCTGCGAACGGCCGCTACGCCGAGCTGTTCCTTCTGCAGGCCGAGCGCTTCCGTGGCTGACGGGCGGCGCGTTCTGGGCGTGCTCGTGGACTTCGCCCGCGGTGCGGGCATCCGCCGGTCCATCTTCGCCGTCGCCACGACGCTCGTGGCGGGGGCAGCGGCGGTCTCGGTGAGCTTGTGGCTCAAGCTCATCCTCGACAGCGTGGCGGAGGGTGACCTGACGCGTGTGACGGTCCTGGCCGTGGTGCTCGGAGTCACGGTGACATTGCAGGCTGCGGCGTCGAGCCTCTCCGGTCTGTTCCTCGCCGCGCTCCAGTTCAGCTGCGGTGTGCAGGTCGTGTGCGGCATCATGCAGGCCGGCTCCCGCCCGCCAGGGATCGAGCACTACGAGCGGCCGGACTTCGCCGACCGCATCGCGCTGCTCAAGGAGCACACGAACGACGTGTCCGGGTTCCTTCCCGCGCTGAGCTACGGCCTGGCGCTGACTGTGCGCGTCGCGATCACCGCCGTCCTCCTGGCCGGCGTGCATCCTGCGCTGCTGTTCCTGCCGGTCCTCGCCCTTCCGTCGCTGTACGCCGGGAGCCGCGCCGAGCGGGCGGTCGACGAAGCAAACGTGGCGACCGCCGAGCAGGGCCGGCTCGAGCAGCACCTCTTCCGCCTGGCCACCACCGCCTCGCCGGCCAAGGAGGTCCGGATCTTCGGGCTCGGCGCCGAGATCGTGCAGCGCCAACGACGGGCGTGGGACGAGGTGACCGAGACCCTCGCCCGCGCGCAGCTACGGGCCGGCCTGCTGCGCACGGCGGGCTGGGTCCCGTTCGCGGCCGGGTACCTGGCCGCCGTCGCGCTCGTCCTGGCCCGAGCCGGGCGCGGTGAGGCCACCCCTGGCGACGTCCTGCTCGTCATGGTGCTGGCCGGCCAGGTGAACGGACAGGTCGCCGAGCTCCTCAACGTCACCAATCGCTCGGCCGCCGGAGTGCGCGTGGTGCGTCGGTACCTGTGGCTCCAGGACTACGCGCGTGAGGCAGTCGCCCGGTCGACCCCTGAACAACACGTCCCCGTACCGGCGACGGTGAAACGGGGCATCGAGCTGCGGGACGTGTCGTTCCGCTATCCCGGCGACGACAGGAAGGAGGTGCTCGAAGACGTCACCCTCTCTCTGGAGGCGGGCTCCACCGTGGCAATCGTCGGGGAGAACGGCGCCGGGAAGACCAGCCTGGTCAAGCTCCTCTGCCGCTTCTACGAGCCCACGTCGGGCACCATCACGGTGGACGGCACCGACCTTCGCTCGTTCGACGTGGCCGATTGGCGCAGGCATCTGTCGGCGGGTTTCCAGGATTTCGCCCGCTTCGAGCTGCGCCTTCGGGAGGCTGTGGGCATCGGGAGCATCTCCTCGTTGCACGACGGAGGTCGGGTGAGAGGGGCCCTCGGGCGGGTAGGCGCCGACCTGCGCCTCGACCTCGAGCAGCAGCTCGGCCAGCAGTGGCCCGGAGGCGTCGACCTCTCCGAAGGGCAGTGGCAGAAAGTGGCAATGGCCCGGGCGATGATGCCCGAGGAGCCGGTGCTCCTCATCCTCGACGAGCCGACCTCCGGCCTCGACCCACATGCCGAGCATGCGCTGTTCGAGCTCTTCGCCGGCGTGGCCGCGGACACCGCCATGCGAAGCGGGGCCATCGCGCTGTTCGTGTCGCACCGCTTCTCCACCGTGCGGATGGCCGACCACATCATCGTGTTGGCGCACGGGCGCGTCGTCGAGCAGGGCGACCACGCGTCCCTCATGGAAAAGCGGGGCCTGTACGCGGACCTCTACGAGATCCAAGCGCGAGCATACGAATGATGCCTCGGGCGGGGGTGACGTGCCGCGCCGAGCGGTCTGACGACCATCGCGCCATCGCCGACGTCGTCGCAGCCGCCTTCGGCTCTCGCGCCGAGGCCGAGCTGGTGGAGAACATCCGTGAGTCGGAGTACTTCATACCGCAGCTGTCGGTGGTCGCAGAGAGTGATGGACGGATCGTCGGTCACGTGATGATCAGCCATGCCACGCTTCAAGGCCCGCATGGTGAGCGCCCGGTCGCCATGCTGTCGCCCCTGGCGGTCGATCCGGACTTCCGACGACGGGGCATCGGATCATCGTTGGTTCGAAGCGTGACGGCGGAAGCCGATGCGCTCGGCGAGCCCCTCGTCGTACTCGAGGGAAGCCCACGGTTCTACGGACGGCTCGGCTTTGAGCACTCACTGCTCTACGGGATCGAGATCACGCTCCCGTCGTGGGCACCGCCGGAGGCGGCGCAGGTCATTCGCTTGTCCAACTGGTCCCCGTCGATCCGCGGGCGGGTGAGGTATCCCCCCGCCTTCGAGGCGTTCGCGGAGCACTGACGGAAGCTGCGAGGCGCCTATCGGTGGCAACCGGCGACATGGAGCGTCGTCAGACGACATAGAGCGACACCGGAACCTGAGGCGCCAGTTTCCTGGGTCACTTCACATCGCCAGGACGACGTTCGGATGACCCAGGTTCCAGTGGGTGAGCCACGT
>CADCTB010000170.1 GCA_902805665.1 uncultured Acidimicrobiales bacterium
GGATCTCGTAGTAGGTGTGTGGCATGTCGGCCTCACGCTGGAGCTCCCGGTCGAGCTGGTCGGTGAGGAGGCGCATGGCGGTCAGGAACGCCCGCCACGTCCGCTGCTCGTCCTCGCTCAACCACCTCGTCTCACTCATGCGTCCATGCTACCGAGAAAGTTGAAGTTTCAACCGCAGGCGGTCGACGACCCCGACGACCCCCGGGTGGCCGACTTCTTCCGGCTCAACGACCCTGAGCTACGCCGGGCGGTCGAGCGCCCCGACAGCGCCCAAGGCTTCTTCGTGGCCGAGGGGGCCCTGGTCATCCGCCAGCTCCTGCGATCCCGCTATCCGGTGCGGGCGGTGCTGGCCACCCAGCAGGGTCTCGCCGCACTGGATGACGACCTGGCCCGCATCGACGCGCCGGTCTATCGGGTGAGCCAGGCGCTCATGACGACGGTCACCGGGTTCCACTTCCACCGCGGCGCTCTGGCCTCGGCCGAGCGGCGGCCGCACCCCGACCTGGCCACGGTGGTCGACGGGGCCGATCTGGTCCTGATGGCCGAAGGGGTCACCGACAACGAGAACCTCGGTTCGCTGTTCCGCAACGCCGCCGCCTTCGGCGTGGGGGGAGTGGTCCTCGACGCCACGTCGGCCGACCCCCTCTACCGGCGGTCCGTCCGGGTCTCGATGGGCCAGGTGTTGCGCCTTCCGTTCACCCGCGTCGACGACGCCGTGGAGGCGATCGGCCGGCTGCAGGCCCTGGGCTTCGAGGTCCTGGCTCTCACCCCATCGAAGACGGCTGACGACGTCCGCGCGATCGCCCGCCGTCCCCGCCAGGTGCTCCTGGTGGGCGCCGAAGGGCCCGGGCTCTCCGGCGCCGCCCTACGAGCCGCTGACCGACGGCTGCGGATCGCCATGAGCGGGGACGTCGACTCCCTCAACGTGGCCACCGCTGCCGCCGTCGCCCTCCATCACCTCGCTCGGCCCCGGTAAAGCGGCCCAGCCGGAGACGACGCCGATGAGCACGTCCATGCCCCGCTCGAACTCCTCATCGGCGTCCCAGTTGGCCAGGTACGGCCCCACCTCGGCCACCCGCGGGACGGCGCTCACGTCGATGGGAGCGAACTGCTCGCCGGCCGCGACGTCGACCGGCTTGAAGAACCCTCCGCACTCGAGCGACACGAACCCGATGGCAAAGGAGGCGGTCAGCCGGTATGCCTTGGCGGTCATCGCCCGGTCGAGGCCGGCCCGGCGTACGGCGTCGAGAGCGGCCTCCAACGTGAGGAGGCCCGCGGACCCGGTCGGGGGCTGGCGCACGATGAGAGGAACCAGGTTGGGATGCACGAGCGACACGCGGCGGAACTCCCGGGTGACAATGCGCAGGGCCTCCCACGGAGGCGTTGCGGGGTCAGGAAGCTGGATCTCCGCGGTGACCATGTTGACCACGCCGAGCAGCAGATCGTCCTTGGTGGGGACGTGCCCGTAGAGGGACATGGTGGCCACCCCGAGCTCGGCCGCCAGGCGACGCATCGTCAGGGCATCGAGGCCCTCGGCGTCGACCAGACGGAGGGCAGCGGTGAGAATCGCCTCCTCGCTGAGAAGAATTCTCGTCAAAACCCCCCTCCCTGACTCGACAAGGCGTACATCGTACGTATACTAAGAACCGGCGCCCTTCCTCACCCCGTCCGCCGTGGGGTCGAGGGGGGCGCCACTTTCTTTTTCGGGGCTGGGCTGCGCAGGCCGGATGGCGAGCAGGGCGTGGTGGACCACGCCACCGAAGCTCTGTGAAACGACCTCCAGGCCGGCAAAGCCCGCAGTGCGCACCCGGTCCATCGTCTCCTCCATCCACCGAGGGGTGCCGGGGCCGGGCGGATCGTCGCTACGGGCCATCAGGACCACCGCTACCCGCCCGCCCGGTTCCAGAACCCGGTACAGCTCCGTGAGCCCGTCCTGGGGCGAGGTCCAGAACTGCAGGGAGTTGAGGGAGCCAGCCCTGGTGAAGTGGCAGTCGGGGTACGGCAGCCGGGCGGCGTCGGCCCGGCGGATCTCCACCCGGCCCTGCCGTATGGCGACGCGATTCCGCCGCCGGGCGAGGCGGACCATCGTGTCCGAGGCGTCGACGCCCACCACCGGCCCCTCGCTCACCCCGGCGGCGACCGCCACCGCCAGGCCCGGTCCGCACCCCACGTCGAGCACCCTGTCGTCAGGGCCAACCTGGAGGCAGTCCACCATCCACCGGTTCGCTTCACCGGTCAGGCGGGCGACGAGGTGGGCGGCCAGCCACCCCTTCGGGCCCTTCGGTTGGCCGAACTGGGACACCGGCATGGATTCGGTGCTCAGCCCACCCTCGTCCGGAGGAGGCAGAACTCATTGCCCTCGATGTCGGCCAGCACGAACCAGGTCTGCTCGCCCTGGCCCACGTCGACCTCCACCGCGCCCAGGGACAGCAGGCGGGCCAGCTCCTCGTCCTGATCGCAGCCGGTGGGGTTCACGTCGAGGTGGACGCGGTTCTTCCCCGCCTTGGCCTCCTCGACCGGCACGAAGATCAACGTCGGCCGGCTGCCGTCGGGCCCGGAGATCTCGACCACGCCGTCCTCGGCCTCGGTGTGCTCCCACCCCAGGACTTCGGCCCAGAATGCGGCCAACCGCTCAGGATCGCCGGCGTCGATCACGACCTCGGTGAGCACGGAACCCATGCCACAGTCTGGACGATAGGGCCGCCGGCCCTGAGCGGGCGGCTACCGCACGCCCAGCAGGTCGACGACGAAGATCAGCGTCTCGCCGCCTTTGATGGCTCCCCGAGCGCCGGCGTCGCCGTAGCCGAGGTGGGGCGGGATGGTTATCCGCCGGCGGCCGCCGACCTTCATGCCCGCCACGCCCTGGTCCCAGCCGGCGATGACCCGGCCCGCGCCCAGGGGGAACGAGAAGGAGCCGGGACGGTCCCAGGAGGCATCGAACTGCTTGTTCGTGCTCCACGCCACGCCCACGTAATGGACGTCGACGGTCTTGCCGGCAACCGCTTCGGCGCCGGTGCCCTCTTCGAGGTCCTCGACGACCAGCTCGGTGGGAGGAGCCTCGTTCGGGGGAACCTGTACCTGGGGCTTCTGGGCGTCGGTCATGGGGTCAACCCTGTCACAGCTGCGGGTCGCGGCAGGCCCGGCTCGGCCCGCCCGGCCCTCCCGGCGGGTCCACCCGGGGATAGGGCTCGACGAAGCCGGAGCCCGGATCGCGGGTGGTCAGGTAGCGCAGGATGCCCTTGGCCACCGCCTCTCCCTCCACCTTCTGGACGTCGGCCCGGGCGATCAGCTCCGCCTCGGCCGGGTTCGAGATGAAGGCCAGCTCGGCCAGCACGCTGACCACCGGGCTGGGCTGGCGGAGCATGGCGTAGTAGTCGCCGTTCCTGCCGGGGCGGTACTTGGCCCCTGCGTCACGGTCGGCCACCCAGGCCACGCGGTACTGCGACATCGCCCGCACGACCTCTTCGTAGATCAGGCCCGCGAGCCGCTTCGAGTCGGCCGAGCCGATCTGGTAGTAGGTCTCGGCGCCGGGGCCGTCCCGTGGCCCGTCCGGCTCGGCGTTGTGGTGGATGGACACGAACGCCTTGGGATTCACCGTGCGGGCCAGCTCCGACCGGGTGGCGAGCGCCACCTCGTAGTCCCCGGTACGGGTCAGCAGGGCGGTGACTCCCGCGGCTTCCAATGCGGTCCGGGTGTGGCGGGCGACGGCCAGGTTGACGCCGGACTCCACCAGTCCGCCGGGAGAGACGGCGCCGGGCTCGGCGCCGCCGTGGCCCGGGTCGAGCACGATGACCGGCGAGCCGGCGGAGCGGGCCCGGCTCTGGCCGAGGGTGGCGGTGGCGTTGCAGGGCGTGCGCACCATCCAACCGTCGGCCGCCCGGGAGATCACCGGCACCACGATGCCGCCGGGGGTGACGACGGCGGTGGCGGTGGCCGGGTCGGGCTCCGTGGTGGTGGTGGTGGTGGCGATCGTGGGCGGGACGGTCGTCGGCTGGGCAGTGGTGGGAGGTGGCTCAGGCGAGCGGCCCACCGCCGCCCCGCCGTCGCCGTCGTCGGAGTAACACGCCGCCGCGCTCAGGAGCACGGCGAGGGTTAGGGGCAGAGAGCGCAGACGCACGCCTTGGCACGGTAGCGGGCAGCCGCTCGGTACAGTCGTCACATGGTGCTGGGGCGCCGCCTGCGTCCACCGATGGGTGCGACGGTGTGGCTGTCGGCGGTGACTCTGGCGATCGTCATGACCGCATGCTCCGAAGGCCGGTCCTCTCCACCTGTGGCGGCGCCCGACCGCCCGGCGGACACGACCGGCTCCGAACCGGCTCCCGCTCCGGTGGTGGAGGAGACGCTGGCCCCCGGTCGCCCCGCGCTCGTGACGGTGGCGGTGGCCACGGTCTGGAACGCGCCCGGCGTGGCCCGGCCGGTCGACGAGCCGTCGCTCACCAACCCGGTCGATCTCCGGCGATGGGTGACCACCATGACCCACGACGACAAGCTGTGGCTGGTGGACCGGCTGGTCACCCAGGCCCTGTACGGCGAGCGGGTGGTCGTCCGCGAGATCGCCGGCTCCTGGGCCCGCGTGGTGGTCACCGGGCAGCCGTCGTCCCAGGACCCCGACGGGTATCCGGGCTGGATGCCGACGGTCCAGCTCCGGGCCGGCGAGGCGCCGGCGACCGCCACGTCGGCGGTGGTCGTCACGCCGTCTGCCCAGCTCCTGGACGCCGGGCAGATCCGCGAGCTGCTCGATGTCAGCTACAACACCCGCCTGCCGGTGCTGAACGCCGGCGCCACCCACGTGACCGTGGCCCTGCCGACGGGCGGTCGTGGCCTGCTGGCCGCGGCCGACGTCGACGTCCAGCCCTCGGGTCCTCGACCCACCACTCCGGCGGACCTGGTGGCGGGGGCCCGCCAGTTCTCGGGCCTCCCGTACCTGTGGGCCGGCACGTCGTCCGCCGGATACGACTGCTCAGGTTTCACCCTTGCCGTCTACGGCGTCCGGGGGATCGTCCTGCCGCGCGACGCCGACGACCAGGCCGGACTCGGGACACCTGTCGACCGGGCTGGTCTCCAGCCCGGCGACCTGCTCTTCTACTCCACCTCCGCGGCGCAGAGCTCCATCACCCACGTGTCCATGTACGTCGGCAACGGGATGATGATCCAGGCGCCGGCCACCGGCAGGACGGTGGAGACGGTGCCCGTGGACTCGCCTGCGTACGCCCCCCGGTTCTGGGGGGCCCGCCGCTACCTTCCCAGCGGGTCCCCATAGGCGGACGTCAGCCCAGGTCGATGGTCCGGGTGATGTCCAGGGCTTCGAGCAGCCGGCGGTCGTGGGTGACCAGCAGCAGGGTCCCCTCGTAGTCGTCGAGGGCCTGCTCGAGCTGTTCGATGGCGGGCAGGTCGAGGTGGTTTGTCGGCTCGTCGAGCACCAGGCAGTTGGCCCCGATCGCCATCAGCAGGGCGAGCGTCGCCCGGGTCCGCTCGCCGGGCGACAGGCTCGACGCAGGTCGCTCGACGTGCTCGGCGCCCAGGCCGAACTTGGCGAGCAGGGAGCGGCTGGGCTGGACGAGCAGCCCGGACGCCTTGGTGAACCCGGCGATCAGGGGCTCGTCGGTGAGGAAGCGGCGGCGGCTCTGGTCGAGCTCGCCGACGACCACGCCCGGCCCCATCCACCGCTCACCCGACGCCAGCGGCAGCTCGCCCAACAGGGCGCGGAGCAGCGTCGTCTTGCCCGACCCGTTGGGCCCGACGATCGCCAGGCGCTCGGCCCAGGCGACCTCGAGCGACAGCGGCCCCAGGCGGAACGATCCCCGTTCCACGACGGCGTCGACCAGCCGGGCCACCACGTCGCCGCTGCGGGTGGACGGCGCCAGCTCGAGGTGGAGGTCCCACCCCTCCCAGGGCTTCTCCGCCACCTCCAGCCGCTCGAGGGCCTTCTCGGTGATCCGGACCTTTGCCGCCTGCTTCTCGGTCCGGTTGATGCGAAAGCCCTTCTGGGCCTTGTCGTGGTCGGGCGGGTTCTTCTTCGCCGTCCGCACGCCGGTGACCGCCCACTGGCGCTGGGTGCGGGCCCGGTCCACCAGTCCCGACCGTTGGGACTGGTACTCCTCGTAGGCCTCCTCGGCGTGGCGGCGCGCTGTCCGCTTCGCCTCCAGGTATCCGAGCCACCCGCCCCCGAACTCCGAGGACCTCCGAGTGTGCTCGTCGAGCTCCAGGACCCGCTCGACGGTGGTCTCCAGGAACGCCCGGTCGTGGGAGACCACCACCAGCGCCCCGTCGAGGTCGGCCAGGAACCGCTCGAGCTGACTGAGGCCGGCGAAGTCGAGGTCGTTGGTGGGCTCGTCGAGGAGGAGCACGTCGAAGCGGGACAGCAGGATGGCGGCCAGGGCGGCCCGGGCCATCTGCCCGCCCGACAGCGCCCCCAGCTCGACGTCGAGCCGGTCGGCCGGCAGCCCGAGGTCGTCGCACACCTCGGCGGCCCGGGACTCCAGGTCAGGCCCGCCCAGGTGGAGGTACCGCTCCAGGGCCACCGAATACCGCTCGTCACTGCCGGCGCCGGCCTGGCCCAGCGAGGCCGCGGCCTCCTCCAGCTCCGCTTCGGCTGCGGCTACCCCCGTCCGCCTGGCCAGATAGGCACGCAGAGTCTCTCCGGGCACCGGCTCGAGCTCCTGGGGCAGGTAGCCCACGTTGAGCGTGGGAGGGGCCAGCGTCAGGCGGCCGGAGTCGGGCGGTTCCAGGCCTGCCAGTATCCGGAGCAGGGTCGTCTTGCCCACGCCGTTCGGCCCGACCACGCCGATCCGGGAGCGGGGGCCGACCGTCACGCTCACCCCGTCCAGGACCACGAACGCCCCATGCGACCGGGTGATGTCGGAGGCCACGAGGGTGGCGCCGGGAGTCGGCATGACGATCGAAGCTACGGGATAGGTTCAGCCAGGTGCGACGGGTTTCGCTGGCTGCATGCGCGATGGGCGCCGTTCTCGCCGCCTGCGGGAGCGGTGAGGGTACGGGCATAGAGGACGCGGCGGCGCCCCCTCCGCCCCGCGCCCAAACCGCGACCACCGCGGCGCCCGAATTGCCGACCGGCCCCTGCGGCCTGAAGCCGATGACGTTCGTCAACGAGCGCTGGCAGGGGAGCGGCGTGGCACCGCCCGGAGGCGCCGGCGTGCTGTGGGAGCAGACGTTCACCTTCTCCAACCCGAACACCGTCGACGTTCGGATCTCACCCCAGCTTGTCCACCTCCGGCTCACCGGCTCGGGTGGGTACTTCCTCAAGTTCGCGAAGAGCACGTTCCGGCCCGTGGCCGAAGAAGTGGTGCCGGCCGGACGTGACCACACCCGCGTGGCCGAGGTCTGGCTGGCCCCAGGCAACGCGCCGACCACCGAGGACATGTTCGCAACCACGTCGGCGAGGGTCGGAGGCGCCGATTGCCCGGTCGCGGTCGAGCGGCTGTCGACCGATCCCGTGCCCGCCCACGTCCTTTCCCTGCCGAGCTGCGACCCCAAGGATGCCCCGTCTCCCTGCTGAGCCCGTGACCCGAGCCTTTCTCGGACCAGGGCGGTAACGTCCGCGTATGGACGTCGACATCCGTCACAGCCCCTCGTTCGCCGCCGCACGCGTCACCTTGGATCCCAACGAGCAGATCCGCGCCGAGTCCGGCGCCATGATGGCCACCTCGCCCGGCGTGGGCATCACCTCGAGCACCCAGGGTGGGGTGATGAAGGGCCTCAAGCGGTCCGTGCTCGGCGGCGAGAGCCTCTTCGTCTCCACCTTCAGCGCCCCGGCATCAGGAGGCTGGGTCGACGTCGCCCACCATCTCCCCGGCGACATCGTCACCAGCACCGTCTCGCCCGAAAGGCCCTTGTCGATCACCAAGGGTTGCTGGCTGGCCTCGGCGTCGTCGGTGGAGCTGGACACCAAGTGGGGCGGCTTCAAGAACATGTTCGGCGGCGAGGGCGGGTTCCTCGTACGCGCCTCGGGCGCCGGCGCCGTCCTGCTGGCCTGCTACGGCGCTCTCGACACCATCCAGCTGGCTCACGGCGAGTCGGTGACCATCGACAGCGGCCACGTCGTGGCCTTCGACCCGTCGACCACCAGCCAGATCCGCAAGGTGGCAGGTGGGGTCATCCAGACCCTCAAGTCCGGTGAGGGCTTCGTGTTCGACTTCACGGGCCCGGGCTGGGTGATGACCCAGTCCCGCAACCCCTCCGCGCTCCAGGCGTGGATCCGCCAGATCATGCCCGGGGAGACGGGCGGAGCCTCCGGCGCCGCCAATGTGCTGGGCGGCTTCTTGGGCCGCTGATCGCCCGAGCCGTAGGCTGGCCCGATGACCGACGTCGCTGCCGCGCCCGCGACGCTCGAGGGCGACGCCCTCAACCGCGACATCAAGCTCCTCGTTGGGCTGCTGGGCGAGACGCTCGTGCGCCACGAGGGCCAGGAGCTGCTGGAGCTGGTCGAGCGCGTCCGCGCCTTGAGCAAGGCCACCCGAGACTCGTCGTCCGACGTCACCGCAGACCACCTCGACGAGCTGCTGTCGGGTGTCGACCTGGCCACGGCGACGCTGCTGGTCCGGGCCTTCTCCGCCTACTTCCACCTGGCCAACATCGCCGAGCAGGTGCACCGGGCCGACGAGCGCACGCAGCTCTCCGAGGAGGAGGGGCCTCTCGGCCGGGCCATCGATGAGATCGCCGCGGCCGGCCTCCCACTGGAGGAGGTTGAAGGCCTGCTCGGCCGGCTCGAGCTGCGGCTGGTGCTCACCGCCCATCCCACCGAGGCTGTGCGCCAGTCGATCCTGGCCAAGCGCCGGCGGATCGCCGAGGTCCTCGAGCAGCGATCGAGCTCTCGCACCACCGAGGACCGGCGACGCGACGAGCGCGAGATCGCCGAGATCGTCGACCTCATCTGGCAGACCGACGAGCTGCGGCGGAAGAAGCCCACGCCGGCCGAGGAGGCCAGCTCGGTGGTGTTCTACCTCGACGACCTCTTCGGCGCCGTCCTGCCCGACCTACTCGACGACCTGGCCGCCCACCTGGCTCGCCTGGGCGTGGAGCTCGGCCCCCGGGCCCGCCCGGTGCGCTTCGGCACCTGGGTCGGCGGGGATCGCGACGGCAACCCCAACGTCACGCCCGAGGTCACCATGCAGGTCCTGGGCCTGCAGCGACGCCTCGCCCTGCGGCGGCTGTCGGCCACGGTCGAGAACCTGGTGACCAAGCTCAGCACCTCGACCCGCATCGCCCGGATCTCGGCGCCGCTCAAGCACAGCCTGGCCGCCGACAAGGCAGCCCTGCCCGATGTCTTCGCGCAGTACGGGAACCTCAACGCCGAGGAGCCCTACCGGTTGAAGTGCTCGTACGTCCTGCAGCGCCTGCGCAACACCCAGCACCGGCTCGCGGAGGGCGCCCCACCCCGGCGGGGCCTCGAGTATTCCTGCACGGCCGAGTTGCTCGACGAGCTGGAGCTGATGCGGCGCTCGCTGCTCGAGAACGGCGGCGACCTCGTCGCCCGCGGCAGCCTCGACCGCGTCATCCGGGTGGCCGCGGCATTCGGCATGGCCCTGGCCACCATGGACATCCGCGAGCACACCGACCGCCACCACGTCGCGCTCGCCGCCCTCTTCGACCGCCTGCCCACCGACGCCCCGCCCTATGCGGAGCTGTCCCGTGCCGAACGCACGAAGCTCCTCAGCGCGGAGCTCCAGTCAGCCCGGCCTCTGAAGTCACCCGCCACCCATCTGGTCGGCGAGGCCGAGGAGGTGCTGCGCCTGTTCGAGACCATTCGGGAGGCGCTCGACGTCTTCGGCGACGAGGCCATCGAGAGCTACGTCATCTCCATGACCCGCGGCTGCGACGACGTGCTCGCCCCGGTCGTGCTGGCCCGGGAGGCCGGTCTGATCGACTTGACCGCCGGCGTGGCGCGCATCGGCTTCGTGCCCCTGCTCGAGACCGTCGACGAGCTGCGTTCGGCCGGGCCCATCCTCGACGAGCTGCTCTCCGACCCGGGCTACCGGCAGCTGGTCGAGCTCCGCGACGGCGTGCAGGAGGTGATGCTCGGCTACTCCGACTCCAACAAGGACGCGGGAATCACCACGTCGCTCTGGGAGATCCACCGGGCCCAGCGGGCCCTGCGTGACGTCGCCCAACGCCACGACGTCCTCCTGCGCCTGTTCCACGGCCGCGGCGGAACCGTCGGGCGAGGCGGCGGCCCGACCGGCGACGCCATCCTGGCCCAGCCCTACGGCACCCTCGACGGCGCCATCAAGATCACCGAGCAGGGGGAGGTCATCTCCGACAAGTACGGCCTGCCGACACTGGCCCGTCGCAACCTCGAGTTCGCGAGCGCAGCGGTCCTCAAGGCGTCGCTGATGCACCGGGAGTCACGCGTCCCCGAAAGCGTGATCGATGACTGGGACGAGGTGATGGACGTCGTCTCCAAGGCCGCCCATCGCTCATACCGCGGATTGATCGACGACCCCCGCCTGATCGAGTACTTCCGCTCGTCCACACCGGTCGAGGAGCTGACCGACCTGAACATCGGCTCCCGGCCGATCCGTCGCGCCGGCGGGCGGCTGCAGGGCCTTGACTCCCTGCGCGCCATCCCCTGGGTGTTCGGCTGGACGCAGTCCCGCCAGATCGTCCCCGGCTGGTTCGGAGTGGGCTCCGGCCTCGAGCGGGCCCGAGCCGAAGGATGGTCGGAGCGCCTGGCGGGAATGTATGACGAATGGCACTTCTTCCGGACGTTCATCTCCAACGTCGAGATGGTGCTGTTCAAGACCGACCTCGACATCGCGTGGCGCTACGTTGAACGCCTCGCCGACCCGTCGCTCCACGGCATCTTCGACATCATCGCCGACGAGCACAGGCGCACCGTCGAAGAGGTGCTGGCCCTCACCGGCCGCGGCCGGCTGCTCGACCACCATCCTCTCCTTCGGCGGACACTCGAGACACGCGATGCGTACCTCGACCCGATCAGCAGCCTTCAGGTGTCGCTCCTGGCCCGGCTGCGCAGCAGCGACCGTGCCGATCCGGAGTTACGCCGGGCCCTGATGCTGACGGTCAACGGGATCGCCAACGGACTACGCAACACCGGCTGAAAGAGAGCAATCGTGACGTACGACGAACTGATCGCAACCGCAGACGAGCACTACGCCGACGGTCGGTACAAGGAGGCCCACATCGAGTACGGCCAGGCCATCTCGGTCGGCAGCGCCCGGAACCACTACTGCCGGCACATGCGGGGCATCTGCTCTCGTCACGTCGCCGAGGAACGCATGCAGAAGGCGCTCGACCGGCCCGAGCAGCGTCAGGACTACCTCGACCAGGCGGCGCGGTGGCTGGCCAAGTCGGAGGCGAACCTGGACTCGGCCTTCGACGAGTCGCCCGAGATCCAGTTGGGCCACATCAGACTGGAGCAGGCCCGCACCGAGGAGGCCATCGCCCGGTTCATGGAGATGTCCGGTGGCAACCCGGAGCGCCGCCTCACCGCGGCCCGCACGTTCCATGAGGAGAGCGCCGAACTGCTGGCCCACGCCTGAGCCGGGTCACACCTCCGAGACTCGAACGCCCTTCCAGAAAGCCACCCGGTCCTTGATCTCTGCGGCCGCTTCCTTCGGCTCGGGGTAGTACCAGGCCGCGCCCGCGTTGCGCTCGCCGTCGACCACCACGTCGTAATAGCTGGCGGTGCCCTTCCACGGGCACATCGTGGTGCGGGACGCCTCCTCGAACAGCTCCCGCCGCAGCGCGGACTCCGGGAAGTAGTGATTGCCTTCCACCACGACTGTGTCGTCGGACTCGGCAACGACGGTGCCATTCCACTCAGCGCGTACGGTCATATGTTCTCCAACGCCTCCGGGCCCGGTGTGCTTCCCCACGGGGCCTCGACGACGTCCGGCGTCACCCGCCCCGGAAGCCGCAGCCGGGCACGGGCCCGCTTCCACCAGGAGTCGCGGGAGCGACGGGCGGCTGCCGACAACGCGTACTCGGCCGCCTCCCGCCGCAGCTCGGTGAGCCTGGCGTCCGATAGTCGTCTGATGTAGTCGCTGTACGCGTCCATTGCCGGCTCCTCCGCCGTGTCTCCGATCATCATGGACAACGAGCGCCGCCGCGTGCTTCGAAATACGGCCACTGGTGGAGGCCGGTAAATGTTTGCGCCGGCGCCGGTGAGAAGCACGAGACTGTGGCGGTGACGGCGGCTCCGCGGAACCTCTCTTCCCGGATGCGTGGTTCGCTGCGGCTGGATCTGGTCCGGCAGAGCGCCCGGACGAGCCCGGGCCTCACCGCTCTGGCCGGCGGGTTGCTTGTGGCTTCCGGGCTCCTGCCTGCGGCGTTGAACCTGGCGTCGGGAGCACTCGCCGGGGCGGTAGCGCCTGCGGTGGGACAAGGCATGGGGTCGACGGAGGGGCGCCGGGTCCTGTTGGCGCTGGGGGCAGTCACCGCCGTCTACGTCGTCATCCAGGTGCTGGGGCCTTTGCGGGCAACTGTCTCCGACATGCTCATGCGTCGCATCGACGGCGCCCTTGCCACCCAACTCATGCGGGCGGTGTCCGGTCCCCGGAGCATCGCCCATCTCGAGGATCCACTGGTCCTCGACCGGGTGGCCCAGGCGCAGGGCGCGCTCAACGGCCACACGGCCGGCGGGGCGGTGACGTATCTCAGCGGCGCGTGGGCGGTCCGCCTCCAGGGCTTGGCCGCACTCGTGATCCTGTCCCGCTTCAGGTGGTGGGTTCCGTTGGCGCTCGGTGCCGGCCAGGCCGTGTCCTTCACCTGGCGACGGCGGCACTGGATGGACGTGACCAAGGTCGTGTTCTCGCGCAGCGACCGGCTCCGGCAGGCGGACTACCTCCGCCGTCTCGCCACGCGGCCGGAGGCGGCCAAGGAGACTCAGGTCTTCTCGCTCGCCGGTTGGTTCGTGGACCGCTACCGGGTCAGCTTCATGGACACCATGCGGCCGGTGTGGCGGGAGCGGCAGTCGGGTGGGTGGGCCGCGCTGGCCGTGTCGACGGGCCTGCTCGTGCTGGAAGGTGGCGCCCTGCTTCTGGTCGTCCGCGCGGGCACGTCGGCGGCCATCGGTGTCGGCGCCACAGTCGTGTACGCGCAGGCCGTGCTGGCCTCGGCCGCGCTCGGCCGGTTCGACATGGACCACCTGCGCCTCGAGGACGGCCTCGCCGCGCTCGGCGTGCTGCGGGCACTGGAGGAGGCCGTCCCCGTGGCCGTCGAGCGCATGGGCGGCCGCCTTCCGGCCGACGGCCTCCCCGAACGCGTCATCCGGTTCGAGGGGGTGACGTTCCGCTATCCCGGGCGGGACGAGAACGTCTTCGACGGTCTCGACCTCGACATCGTCGCCGGCCAGTCGCTGGCGATCGTGGGGACGAACGGCGCCGGCAAGACCACGCTCGTCAAGCTGCTGGCCCGCCTGTACGACGTCGGTGGCGGTCGGATCACCGTCGACGGCACCGACCTGCGCGACATCGACCCGGCGGCCTGGCAGCACCGGGTGGCGGCGATCTTCCAGGACTTCGTGCAGTACCCGGTACCGGCCCACGACAACGTGGCGTTCGGCGCCCTCGCCCATGCCGATGACCGCGCCGCGGTCGAGACCGCGGCCCGACGGGCCGGTGCCCTCGATCTGGTGACCACCCTGCCGAAGGGGTGGGACACGCCGCTGAGCCGCCAGCTCACCGACGGCGCCGACCTGTCCGGAGGGGAGTGGCAGCGGATCGCACTGGCCCGGGCGCTGTTCGCAGTGTCGGCCGGAGCCGGCGTGCTCGTGCTCGACGAGCCGACGGCGTCTCTCGACGTCCGGGCCGAGACCGGCCTGTACGACCGCTTCCTCGACGTCACCCGGGGCGTGACGACCATCGTCGTCTCACACCGGTTCTCGACGGTGCGCCGGGCGGAGCGGATCGTCGTGTTGGAGCACGGGCGCGTCGTCGAGGACGGCAGCCACCAGGACCTGGTGGCTGCGGGCGGGCGCTACGCGTCGATGTACGCCCTGCAGGCCAGCCGCTTCTGGGAGGACGGCGATGGCTGAGCTGTTCAGCAACCTGCGGGCCATGTGCGCGGTGTCCTGGCAGGCGGACAAGGCCCGCTCCATCGGATCGCTGGTCACGACCGCGCTCGTGCCGGTGACCCGGTCGCTGCAGGCGGTCGGCTTCGGCCTCATCGCCGACGGCGTCCTGAGCGGCGACGACTCCAAGGCGGCCACCGGAGCCCTCGTGGTCGCCGGCCTGACCGGTGCGAACCGGCTGCTCGACTGGGCGTCGGTCACGGTCCGCATGCGGCTGCGGGAGCACACGATCGTGCTGCTCGACTCGCAGGTCATGAGCTACATCGCCGGCGCCCCCGGGCTCGAGCACCACGAGCGTCCCGAGCACCAGGACCGGATCGGGATGATCGGCTGGGAGCGGTGGGCGCTCAACAACCCGTTCATGCCCATCGCCTGGACGTTGGGGAGCGTCGTCCAGATGCTCGCCACCCTGGCCGTGCTCGGCGGCCTGCACCCGCTGCTGCTGCTCCTGCCGCTGGCCGGGATCCCGCCCCTGGTCATCGGCTTGCGCATCGAGAAGCTCTGGGAGCGGGTCAGGCAGGAGCACGCCGAGGCCAGGCGCAGCATGGCCCTGCTCTCCGAGCTGGCCACCACCGCGCCGGCGGGCAAGGAGATCAGGGTGTTCGACCTGGCGGAGGAGCTGGAACGCCGCTACCGCTCCACCTTCGAGGTGGTCGACCGGCGCGAGCGATCGGTCGACGTCCGGGCCGGGCTGATGTCCGCCGCCGGTTGGGGGTGCTTCGCCTTGGGCTACATGGCGGCGGTGGCGCTGGTCGTCTCCCGCGCCGTCGCCGGCGATCTGTCAGTCGGTGCGGTCGTGGTCACCCTGAGCCTCGGCGCCCAGGTGAACCGCCAGGTCACCGAGCTGGTCGACAACGCCCGCTGGTTCGCCCGGACCACCGAGGCGGTCGGCCGGTACCGCTGGCTTGCCGACTACTCGGCGCGCGCCCACGCCGCCCTGGTGCCCGCCGACCCCGCGCCGGTCCCCGAGCGGCTGGTCTCCGGAATCACCTTCGACGGCGTGAGCTTCACCTATCCCGGCACGGATGCGCCGGTCCTCGAGCACCTCGACCTCCATGTGCCCGCCGGTTCCATCGTCGCCATCGTCGGCGAGAACGGCGCGGGCAAGACCACGCTGGCCAAGCTGCTCCTGCGCTTCTACGAGCCGACCGAGGGCGGCATCCTCGTCGACGGGGTCGACATCAGGCGCTTCGACGTCGGTGCGTGGCGCGAGCGGTTGTCCGCCGGGTTTCAGGACTTCGCCAAGCTGCAGTTCCTGGCCCGGGAGTCCGTCGGCGTGGGTTCCTTGCCCAACCTCGGTGACACGGTCGCTGTCACCGCGGCACTCGACCGTGGCGCGGCAGCCGACCTGCCCGCCCGACTCCCGGCCGGTCTCGACACGCAGCTAGGTCGCGAGTTCGACGGAGGCGTCGACCTGTCCACCGGGCAGTGGCAGAAGGTGGCGGTGGCCAGGGCGATGATGCGCGAGAACCCACTCCTGCTCCTCCTCGACGAGCCGACCGCCAGCCTCGACGCGGCAACCGAGCATGCCCTATTCGAGCGCTTCGCGGGCCAGGCCCGCCGGGCCGCAGAACGGACCGGGGCCATCACGCTCCTCGTCAGCCACCGGTTCTCCACCGTCCGCATGGCCGACGTCATCCTCGTCATCGAGGCCGGCAGGGTGCTCGAGCGCGGCACGCACGAGGACCTCATGCGGGCCGCCGGCCGGTACGCGGAGCTCTACTCGCTCCAGGCCCGCAGCTACCGCTGACTCGTGTCAGTACGGCATTCTGGCGTCGACATCGAATAGTGGCCCTTCGCCTCCGTCGCCGTCCCGCCCGATCACCTCCGCCGTGCGGCGTCGACCGCCTCGCGCACCTCCTCCACCGACGGCGCGTTCTCCCGGTCGTGCGCCACAAGCGCGGAGTCGGCGACCTCCCCGGCCCTCAGCACGCCCAGGGTGGCCGGATCCACGATCTTCCAGCCCGGCTGCGTCCGGTTGCGTCCGGCGTTCGCCGACCATGCCGCTCCGCCGAACCACCGCACCGCCCGGTACATCAACGTCCGCTTGAGCTTGCCCACCTTCAACACCTCCATGGCCTCCAGGAAGATCCGGTCGTACTCCGGCCGGCTCCGGAGCTGCAGGTAATACCCGGCATCGTGGATGACGGCGGCGTGGCCGTGCGTCCCCCATGGTGCGGCGAACCACCAGATGGGTCGGGGCACGCTGGCGAAGTCGGAGACCATGCCTCTCGGAACGCGG
>CADCTB010000171.1 GCA_902805665.1 uncultured Acidimicrobiales bacterium
CCCCACCGTCGCTTTCCAGGCGGTGGCCGATGACTCAGGGGCGCCACCCGGGATGGGCCCCGCCAGCTCGAGGATGCGGGCTTCGACCTCCGGAACCATCTGGTAAGGGCATGACTGCGGCCGCCACGGCCCGTCGACCAGGCCACCGAACCCGTCGCGCGTAGCCATTCATGCACCGTCTGGCGGTCCACCCCGTTGCGTCTGGCGACGTCGGTGACGGTGGCGCCGTCGAGGACCTCGCACACCGCCTCGTATCGGCGTTCCATTAACTCGACTATCGCTGGTCCACCCACCCCCACTCCACGAGCACGGCCGGCCTTCTTCGGACCTGCGGACGCGAACGACCACAGCGAAGCAGTTGGCAACCGGCGGACCCTCTCGGGAGCGAGAGTGTCGTGTACGTACCGGAACCGCTGTCGCCCAGGAGCCGGAGCCGCGTCCGGGACGTGTAGGCAGGTGCCGGAGCCACGGCGGCCGCTACGTACGGGACCGCACAGATCCGTGCTGGCACGCCAATGGCACGTAAGGCGTCTGGCCACTGACTCAGCCGCGCACCGCGGCCCTAGAAGTGCCTCTGACGTGCACCTTTGCTGAGAGCGGGTGACCGGGATCGAACCGGCATAGCCAGCTTGGAAGGCTGGAGCTCTACCATTGAGCTACACCCGCAAGGGTTTGGTACGTCGGGGAGGGGGGATTTGAACCCCCGACCGCCTGCCCCCAAAGCAGGTGCGCTACCACTGCGCCACTCCCCGGTGGACACCGGCACCAGCGTAAACGACCGCAGGACGCGGCAACCAGCGTTCCCGCCAGCCTCCTACGCCGAGTTCGGGGTTCCGGTGTGCGGATCCGGTCCGGATCCGGGGCGTTCCGTACACCGGGACGACTGACGATGAGACGGGCTCACGTCACAAGGTGCCGCCCTCGGGCCAGTGTCGCCAGTGGGTGTTCGGTGGTTCAGGAGGCTGGTACAGGGTCACATCGCCCGTCTCGAGGACCATGGCAAGCTGCCAGAACGACTCCAGGTCGCTCGGACGCTGGCCCTCAACAAGGTCCGGGTGACGCCATTCGTCGAGCACCAGAAGCTCACGGAGGTCCGGCCGCAAACGCGTCCGTCGTTCCTCGGTGGTGGCGAGCACCCGGTCGCGATGGACAGCGGCCAGATAGCGGCACACGTCGATGACGGCCGGCTGCGGCGGATCCTCCAGGTCGATCCCGTGGGCCGCATACTCCTCGACCACCGGTAGCTCGACCGGGTCGCCCCGAACCACCACCTGCGATGTCCCCGGCGTGACGTCGTCCGCGTCTGTCCAATCGTCGGAGTCGATCGGGTGGAAGAAGTCGAGCTCGTGGTCCGAACCGGTCAAGGTGTACACGGCCAGGTCCGGATCGCCCGCCCGTACCGAGTAGCCGAAGACCTCGATCACCATCGCCCAGGCGGATGGTGATCGGTGGAGGGACAGCCTGGTCGCAGCCAGGTACACGTACCCGTCGGGGCGTCGCGAGTTCCGCCGATCGGGCGAGCGATGCGATAGTGCCCCGGCATGCATCCCCGCCAGAGAACCGTCCTGTTCGTGGTGTTCGCGGTCACCGGGTTCTCGGCGCTCACCCTGCAGGTGGTGTGGCAACGCGTCATTTCGCTGCATGCGGGGGTCGACCTCTTCTCGTTCACGACCGTCATCGCCGCCTTCCTCACCGGCCTGGGCCTGGGCAGCCTCCTGGGCGGCGTGCTGGCCGACCGGCTCGGCCCCCGCCGCTCGCTGGTCGCCTTCGCCGCGTCCAACGCGGGGATCGGAGTCTTCGCCTGGTTCAGCCTGTGGCTGTTCTACGACGTCTACCGGGCCGCCGTCCCGAACCTGGAGGGGACCCTCGCCGCCTTCGGCTTCCACTTCCTGCTCCTGATCGTCCCCACCACCCTCATGGGGCTGTCGTTGCCGCTGGTGTCCCGGGGGGTGGTGGACCGGATCGAGGATGCCGGCCCCCTCGTGGGCCGCCTCTACGCGGCCAACACCCTCGGCGCCGGCGTGGGCGCAGGCGTCTCGGGGTGGGTCCTCATCGGCAGCCTGGGGTTCGTCGGCGTGGTCCGCCTGGCCGGAACCCTGAACCTGCTGGCTGCGGTGTGCATCCTGACCCTGTGGCGAACGGCCGTCCGGGCGACCGTCGAAGCGCCGCCCCAGCCGGAGGAGGTGCCCGAGGCGGCCGCAGCCCCCGCCGGCGCCCGCACCTGGCCGTGGTTCCTCGTGTACGGCCTGACGGGGGCCGTGGCCCTGGGCCTGGAGATCGTCTTCTTCCGCCTGGTCGACGCTCTCATGCGGTCGAACTCCTACACGTTCGGCCACGTCTTGTGCCTGTACCTCCTGCTGTTCGGGACCGGCGCGGCGGTGGCGTCGCGGTTCGTGGGCCGGACGAGGCGGCCGGACCGGTGGTTCCTCGGCATCCAGTTCGCCGTCGGGGTGCTGGCCCTCCTCGGGCCTCTGGTCCTCGTCGAGGTACCCAAGCTGCTCGGGGTGTACGGCCCGTTCGAGAGCCACTTCGCCATCGACGGCTACAACGTCGGCGGATACCGGTTCGACTCGGTGCGGGAGATCGCCCGGGTGGGCTTCGTCCACGTCCTCGGCCCCCTTCTGATCATGGGCGCCCCCGTCCTGGCCATGGGCGCAGCCTTCCCGTTCGTCCAGCGCCTGGTGGCCGAGCGGGTGGACACCCTCGGGCGCCGCACCGGCCTGCTCCTGCTGGCCAACATCGCCGGCAACGTCACCGGGACGCTGCTGGTCGGCTTCGTGCTCATCGACGCCCTCGGCACCTCGGGCACGCTCCGGCTTCTGGCCGCCCTCCTCCTGCTGCCGGGGCTGGCCGCCGCGGCCACGGCCCCCCGGCAACGCCGGCCCGCCTTCACCGCCGGCGTCGTCGCCCTGCTGCTCGCACTGGTGGCCGCCTTCCCGTCCAACTTCAGGCTGTGGGCGTACTTCCACAGTGCGCCCGAGGGCGAGTTCGCCCTGGCGGAGGACCGGGGGTGCGTGAACGCGCTGAAGAAGGTGGAGGGCGAGGATTTCCTGTTCATCAACGCCACGTCGCAGAACGGTCACCCTTTCGACGACTTCCACGTTCTCGTCGGACTGCTCCCCGCCCTGCTCCATCCCGACCCACAGCGGGCCATGGCCGTGGGCCTGGGCATCGGCGCCACGCCCTACGGCATGTCACGGGATCCTCGACTGGGCCATCTCGACGTCGTCGAGATCTGCGGTGGCGAGATCGACCTGCTCCGGGTGCTGGCCCGCCGCGGGGCGGTGGAGGTGGAGCGGCTCCTGAGTGACCCACGCGTCGACATCCACGTCGGCGACGGGCGGAAGTTCCTCCTGTCCTCCGACGACCGCTTCGACGTGCTGACGGTGGACGTCGTCCGGCCCCAGGCCGCCTTCAGCGGCAACCTGTACTCGGTGGAGTTCTACGAGCTCCTCCGCAGCCGGCTGGACGCTGACGGCGTCGTGTCCCAGTGGCTGGCCACGCCGCGGGTGCTCAACAGCGCCACCGAGGTGTTCCCCCACGTGCTGCGGTTCATCGTCCCCAGCTACGAGGGGTCGCAGTTCATGGTGGCCAGCCAGCGGCCGATCGTCTTCGACCGGGCCGCGGTGCTCGAGCGCTTCCGGGCCATGCAGCCGTCCTCGATGTTCTCCGCCGCCCAGGCCGCGTCGATCGAGCAGTTCCTGTCGACGGTCGAGCCGGGCGAGGTGTCGGTGGTGCGCAGGATCGGCGACGACGGCCTGAACCACGACCTGGCGCCCCGGGACGAGTACTTCCTCAACAACACCCCGAACGTGCAGATCCGGGGTTGACGGTCACCGGCGAAGTCCGGCCCGCATGGCACTGAACGCATTCCAAGCCAGGGCGAACACGGCCACCACGCACGTGCCCGCGAGAACCCCCGTCGCGTTGGCGACGACATCCTCGAACTGGACGGTCCGGGAGTTCGAATAGGAGCGCTGGGCCAGCTCCACCATGACGCTCGACCCGAAAAGCGTGGCACTGCCCACCGCCAGCGAGAACCACGACCACATGGCCAGCCCTACCAGCAGGGCGGCGACGCCCCAGATCAGCACGTGGACGTCGAAGTCGGACCGGGGCACCCGCACCCGGCCGCCGGGCACGTCGACGCCGGTGGCTCCGGCGGCCCGGGACACGCCGGCGTCGATGCGGGCGGAAAGCCGGCGGAACAGCCCGGGGGCACGGTCCGACAGGAGGATGGCGGCATTGATGGCGAGGGCCGCCAAGCTGAGCAGCAGGGGGACGACGCGCCAACCCCGGAACGGCCGGCCGCCGGGCCCCAGGGGCGACAACCGGCGGTCCCGCGCCAGGTGGGACGTCATGCCTCGTCGGCTTCGTCCTCCTCCTCCGGCTCCCGCTCCTTCCGACGGACGAGGTAGCTGGCGAAGGAGAGCAGGAGGATGACCCCGGCAAGGACGCCGATCTCGATCATGGCGTTGTCGAACGCCGCGTTCTCCGTGTCGTAGATCTCCTTCGACTCCAGCGTCAGGATCACGATCTCCTTGATGGAGGCGATGATGCCGACCATCAGGAACGGCTCGGCGACGAGCTTCTTCTCCTTCATGGTGGCCCGGACGCCGGCCAGCAGCTCGAGGAGGATGAAGACGAGCAGCAGGCCGTCGAGGGCGGTGGTGACGCCCTTCTCCACCCCCTTGGCGGCGTCGAAGGCCAGGTGCCAGGTGACGGTGGCCAGCACGATGACCGCCCCCGCGGCCAGCAGCACTCCGGCGAAGGAATACACGACGTTCTCGGCGATGCGCAGAACCCGATCCGCAGGATCGGCGATGGGCTCACGTTCGGCCATCCGGCAAAGCTACGCGTCCGGCCCACGGGGCCCGAATCCATGACCGACAATGGGCGTATGGCTCAGGCGGCATCCTCGGTGGCCGCGGCCATCGTCGACAACGTGGCCTCGGTGGTCCTGGGCAAGCGCGACGAGATCGTCCTGGTCGTCGCGGGCCTGCTCGGCGGAGGGCACGTGCTGCTGGAGGACGTGCCGGGGGTGGGCAAGACGCTGCTGGCCAAGAGCCTGGCCCGGTCGGTCGGAGGCACCTCCGGGCGCGTGCAGGGCACGGCCGACCTCATGCCCGCCGACATCACCGGCGTCACCGTGTACGACCGCGGCCGGGGCGAATGGGACTTCCACCCCGGGCCGATCTTCCACAACGTCGTCCTGGTCGACGAGATCAACCGGGCCACCCCCCGGGCCCAATCGGCCCTGCTGGAGGCCATGGCCGAGGACCAGGTCACCGTCGACGGCACCGCCCATCCCCTGCCCGCGCCCTTCTTCGTCATCGCCACCCAGAACCCCTATGGCGACGTCGGCACGTTCCCCCTGGTCGAGGGCCAGAGCGACCGCTTCGCCCTGGTCGTCACCCTCGGCCTCCCCGGTCGAGAGGCGGAACGGGCCGTCCTGCGGGGTGAGGGCGGCCCTCCGGCCCTCGACCAGCTCAAGGCCGTGGTCGACGGGAAAGAGGTGCTGGCGGCCATGGCCGAGGTCGACGACGCCTACGTGGCCCCGGCGGTGGCCGACTACGTGCTGGACATCGTCGAGGCCACCAGGGCCCATCCCGACCTCGACCACGGCGCCAGCCCGCGGGCGGCCCGGACCCTGGTTCAGGTGGCCAAGGCCTACGCGGTCATCGGAGGGCGTGACTTCGTCTCCCCCGACGACGTCAAGGCGGTGACCGTCGCGGTCCTGGCCCACCGGCTCGGCGCCGTGGCTCGCAGGGGGACCGACGCCACCCGCCGGCTCGTGGCGGAGGTGCTCGACACCGTCCCTGCGCCCACGGCCTGATGCAGCCGCCGCCGACCGGCGGGTGGACGCGCCAGACCCGGGCCACGATGGGGACCGGCGGGGCGCTGCTGGTGGCCGGGGCGGCGTGGACGGCGTGGCTGGCCGGCGGGTCGCGGCTGGCGCTGTTCGTGTGCTTCGCCGCGCTGTTCGCCATCGCCCTGGACCTGGCCCTCGCCGTGCTGGCCACCCGGCGGGTCAGGGCCACCGTCGACGCCACTCCCACCGACGCGTACGTGGGCGACACCGTGCCGTTCACCCTTTCGGTCACAGGGCCCCGCCTTTCCTTCCAGGTCCGGGTGCTCGACAAGGGGCAGTTGCTGGTCGCCACCCCTCCGGCGGCGGGCCGCCTGGTGGCGGTCGCCGACCGCCGCGAGGTGGTCACCGAGGTGGAAGTGGAGGTGGGGGCCTCGGGCCTCTGCGGCCTGGTCACGTGCGCCCGGCGCCAGCGCGTGCCGCTGCCCCGTCCGCTGGCCGTGGGGCCCCGCCCCCTTGCTCCGCCGCATCCCTTCCCGGAGCTGTTCGGGGCCTGGGGCGAAGGGGCGCCCCGTCCGGCGCCGGTCGGCGACGTGGTCCGTGGCGTGCGGGACTACGTGCCCGGCGACCCGGTGCGCCGGGTGCACTGGCCCAGCTCCGCCCGCCGGGGGGACCTGGTGGTCAAGGAGGTGGAGGAGCCCGGCGCGCCCCGGCTGGTGGTGGTCCTCGACCTGGGCGGCGGCGCAGCCGCCGGGGAGGAGGCGGCGGCCCGGGCCGCCTGGTACGCCTACGAGGCCCTGCGACGGGGGTACGAAGTGGTGCTGGCCACGGCCGAGCCGGCCGGGGCGGTCACCGGGCGGCTGGGGCCACCGACCGACGTGAACCAGCGCCTGGCCCGGGCGGTCCGCGGCAAGCCCCGTCCGCCCACCGGCGGGGCGTCGAGGCAGGCGGTCGTCACCGTGACGCCCGAGGGTGACTCGTGGCCGTCCTAGAGCGGAGGCACATGGGCGTGGTCGCGGCCGCCGCCGTGGCGGTGGCCACCTGCGGCGCCGCTGCGGCCGGCGGAGGAGCGGCGATCGGTCCGCTCGACGTGCCCCTCGTCGTCCTCGCGGTTGCCCTGGCCGGCGGCGTCGTCGGGGTGGCCTCCCGGGCTTCGACCAAGGTGCTGCCGGCGGGCAAGGACGTCGTGGTGCTGACCGCGGTGACCGTCGGCGGCTTCGTGGGCCTGTACCTGGTGGGGTGGACGACCCGGGACCACGAGGTCGAGATCGCCCGGCTGCTCCCCCTCGCCGTCGTGGCCCTGAGCGTCCTGTGGCCGGAACCGAACGTCCTGCGGTATTGCCTGCTCCTGGCGGCGGGAACGCTCCTCGGCACCGCGGGCGGACAGACGGCGTCCAGGCCGGCGGTCGGGGGCGCCGTGGTGGCCCTCGCCGTGGCGCTGGTGGCCACCAACCGGCTGACCGCAGCGAGCGGGCCGCGGCTTGGTGAAGCACCCCCGGCCCGCGGCCGGCGGGTGGCGGCCGAGGCGGTGGCGGTGCTGGCCATCGTCGGCCTGCTGGCCGCCCTGGCTGCCGCTCTCCTCCCGCCCCGTGACCCGAGCGGGGGCCGGGCCGGCGGCCGCGACGGCGCGCTCCCCCGGCCGGCGGCCCCTCCGATGGAGGGCGAGGACGACCTCGACGTCACCGCCGGCACGGACGCTCCGAGTGAGGGGTTCGTGCTGCTGGTCGACGCCTCCAAGCCCGACATGTGGCGGGTCATGACCTACGACCACTGGGACGGCGAGTCGTGGTCGCGGTCCCCGGAGGACGTCGTGGTCGTGGCCCGTGACTTCGTCGAGCCGGGCGTCGGCGACCTGGCGGTCGCCCCCGGACCCAGGTCCCGCGACCGCCTGCAGCTGGTCACCCTCCTGGCCGAGTCGGCAACCGTGCTCGCCGCCGCGGCCCGGCCGACGCACGTCTCGTCAGAGGGTGACGTCGGCCAGGGGGCCGACGCCTCCCTGTATCCGCGGCCGCCGCTGTCCCGGGGTGACCGGTACCTCGTGTTCAGCGACCGGTCCCAGGCCCCGGGGCGCGTGCTCCGGGCCATCGGTGACCCGCCGGCCGCGGCCGTGCCCTCCGACGTCGCCCGGTCGTACCTCCAGCTGCCGCAGGTCGCGGCGCGCGTGCGGGCGCTGGCCGCCGAGGTCACGGCCGGCGAGTCGAGCACCTACGGCAGGGTCCGGGCCATCGAGGGCTGGATCGACGACCACACCACCGTCACCGCCGACACCGCGCCGGTCACCACAGGCGTCGACCCGCTCGAGGCGTTCCTGTTCGACGAACGCCCGGGGTCATCGGAGCAGGCCGCCACGAGCATGGCCGTCATGCTCCGGGCGCTCGGCATCCCGGCGCGAATCGCCGTCGGGTTCCTTCCCGGAACCCGCACTGGCTCGGACCCGCAGTTCCTGGTCCGGTCGCGCGACGCCCACGCATGGGTCGAGGTCTGGTTCCCCACCGCCGGCTGGCAGCGGTTCGACCCCACCGGCAAGGCGCCCGACGCCCACGCCGAGGAGTCGGTGTGGGACCGCCTCCTGCGCTTCCTCAGCCGGCTGTGGCCGCTGGTGCTGCTGGTCGTGCTGGTCGCCGGTGGATGGCTGGCCTGGCGAGGCGTCCGCTGGTGGCGACGGCGCGCCGCGCTGCCGTGGGCCACCCGGTTCTTCTCCCGGGTCGAGCGGGCCGGTGCGGCGCGGGGCCGGCCCAGACGGCCCCAGGAGACCCCTGTCGAGTACGCCGGCGAGCTGGCGGATGGCGTGCTCCCCGACCCCAGGATCGTCGAAGTCGGTGAGCTGGTGACCGTCGCCGCCTGGTCGCGCCGCGAGCCACCCGCCGACGACCGGGCCCGGGCGGAGCGGGTCCTCCGGGAGGCGGCCCGGGCCTCGCCGGTCCGCCGCCTGCGGCGCCTGCGGGGGCGTGGCAGCGGCTCACGGCCGGCACCCCGGCCTACAATCGCCAAGCCGTGAAAACCATCGTCGAGCCCCTCGAGGGCAACAAGGTCAAACTCTCCGTCGAGCTCGACGAGAGCGAGTTCGGAACGGCCATTGACGCCGCCTTCCGCAAGATCTCCCGGGAGGTGCGCATCCCGGGGTTCCGGCCCGGCAAGGCGCCGCGCCGGCTGGTCGAGGCCCGGGTCGGCATCGACGCCGCCCGCCAGGAGGCCATTCGCGACGCCCTGCCCGGCTACTACGAGCGGGCCCTGCGCGAGAACGACATCGAGCCGATCGCCGCACCCGAGATCGACATCACCTCCACCGACACCGACCCCACCATGGCGTTCGACGCCGTGGTCGAGGTCATGCCCACGGTGTCCGTGGCCGGATACGGCGGCCTGCGCGTCGTCCTCCCGAGCCTCACCGTCACCGAGGAGGAGGTCGACGCCCGGATGGACCGGGCCCGCGACCAGTTCGCCGAGCTGGTGCCTGTGAACCGTCCCGCCCGCGACGGCGACCACGTGTCGATCGACCGCAAGGTGACCCGGGGCGACGAGACCCTCGCCGCCGCCGACGACGAGCTCTACGAGGTGGGCAACGGCAGGTTCGGTCCCGAGATGGACGCCAACCTGCAGGGCGCCAAGGCCGGCGACATCCTCAAGTTCGACGTCCACCACGAGCAGATCGGCGTGGTCAGCTTCTCCATCCTGGTCAAGGAGGTGCGGGAGAAGATCCTGCCCGAGCTCACCGACGAGTGGGCCGGTGAGGCGTCGGAGTTCGACACCGTCGAGGAGCTGCGGGCCAACTTCCGCAACGAGGTGGAGGCGGTCCGCAAGCTCGAGGCCGCCATGCAGGTGCGCGACAAGGTGGTCGAGGCGGTCGTCGAGCTGGTCGACGAGGAGATCCCCGAGGCGCTGGTCGCCCCCGAGATGGAGCGGCGCCTCCAGTCGCTGTCCCACCGCCTCAGCCACCAGGGAGTCGACATCGGCGGCTTCCTCCAGAGCCTGGGCGAGTCCCAGGAGCAGTTCGTCGCCGAGCTGCGCAACGAGGCCACCAGCGCGGTCAAGGCCGACCTGGCCCTGAAGGCCGTCGCCGAGATGGAGGGCATCGAGGTTACCGACGACGACGTCGAGCAGGAGATCATCGATCTGGCCCGCCAGAGCAAGAAAAACCCTGCCGCGGTGCGCAAGCAGCTCGAGAACGAAGACCACCTGCCCGCGGTACGCTCGGGAATCAGGAAGACCAAGGCCTTGGAGTGGCTCATCGCCCACACCGAGCTCGTCGACGAGGAGGGTCAGGTCATCGATAGATCGCAGTTGACACCCGCCGGCATCGACAGCCCCGAACCTGAAGCCGAAGCCGCCGCAGAGACTGGCCCGGCGGCCGAGAGCCGCGACAACAGGGAGAACGCGTGATCGAGCCGATCTACAACTACATCGTCCCCACGGTCATCGAACAGACCAACCGTGGCGAGCGGGCGTTCGACATCTACTCCCGGCTGCTCAAGGACCGCATCGTGTTCCTGGGCACACCGATCGACGACACGGTGGCCAACCTGATCATGGCTCAGCTCCTGCACCTCGAGTCCGAGGACGCGGACAAGGACATCAACCTGTACATCAACTCCCCGGGCGGCGAGATCACCGGGCTGTTCGCCATCTATGACACCATGCAGTTCATCAAGCCGGAGATCGCCACCTACTGCATGGGCCAGGCCGCTTCCGCCGCCGCCGTGCTGCTGGCCGCCGGCACCAAGGGCAAGCGCCACTCTCTTCCCCACGCCCGGATCCTGATCCACCAGCCCTACAGCGGGGCCGGCGGTCAGGCGTCCGACATCGAGATCCAGGCCAAGGAGATCACCCGCATGCGGGAGCTCCTGGAGCACGTGCTGGCCCACCACACCGGCCAGACCATGGAAAAGATCCGCAAGGACACCGACCGCGACTTCATCATGAACGCCGACGAGGCCAAAGACTATGGAATCGTCGACGAAGTCATCCTGACCCGCGAGCTGGCCTCGGTGCCTCAGGTCGCGGGCGTCAGCTAGGGGCAGGAGAGGACATGGCGAAGTTCGGGGACGGCGGGGAGCTGCTCAAGTGCTCCTTCTGCGGCAAGTCGCAGAAGCAGGTCAAGAAGCTGATAGCCGGTCCAGGTGTCTACATCTGCGACGAGTGCATCGATCTCTGCAACGAGATCATCGAGGAAGAGCTCTCCGAGACCTCCGAGGTCCGCTTCGACGAACTGCCCAAGCCCCGTGAGATCTACGAGTTCCTGAACGACTACATCATCGGCCAGGACCAGGCCAAGAAGATCCTCTCCGTCGCCGTCTACAACCACTACAAGCGCGTCCAGGTGGGCAACCACTCGGACTCCGACGTGGAGCTGGCCAAGTCCAACATCCTCCTCCTGGGCCCCACCGGCTGCGGCAAGACGCTGCTGGCCCAGACCCTGGCCCGCATGCTCAACGTGCCCTTCGCCATCGCCGACGCCACCGCGTTGACCGAGGCCGGCTATGTGGGCGAGGACGTCGAGAACATCCTGCTCAAGCTGATCCAGGCCGCCGACTACGACGTCAAGAAGGCCGAGACCGGCATCATCTACATCGACGAGATCGACAAGATCGCCCGCAAGAGCGAGAACCCGTCGATCACCCGCGACGTCTCCGGCGAGGGCGTGCAGCAGGCCCTGCTCAAGATCCTGGAGGGCACCACCGCCTCGGTGCCGCCCCAGGGGGGCCGCAAGCACCCCCACCAGGAGTTCATCCAGATCGACACCACCAACATCCTCTTCATCTGTGGTGGGGCGTTCGCCGGGCTCGAGAAAATCATCGAGAGCCGGATCGGCTCCAAGGGCGTGGGCTTCGGCGCCGACCTCCGCCGCCGCAACGACAAGGACGTCGGCGAGCTCCTGTCCAAGGTGCTGCCCGAGGATCTCCTCAAGTTCGGCCTCATCCCCGAGTTCGTGGGCCGGCTACCGGTGATCGGCGCCGTGTCCAACCTCGACCAGGAGGCGCTGGTCCGGATCCTCATGGAGCCGAAGAACGCCCTGGTCAAGCAGTACCACCGCATCTTCGAGCTCGACGACGTGGAGCTGGAGTTCACCGAGGACGCGCTGGAGGCCATCTCCGAGCAGGCGCTCCTGCGGGGCACCGGCGCCCGGGGGCTGCGGGCCATCCTCGAAGAGGTGCTGCTCAACGTGATGTACGACCTGCCCAGCCGCCAGGACATCGGCAAGTGCGTCATCGACCGCTCCGTGGTGATGCAGAAGGTGAACCCCACCCTCGTGCCCCGCACCGAGCCGTCCCGGCCGGCCAACCGGCCGCGCCGCGCCGCTTCATAAGCGGCGCCATGTCATCGGCGGCCGTAGGCCGCGCCGCCCCGTAGCCTCGCCGTCGACCGTTTGGTCGATTTGCGCCGCTCTGGCGCGCCAGATCTACCAAACGCTCGGCGCGGCAGGCGGAGTACGCTCGGGCCATGGGGAAAGCGATCAAGTACTCGCTGTTGGGCGCCATCGTCGGCGCAGGAGCGGTGGCGGCCCGGAGCCTTTCCGTCGGCCAGGCGACGCAGCCCGACTCCGATGAGCAGCCGGCCGGCAACGCGCCGGTGAAGGCGGCCAAGGGAGCGGCGTGCGGCGCCCTCGCCGGTGGCCTGGTCGGCGTGGTGTTCGACCGCCGGAGCAAGCGGAAGCTGAAGAAGCGGATGAAGCTGGCGTCGATGGTCAGTGCCGGCGCCCTGGTGGAAGCCGCTCGCGCCGCCAAGCCCTCCATCGGCAAGCAGTCCCGCCGGGCCCGGAGGGCGGCCCTCCGGGCGGCGAAGGACGCACGGCGTGCCGGTCGCCGCACGGCCAAGCGGGTCGGACGCCGGGCCAGCCACACCGCCGAGCTCGCCCGCCTGCAGGCCGACCACCTGGTCGACGTCGGCCGCCACAAGTTAGCGAGCTAGTACCGACGCTGGACCTCGAGGCCGCGCTGGCCTATCTGGCCGGCCATGTGAACTTCGAGCGCGAGGTGGCGCCCCGGGCCGCGGCGCGGCGGCTCGACCGGGTGCGACGGCTGGTCGAGCTGATGGGTGACCCCCAGGACACCTATCCGGTCATCCACATCACCGGCACCAACGGCAAGGGCTCGGTGGCCCGCATGGTCACCGCCCTGCTGGTGGCGCGAGGGCTGCGGGTCGGCACCTACACCAGCCCGCATCTCGAGCGGCTGAACGAGCGGATGGCCTGGAACGGCGAGCCCATCTCCGACGAGGACCTGGGTGAGGTCATCGGCGCGGTGGCCGAGCTGGAGCCTCTCCTCGACTCCGCACCCACCCACTTCGAGATCCTGACCGCGGCGGCGTTCCGCTGGTTCTCCGACGTGGCCGTCGACGTCGCCGTCGTCGAGGTGGGTCTGGGAGGGCGCTGGGACGCCACCAACGTCGCCGACGCCCAGGTGGCGGTGCTGACCAACGTCAGCCTGGACCACGCGGAGACGATCGGCCCGGCACTCACCGACATCGCCACCGAGAAGGTCGGCATCGTCAAGCCCGGGTCCACGTTCGTGCTCGCCGAGACCAGCGCGGCGCTGATGCCGATCCTCGAGAAGTCGGACGCAGCCGAGACATGGGTGCGGGGCTCCGATTTCCGCTGCGGTCGCAATCTGCTGGCCCATGAGGGCCGCGTCGTCGACCTGTACACCCCGGGCGCCGCCTACGAGGGCGTCTTCCTCCCGGTGCACGGCTCCTTCCAGGGCGACAACGCCGCGGTCGCCCTGACCGCGGTCGAGGCCTTCTTCGGCGCCCCGCTGGACCCCGCGGTCGTCGCGGAGGCCTTCGCCGCCGTGCGCCTGCCCGGCCGCCTCGAGGTCGTCACCCGCCATCCGATCTGCGTGCTGGACGGCGCCCACAACCCCGCGGGCGCACTGGCCGCCACCCAGGCGCTCGACGAGGCGTTCGGCGCGGTGGTCAAGGGTCGCATCCTGGTCATCGGGCTGCTGCAGGGCCGCGAGCCCACCGAGATGCTGCGGTGCTTCGATGCGGGCCGAGCCCGGCTGGTCGTCGCCTGCCCGCCACCGTCGCCGCGGGCGCTGCCCCCGGCCGAGGTGGCGGCCGCGGCCCGATCGCTGGGCACCGACACCGAGGAGACCGACTCGGTCGCCGAGGCGGTGGCCACCGCCCTGGCCCTGGCCGGCGACCAGGAGCTGGTCCACGTGACCGGGTCGCTCTACGTGGTCGGCGCGGCCCGGGCCGCCCTGCACACCGCTTGATGGAGTGGCCGGGGCTGGCCGCCACCCTCGCCGGCTTCGACGACGCCCGGCTCACCACCCTTTTCACCCTGCGGCCTGACCTCGCCTCGCCGGCCCCCCGTGACTGGTCCACCCTGGCCTCACGGGCGGGCGCATGGCCCAGCGCCCGCGACGCCTACCGCCAGCTCGACCGGAGCGCCCAGCGGGTGGTCGAGGCGCTCTGCCTCCTCCCCCAGCCGGCCGGCTTCACCGGGCTGGCCGCCCTCATCGGCGTCGCCATCGACGACGGCGACCTGGCCTCCGCCCTCCTCCGGCTGGAGGAGCGGGCGTTGGCCTTCCGCCTGGGCGACAGGGGGGCCGAGATCCGCCTGCTGCCCGGGCTCAGGCAGCTCGCCTACCCGGCCGGGCTCGGACCGCCGCTGGCCTCCATGCTGCACAGCCTCACCGGGCCGGCGCTGGAGCAGATGGCCCTCCGGCTCGGGGCCAAGCCGGCCCGGAACATGGTGCAGACCCAGGCGCTGATCGTCGACGTCCTCTCGAACCCGGCAGAAGTCGTACGCCTCCTGCAGCAGGGCCCGGACGGGACGATCGACCTGGCCCGGCGGGCGGCTACGGACGGACCGCTCGTCAGCGTGGCCGGCGGGCTGTACGGCGTCACCGACCGGACCGCGGCCGGCTGGATGGTGAACCGCGGGCTGCTGGGCGTGGCCGACTACTACACCGCGGTGATGCCACGCGAGCCGGCGGTCGCCCTCCGGAGCGGCCGGGTGTTCGCCCCCGGCGCCCTCCGGCGACCGGAGCTCCATCTCTCCGATGTCGACGCCGGCAGCGTTGATGGCACGGCCGCCGAGCGGGCCATGCAGCTGGTGGCCGACGTGCTCGTCATCCTCGAGCAGTGGTCGGAGGAGCCGCCCACCGTCCTGAAGGCCGGAGGCATGGGCATCCGGGAGGTGCGCAAGGCGGCGAAGGTCGCGGACCGCAGCGAGGCCGATGCCGCCCGCATCATCGAGCTCACGACCGTCGCCGGGCTGGCTCGGGTCGATTCGGTGGCCGGCACGGCCGTACCCACCGTCGCCTACGACGAGTGGCTGGCGCTCGAGTCCCCCGCCCGCTGGGCGTGGCTGGCCACCGCCTGGCTCGACGCCGACCTCCACCTGAGCCTGGCCGGCGCCATGGGGCCCAAGGACAAGCCGATCGCCCCGTTGCTCCACCGGCCCGCGGAACGAGCGGCCAGGAGTCGTCGGCGCCTGGTCGTGGACGTCCTCGAGGAAGCACCGGCCGGCCAGGCCCCTGTCCCGGGATCCTTGCGGGAGCGGGCCAACTGGACGAGCCCGGCGGCCTGGACCGGCGGGCCGGCCACGCCGGAGACGCTGATCTCATGGACGGTCGACGAGGCGGAGCTGCTCGGCGTCGCCGCTCAGGGCTCGCTCTCCACCGCAGGACGGATGCTCGTGTCCGGCGAGCGGGGGGATGCGGCGTCGGCGCTGGCCGTGCTGGTCCCGCCGGCGGTCGCCGACTTCGTGATCCAGGCCGACCTGACCGCGGTCATCGCCGGTGAGCCGGCCGCCGCGGTCCGGGCCGAGCTCGCCCTCCTCGGCGACGTCGAGTCGAAGGGGGCGGCCACCGTCTACCGGCTCAGCGAAGCGTCGCTCCGCCGGGCCTTCGATGCCGGGCGCACCACCGCCGACATCCTCGGGTTCCTCGAGAACCACGCCACCCGGGGCGTCCCCCAGCCCCTCACCTACCTGGTGAACGACCTGGGCCGCCGGTTCGGCAACGTGCGGGTGGGAGCGGCCACCAGCTACGTCCGCAGCGAGGATCCGGCCCTGCTGTCCGAGGTGTCGCAGGCCCGGCTCACCGGCAAGCTCCGCTTCCGCCCGATCGCGCCCACGGTCCTCGTGACCCATGCCGACGCCGCCACTGTCGTCTCCACGCTGCAAGCAGCGGGCTACCTGCCGGCCCACGAGGCGGCCGACGGATCCCTCGTCCTGGCCCGACCGCCCGCCCACCGGCTGCCGACCAAGCCGGCGCTACCGCCGAGGGTGCCCCAGGCGCCCGATCTGCCGGCAGTCGTGGCCGAGCTGCGCCGCCGGCCCGTCGTCGAGCCCAGGCCTGCCGAGCACCCGCC
>CADCTB010000172.1 GCA_902805665.1 uncultured Acidimicrobiales bacterium
AGTGTCTACTAACCGTTAGTGATTACTTACCGAACAAACGGGATGGGGGCGTTGGGCGATCCGACCAGGCGGGCGATCTTCGAGTTGCTGGCGGACGGCCCTCGCCCGGTCGGCGAGATCGCCCGGGAGCTCCCCGTCACCAGGCCGGCGGTCTCCCAGCACCTCAAGGTGCTCAAGGAGGCCGGCCTGGTGATCGACCGTCAGCTCGGGACGAAGCGCCTGTACCAGCTCGACCCGGCGGGAATCGGTGCGCTGCGGGCCTACTTCGACCGGTTCTGGACCAGGGCTCTCATGGCGTTCAAGGACGCGGTGGAGCAGACACAAAAGGAGGAGCAGTGAGCACACAGACAACTGACACGTCCGTCCGATCGACGATCGTCGTCGATGCCCCGATCGAGCGGGCGTTCACCGTCTTCACCGACGGCATGGGCTCGTGGTGGCCTCGCGAGCACCACATCCTGCAGGTGGACCTGGCCGAGACGGTGTTCGAGCCCCGCCAGGGCGGCCATGTGTATGACCGCGGGGTCGACGGAAGCGAGTGCCACTGGGGCCGGGTGCTCGCGTACGAGCCGCCCATCCGAGTCGTGTTCAGCTGGGACATCAGTCTGCGATGGCAGCTCGAGGACGACACGGCACACGCTAGCGAGGTGGAGGTGCGTTTCGTGGCCGAGGGGCCCGGCAGGACTCGAGTGGAGCTCGAGCACCGCAACCTCGACCGCCACGGCGACGGGTGGGAGCAGATGCGCGACGTCGTCGCGTCACCTGACGGTTGGGATCTCAGCCTGCGCAACTTCGCCGCGCAGTTCGCCTCATGAGCACCATGCACTTCCTCTACAAGCTGATCCCGCCTCGCCCGACGTTCGCCGCCGACATGACCGACGCCGAGGCCGCAGTCATGGAGGAACACGCGACGTACTGGTCGGCCCTCGTCGCCGAAGGCCAAGTCGTCGCCTTCGGGCCGGTGTTCGACCCTGTGGGCGTGTGGGGCCTCGCCATCGTGGCAGCGGAGGACGAAGCGGCAGTGCACGCGATGGGCACCGACGACCCTGCGGTCAGGTCCAGGATGGCAACCTTCGACATCTATCCCATGCCGAGCACGGTCGTCCGGGGTGGCCCCTGAAGACCCTCACACAGACACCGCCTGGGGAGTGGGGCCGCCAGACGCAGAGCCGTCAAGCGGTGGCGGCCGACTGGGTGATGTTGACCATCCAGGGGACGCCGAACTGGTCGATGCACATCCCGAACTCATCGCCCCACATCTGCCGCTCCAGAGGCATCGTCACGGTGCCATCGGCCGAAAGCTTGTCCCAATACCCTCGCAGCTCGCCGGCGTCGTCACCGCTGAGGCTGACCGTCATCGTGTTGCCGGGCGAGTGCTCCATCCCGGGCGGCGTGTCGCTGCCCATGAGCGTGTACCCGCTGGCGGTGTCGAGCTGTCCGTGCATGATCTTGTCGGCCTCCGGGCCATCACCCGCGCCGAACTCGCCGAAGGTGTTCATCACCAACGTGCCCCCGAAGACCTCCTCGTAGAACTCAAGGGCGGCGCGAGCGTTGCCGTTGAAGCTGATGTAGGGGTTGAGCCGAGAGCTCATCTCATCCTCCTCGGTCGCGGATGTGTCCAGGCAGACTCCAAGCACAGCACAAACTCGTCGCCGCGGAGGCACCTAAGTACGATTGACGCTCACGGGCGCTTCTCCCTACCGGCTTCCCGTGGAACCCCCGCTCCGGGCGCTCTCCGCCATGCTCGTCAACGTCGATGAGGGCGACTCACCGGCGCAGCTGCGCATTGAGCCGTGCCGCCTGTCGTGTGAGGTGGTCGCGTTCGGGGAGGTTGGGCGCTGATCGGGCGGCTTCGGCGTAAAGCCGTGCTGCGGTCACTGGGTCACCGTCACGCTCGTGCAGGTACGCCGCGGCGGCGGTGTGGCGGGGCAGGGCGGGGTCGAGCGTCGCCAGGGCGGCCAGGCCGGCCCGGGGGCCGTCGGCCTCGCCGACCGCGACAGCCCGGTTGAGCCGGGCCACCGGGTTGTCAGTGAGGCGCACCAGTTCGTCGTACCACTCGACGATCTGCACCCAGTCGGTCGCCTCGGCCGTCCGGGCGTCGGCGTGGAGCGCGGCGATGGCGGCCTGGGCCTGGAACTCGCCCAGGCGGTCGCGGGTGAGCGCTGTCTGGAGCACGTCGACGCCCTCGGCGATCAGGCGGGTGTTCCAGAGGCTGCGGTCCTGCTCGGCAAGAGGCACCAGCCGGCCGTCGGGGCCGGTCCGTGCCGGGCGCCGTGCGTGGTGGAGCAGCATGAGCGCGAGCAGGCCCGCGACCTCCTCATGGTTCGTCTTGGCCGCCAGCTGCCGGGTGAGTCGGATCGCCTCGGCCGCGAGGTCGACATCGCCGGAGTAGCCCTCGTTGAAGACCAGGTAGAGCACGCGCAGCACCGTGGCGACGTCACCGGGCTGGTTGAACCGGACGCCCGAGACGGTCCGCTTGGCCCGGCTGATGCGCTGGGCCATTGTCGCCTCCGGCACGAGGTAGGCCTGCGCGATCTGCCGCGTGGTCAGGCCGCCGACCGCGCGCAGCGTGAGCGCGACGGCCGAGGCCGGTGTCAGAGACGGGTGCGCGCACAGGAAGTACAGCTGGAGCGTGTCGTCCACCCCCTCGCCCGCCGCCGGCATGGTCTCGTCGTCCACGCGTACCTCGCGGTGTCGCCGGGAGGCGTCGGCGCGGGCGGCATCGAGGAACTTGCGCCAGGACACCGTGACCAGCCACCCCTTGGGGTCGCGCGGCGGGTCGTCCCGCCATACGCGCACCGCCTCGACCAGGGCGTCCTGCACGGCATCCTCGGCCGCCGTGAAATCGGCCCCGCGACGGACGAGTGTCCCGATCACGGTCGGGGCGAGGGTCCGCAGCAGGGCCTCGTCCACCGTGCGTCAGTCCGAGATGGTCGGGGGCGCGGTAAGGAACGGGCGCACCTCGAGCCACTCGTGGATCGGCTTCCCTCCGGCACCCGGAGCCGCCGACAGCTCGCCGGCCAGCTCCAGCGCCCGCTCGTAGTTCTCGACGTCGATCACCATCCAGCCGGCGATCAGGTCCTTGGTCTCGGCGAACGGGCCGTCGGTGACCGGCGGCCGCCCCGCGCCGTCGTAGCGGACGAACGTGCCCTCCGGCGAGAGCGCCTGACCGTCGACGAACTCGCCGGTGCCCTCGAGCCGAGCGGCGAAGTCCTGCATGTACTGCACGTGGGCCGAAACCTCCTCGGGCGTCCACTGGTCCATCGGCACGTCGTTGACCGATGCCGGCGCCCCCCGGTAGTGCTTGAGCAGCAGGTACTTGGCCATCATGTTCTCCTCGGTGCGGTACGGCCCATTGTGGCCGTGGTCACTCCGGGGACGGAGCCGGGCGCGGGTTCTCGACATCCCACCGCGGGATTCCGTCCCGGACTACGAAAAGTCCGCGCATTCGGAGACGCCACCGAGGCGCGTTCGCGTACGTCGCACCTGGTGGGCGTCCGATTCCATCTCAAGTTGGTGCCCTGCCGCGCCGATAGTCCTCGGAGAGACCCGGTTCCCGTGGAAGAAGGCGGAGACATGCGCAGCACCAGGGGACGGAGTGCAGCGATCACCCTGGCCCTCCTCGGGTCCCTGGTCACCGGCCTTCCCGGGCAGACGGTGCCCAACCTGGTTGTCGTGAAGGTCGGCGCCGGTGGCGTCGTCGACCTGTTCAACAGCACAGGTTCCACCCACGTCGTGGCCGACGTGGCCGGCTGGTTCAACTGAAGGCTCACGGCACCCGACGCGACCCTCACATCTCCTGGTTCACTGCCCGGTGGCTGGGGCGGCCCTCCGTGGCCACCTACCTGCTCAACAGCGACCCATCACCTGACCACCCGGCCGTAGGGCTGATGCCTTTGCTGCACCGGTACCAGCAGCGGCTTCCGGGCCAGGATGGCCCCGGCCCCGGCGCCGGCCAGGACCGAGGAGACTACGGCGACGGCACCACGGACGACGGTTTCCAAGACGCTCTTGTTCCTCATGAGGTGATCGTCGACACCGAACCTGTGATGAGCCTGTGTGGCCGCGGAGAATTCGCAATGAGTCGATCCTCGTCCGGCGTTGGTCCTCGCTGACTGAGGTTTCTTCCGACGGCGACTACGACCAGTCTTCGGGGTTGTCAGACGTGAGCGCTGTGCAACGCCACGGGGTCAGGCGCGGCGTGGGCGAGCGCTGTGCGCCGAGATGGTCCTCGACGGCGGCCCGTCTCATGCGACGTTCGGCAGTCGCAGGACCGCCACCGACAGTGTCGGAGCGTTCGCCAACTTGTGGTCGTCAGTCAGCAGCTGAGCGCTGAGGTGCTCTGCGAGCGCAACATACGTAGCGTCTGCAAAGGTGAAGTTGTTCCGGAGCCGTCACGCGTCGGGGAACAGAGCCCGGACTTGAACGATACGCAGCGGCCAGACCCTCAACTGGCTGACTGCTTCGCAGATCTGGTCGGGCCTGAGGATGGCGTTGAGGTCCCATCGACGTAGCACTGACCGACTTCGACGAAGAAGGTCTCCGGCACCCATGGGACTGCATCCTGCGGCAGCAGTGCTCGTGGCGCTCGTCCCCGCACTGTGTCAGTGACGAACTCGACGCCAGCCGACGCGTCGATGACGACCGGCGTCACACCTCGCCGGCGGCGCGTGCTTCAGCGAGTGTCTGAGCCGCGGTGACGCTCAGGTGAACGGGCTCCCCGCTCTGCCGCTGATCGAGCCACACAGAGAAGGCCTCAGAAGTGACCTCGTCGTCCGGGTTGACGACAACGACCGCCGGGTCGGGCAGGTCTTCGGCACGGCTCACCACAGCCATCAACAGTACGCCGTTTCACGCCAATCATGACCAGTCTTCGGGGTTGTCCTCGACGATCTGGTCGAGCACATCACCGTCGACCGCGTCGACGAGCACCATGCCGCGTTTGGCCGGAGGATCCTCGCTGGAGTACAGCAGGATCCTCCAGGTCGGGCGGCTGCGGAGGCCTCGCCAGCCGAGCTGGGCAGACGCGTGGCCTACCGGGAAGCCGACCTTGCCCGCCGCAGCGAGCAGCGCGTCGGTGTCCTTGACAGCCAACGGCCACGCGGCGGCGAGGTGGTAGATGCCGATGAGGGCCAGGGCAACGGCTGCGGCCAGAAAGCCCTCGTTGACGAGCACTCCCCGCCCGGGATGGGTGGCCGAAAGGATGCCCAGGCCGGCGGCCAGCAGGAGGTATGCGTACGCCGGTGCACGGCGGCGGCGGATGTCGGGAAAGGTGTACATCCCGACGTAGTTGCTGACGTCGAGATCCGCGGGGAGCTCGTCGCGGTGCTCCTCCTGCTCGTGGGGCTCGTCAGCCATCGGTGGGCCACGCCTTCCGGATCTTCTCGTATGTCGCGGGCAGGGCCTCGGGCAGCATGCGGGTCTCGGCGAGTGTCGTCATGAAGTTGGTGTCACCGTTCCAGCGGGGCACGCAGTGCATGTGGAAATGGCCGGGTACGCCCGCACCTGCGCTGCGCCCGAGGTTGGCGCCCACGTTCAGCCCGTCCGGCGAGTATCCGGCCTTGAGCGCCCGCACCGCGTCGGCGAGCTCCCGCCACAACCCGGCTGCCTCGTCCGGATCCAGCTCCTCGAGCTCGCCCACATGACGGATCGGCATCACCATGAGGTGCCCGCTCGTATACGGATAGGCGTTGAGCACCACCGCGCAGAACTCGTCCCGCCGGACGATGTACGTGGTCTCCCCGGCCTCGTCACTGGCCAGGATGCGGCAGAACACACAGCCGTCGGCTTCGGCGGCGCCCTCCACGTACTCGCTGCGCCAACCGGCCCACAGCCTTTCGAGAGTCATCGCCTTTCCAGAGTCACAGCCGCTCGAGGGTCACGACTTGGATTCGACCTCGTCGCGCAGCCGGTCGACGAAGGTCGCCACCGGCACTCCTCGCTCGACCTCGCCGCCCCGCGGGTTCACACCGACCGTGCCGGCTTCTACGTCGTCGTCGCCCACGACGAGCACATACGGGATCTTCTCGAGCTTGGCCTTGCGGATCCGGCTGCCCACGTTCTCGTCGGCCTCGGCCACGTCGGCCCGCAGGCCGATGGCCTTGAGGCGACCGAGTACCGCGGCGGCGTACAGCTCGTGGTCGGCCCGCACCGGCAGGACCCGGGCCTGCACGGGCGAGAGCCACGCCGGCAGCGCACCCGCGTAGTGCTCGAGCAGGATGCCGAAGAACCGCTCGACCGATCCGAACAAGGCCCGGTGGATCATGAACGGGCGATGGCGGGTGTTGTCGGCACCGACGAACTCCATGTCGAACCGCTGCGGCATCTGGAGGTCGACCTGAAGAGTCGAGATCTGCCAGCGCCGGCCGATTGCATCCCGGACGTGGACGTCGATCTTGGGCGCGTAGAACGCCCCTTCTCCTTCGGCCAGCTTGTAGTCGAGACCGGCCCCCTCGAGTGCCGACCGGAGGGCGTCGGTGGCGATGTCCCACTCCTCGGGCTCGCCGACGAACTTCTCCGGGCGGGTGGCCAGCTCGGCCTCGAAATCGGTGAGGCCGAACGTCCGCAGCACCTTGAGCACGAAGTTCAGCAAGGAGGTGAGCTCTTCGGCCAGCTGGTCGGGCGCCACGAAGATGTGGGAGTCGTCCTGGGTGATGCCGCGGACGCGGGTGAGCCCATGAAGCACCCCCGACCGCTCGAACCGGTAGACCGTCCCGAACTCGAAGAGCCGCATGGGCAGCTCCCGGTAGGACCGGGACTGCGACTTGTAGATCAGGATGTGCATGGGGCAGTTCATGGGCTTCGGGTAGTACGTCGCCCCCTCCAGCTCCATGGGGGGGTACATACCGTCGGCGTACCAGCCGAGGTGCCCGGAGATCTCGAAGAGGGTCGACTTGGCCAGGTGCGGCGTCCACACGAACTCGTAGCCCGCAGCCTCGTGCTCGTCCTTGGCGTAGTCCTCCATGAGCTTGCGGATCAGGCCACCCTTGGGATGGAAGACGGGGAGGCCGCCACCGATCTCGGGCGGGAAGTGGAACAGGTCGAGCTCGAGCCCGATCTTTCGATGGTCCCGGCGCTCGGCCTCCTCCAGCCGGTGGAGGTGCTCGGCGAGGGCCTTGTCGGACTCCCACGCCGTGCCGTAGATCCGCTGGAGCATCGGCCGGTGCTCGTCGCCACGCCAGTACGCACCGGCCACCTTCATCAGCTTGAACGAGCCGAGGCGGGAGGTGGACGGCACGTGGGGGCCACGGCACAGGTCGGCCCAACCATCGTTCCGGTAGACGCTCACCGCACTGCCTTCGGCGCCTTCCTGCGGGTCGACGCCCTCGATGATCTCAACCTTGAAGGGCTGGTCGGCGAAACGCTCGAGGCCCTCCTCACGGGAGAGCTCCTCCCGCACGAACGGCTGGTTCTCGCCGACGATCTCCCGCATCCGCACCTCGATCCGGCCGAGATCGTCCTCGCTGAAGCGAGCACCGCCGGGCAGGTCGAAGTCGTAGTAGAAGCCGTCCTCCACGGGTGGGCCGATGGCGTACTTGGCCCCGGGGAACAGGTCGCACACCGCCTGGGCCATCACGTGGGCGGTGGAGTGACGCAAAACGTACCGGCCCTCGTCAGTGTTGGCGGTGAGGATGGCCACCTGGTCGCCCTCGTGCAGCTGGGCGCCGAGGTCGGCGTCGGCGCCGTTGACGACCGCGGCGACCGCAGCCTTCGCCAGACCCCTGCCGATCGATGCGGCGAGGTCCGCGGCAGTCGATTCGTCGGGAAGCTCACGGGTGGAACCGTCGGGAAGAAAGACCTTCATTGCGGGCGAGGATACTGGTGGCGCCATGGGCGACCGCTTCGAGTATCGGAACGTGAGAGTCGACGGTGACTCCGCGCCGATCATCGAGAGCTTCTCCGCCCGCATCCCGGCCGACGGGTTGACGGCCATGGTGGGGCCCTCGGGCGCCGGCAAGACCACCCTGCTGCGCCTGCTCAACCGCCTCGACGACCCCGACGCCGGCGAGGTCCTGCTCGACGGGCGCGACGTCCGTTCCTACGACGTGCTGGAGCTCCGACGGAGGGTGCAGTACGTCGGCCAGGTGCCGGTGACCTTTCCCGGGACCGTGGCCGCCAACGTCGGGCCCGAGGTGGAGCACCTCCTTGCCCGGGTGGGTCTCGACGCCGCGCTCGGCTGGCGGGATGCGGACCGGCTGTCGGTCGGCGAGGCCCAGCGCATGTGCCTGGCCCGGGCCCTGGCCCGCCATCCCGAGTGCCTGCTGCTGGACGAGCCCACCTCGGCGCTCGACACCATCGCCAAGGCCGGGGTCGAGGGACTGATCCGATCGCTGGCCGACGAGGGGCTGACCGTGGTGATGGTCACCCACGACCCCCGGCAGGCGTCCGAGCTGGCCGACCGGGTCTTGGACATCGGGCTGCGATGAACGACCTGAGCGGACGAATCTCCTGGGCCGACGTCGGCCTGGCGCTGCTGCTGGTGGCCGTGGCTGTCGCCATCTCCCGTATGCGGCGCACCGGCCTGGAAGGCGACATCGCCGTCGCCACCTTCCGGTCGTTCGCCCAGCTCCTGGCCGTCGGCTTCGTCCTCGACTTCGTCTTCGGAGGCGGCACGGCCCTGACCCCGGTTGTCCTGCTGGTCATGGTCGGCACCGCCACCCTCACGTCCGGTGCGCGGGGAAAGCGCGTTCCGGGCGCCTATTGGATCGCGGCGACGTCGGTGTCGGCCGCTGCGGGCGGGACGCTCGGGGTGCTCCTGCTGCTCGGGATCGTGCCGGCGGCGCCCCGGGCCGCCATCCCGCTGGGATCGATGATCATCTCGAACGCCATGAACACCGCCTCCCTGGTCATGCGTCGCCTCCGCGACGACCTGGGTGCCCACCGTCGGGAGGTGGAGGCCCACCTCAGCTTGGGCGAGACCGCCGCCGAAGCATCCGCGTCATGGCACCGCACGGCCGTCCGAAACGGCATGCTGCCGATCGTCGACCAGACCAAGGTCGTGGGCCTCGTCGCTCTCCCCGGGGCCATGACCGGCATGCTGCTCGCGGGGGCGTCGCCGTCCTCGGCCATCAAGCTGCAGATGGTGGTCATGTACATGCTGCTCGGTGGCAACGCGTTCGCCGCGCTCGTCGCTGGTCGCCTCACGGTCTCCCGGCTGTTCACCAGCGACCACCAGCTGATCCGATCCCTCCGGCGGGTCAGTGACTGAGGTTCAGGAGGGAGGGAAATCCGGGCGCCGTCCCAGCTGCCACGCTGCCCACCCCCCGCTCCCTGACGTCTACCCGCCGTTCTCACTGGAGCCGTAGCCGCCGGCGTCAGCCCAGCAGAGTGCTGGCCGTCACCTTGACCTCGGCGCCCCTCGGCGCACCTGTGGCCTGGATCTGGACCGTCGCTTCATAGGTGCGGAGCGGTCCACTCGGAGCGAACGTCACCCGAACGTTGCAGCTGAGGTTCGGCGCGAGCGAGCCCGAACAGTCCGACGACGCGCTGAACCTTTCCGCGTCCTTGCCGATCACCCTGGGCGTCTGCACGGACAACCTCGCCGTGCTGCTCGTGTTCTTGACCGTGAGCGTCTTCTCCTTCGGGTCGGCGGGGCCGAAGTTCAGCGGGCTCGGGCTCACCGTGAAGGTGCCGCCCTCCGTGGTAGGCGTGGTGCCGCCTGCTCCTCCACCGCCGGCTGGGGAGGTGGTCACGGGCCCCCCGGCGTTCACCGCGGTGGAGCCGTTCGAGTCATCGCCGCCGATGACGTTGAGCTGGATGAGAACCGTGACCAGCCCCACGATGCCGGTCAGGAGCCCGGCCAGGCCGGTCACCAGGCCCGGGACGGTGGCAAAGAACGACCGCTTGTTCTCGCTCATGAAAGGGCGACTCCAATCAGATCGGCGGCTCGACGCACGCCTCGGCCGGTATCGGCCGCTTCGTCGACCGCCCGGATGGCCCCGGGAAGGTCGAGATCGTCGTCGAGCGCAGCTCGGACCCCATCGAGGCTAGCGGCTCCGTCTCCCTCGCCCACGTCGCGCCACCGCTCCAACCTCTCCGTGGCCGCGTCGAGGAGGCCGTCGTGCCAGCTCCACGGCTCACGGTAGGAGTGGTCGAGGATGGCCAGGCGCACCGCCATCGGGTCCCATTCCTTGACCAGCTCGCTGATGAAGACCAGGTTGCCCAGGGACTTCGACATCTTCGTGCCCTGGTACTCGACCATCGGAGCGTGCAACCAGTGGCGCACGAAGAGGTCCCCGGTTGCCGCCTCGGACTGCGCGGCCTCGCACTCGTGATGCGGGAAGATGAGGTCGCTACCACCGCCGTGGAGGTCGATGGTGGGACCGAGCTCCCGCATGGCCAGAGCTGAGCACTCGATATGCCAGCCCGGACGTCCCGGGCCCCACATCGAGTCCCAGGCCGGTTCGTCGGGGGCCGAGGGCTGCCAGAGCACGAAGTCGAGCGGGTCGCGCTTGGCCGGGTCGTCGGGGTTCCCTCCGCGCTCGGCGGCGAGGGCCAGCATCTCGGCGCGCCCGAGGTGGCTGATCTGCCCGAAGCGGTCGAAGCTGGCAACGCTGAAGTAGACGGCGCCGGCGGCCTGATAGGCGTGGCCGCGGTCGAGGACCATGCCGATGAAGCCGAGGATGTCGTGGATGGCCGAGCTGGCTGCCGGCTCGCTGAACGCCGGAAGCATGCCCAGGGCCCGCATGTCGGACTGGAACCGGGCCACCTCGGCCGCGGCCAGCTCGAGGTACGGCATCCCGACCTCACGGGCCTTGCGCAGCATGTCGTCGTCGACATCGGTGACGTTGCGCACGCACTGTGTCTCGTGGCCGAGGTCGCGCAGGCGACGCTGGAGCACGTCGTAGAGCACGTAGGTGGCGGCGTGGCCGACGTGGGTGGAGTCGTACGGCGTGATGCCGCAGGTGTACATGGTCACCAGCGGCCCCGGTTCGAAGGCCACCACCGCCCGGCGGGCGGTGTCGTACAACCGCATCAGCGCTTGTTGTCGCCGTCGATGCCCGTGAGGTGGATGGTGGCCCGGCCCTTGTAGCGCCCGTTCAGGCTCAGCAGGACTGCGGTGAACGCCTCCACCGGCCCAGCTGCGGCAAGCGAGCCGGCGTCGAAGGGGCGAAGGTCGGGGACGCGTCGGATCAGGTCGGCCGTGGCTTCGAACGCCTCGGGATGGTCGCTACAGACGAGGACGTCTCCCGAGGCCGGGCGGTTCAAGTCGCCCAGGGAGCGGGCCGGCAGATGATGGAACGCCGCCGAGACCAGCGCCTCCGGCACCGCCGCCTGCACCCCCCACGCCACCGACCCGCCCGGGGGGACCACGGCCTGCAGCTCCCCGTCGATCTTGGCCAGAGCGTTGCCCATGGACACGACAACCTTCCCCGACAGCTCCGCCCGCAGACCGGCCGCGGTGTCGGCGGCGGCGTCCCACGGCGTGGCCAGCACCACGAGCGGCGCGGCCGCCGCTTGAGGGTTGGCCGCGGGGTGGAGCGGGAGGTCCCGGTCGGGCCACTTCTTGTGAATGTCGTCGACGATCTCCGCGGCCCGGTCGGCCGACCGGGATCCGATCACCACCTGCAACCCGACCGAGGCGAGCCGGGCCGCGAGCGCCCGTCCCGCCGGCCCGGTGCCTCCAACAATCCCTACATCCATGGCCGACAGACTCTCATGCCCTGACCGGTAGTCCATTCGGCGCTACTGTCCCGCCCGCTTTGATCGTGTTCCGCCACGGCGTCGCCAGCGCCGACCCCATTCCCGACGGCGTGTTGCTGTGGACCCGCTGCACGACCGGGGGGCCGGGTCCCGTCCCCGTGGACTGGTGGGTGAGCCGAGCTCCGGAACCGACAGCAGGGGAGGTCGTCGCCCGGGGAACGACAGAGGCGTCGTCGGCGGACGACTTCACCGTGCACGTCGACGTGCGCGGTCTCGAGCCGGCCACGACCTACTGGTACGGGTTCAACACGGACGAGGCGTCGTCTCCGGTGGGCCGGACCCGGACGGCGCCGGCGGCGGACGGTCCTCTCACCGCCGTCCGGCTGGGGCTGACGTCGTGCGCGTACTGGTCGTGCGGGTTCTTCAACGCCTACGCCAACCTGGCCGCCCGGGACCTCGACGTCGTGGTCCACGTGGGCGACTACATCTACGAGAACGACATGGTCAGCCAGCGGCGGGAGGCGGTGCGGGCCCACCGGCCGTCGGGTCCGGTGGTCGATCTTGCCGGCTACCGGGCCCGCTACGCCCAGTACCGGACCGATCCGGATCTGCAGGCCCTGCACGCCCGGCACCCGGTCGTCGCCGTCTGGGACGACCACGAGTTCGCCGGAGGCGCATGGCGGGGAGGCGCCACTGCGCACCGCCTGAGGCACGGTTCCTGGGAGGCCCGGCGGGACGCGGCGATGCAGGCCTACTTCGAATGGATTCCGGTCCGCCGGACGGGCCCGGAGTCGGTGTGCCGGACCGTGGCGCTCGGGCCGCTCGCAGATCTGGTGATGCTCGACACCCGGGAGGTCGGCCGGGACCGGCCGGCCACCGATGCCCGGCACCCGGTGTGGCGGGTGGGCCGCACCGACAGGGCACTCCTCGGTGAGGCCCAGTGGCGCTGGCTGGAAACCGACGTCTCCACGTCGTCCGCCCGCTGGCTGCTGATAGGCAACCAGGTCATGATGGCCCCCGTCCGCTTCCTGAACCTCGGCGACGGGATCGGCCTGAACGCCGGCCAGTGGGACGGCTACCCCGCGGAGCGCGACCGGCTGTACGGCCTGCTGCGGCGGACGGGTTGGGCGTCGAACGTCGCCGTACTGTCGGGCGACATCCACTCGTCATGGGCCGCCGATCTGCCGGTGGGCGCCGAGTTCGTGTCGCCCAGCGTGACGACCGACACCTTCACGAAAACGGTGCTGCCGGCAGCTGTGCCGGGGGCTTCGGCGTTGGCCCGTCGGTGGTTCCTGTCGCAGAACCGGCACCTGCGCATGGCCGACCTCGACCACCACGGCTATGTCACCGTCGACGTGACCGAGGAACGGATCCAGGGCGACTGGTGGCACGTCGACACCATCGCCCGACGCGAAGCCGGTGAGCGTTGGGCCGGGGGCTGGACGCTCCACGACGGGCAGCTCGGCCTGCACCGGGCCGCCGCTCCGGCGCCTCTCCGCCATTCTCTGCACTGAAACGGTGCGTTTTTGGCGCTTTTCAGTGTCCGGAACGGGGCGGTCAGCCCTCGGTGAGCTGGCGGACCGTCGCCGCGGTGAGCTGGGGCAGGGTGAGGTAGCGGGCGCCCATGGCCTCGGCCAGCTCGGCGGCCAGGCCCAGGCGGGTGTGGCCGTCCTCGGCGTCGACGACGACCGCCGGCACTCCCCTCCGCCGGACCTCGGCTGCCGCCTCCTTGGCCGCGACCAGCGGGTCCATCCCCTCCGGCCCGGCGGTGGCCCGGCCGTCGGACACCAGGACGAGCAGCGGGCGGTCGGCCGGGTGCTGGGCCAGGCCCAGGGCGGTCGCGATCCCCGCGGCCAGCGGTGTCCGGCCGCCGGTTGGCAGCTCGGTGAGGCGGGCCCGCGCCACTTCCACGCTGCCCGTCGGCCGCAGGGCCACCTCGGCGCCGTCACCCCGGAACGTCACCAGCGCCACCCGGTCACGGCGCTGGTAGGCGTCGAGCAACAGGCCGAGGACGGCGCCCTTCGCAGCCTCCATGCGGGTCTCGGCGCCCATGGAGCCGGAGGCGTCGACGGCGAGGATGACCAGGTTGCCGGCCCGCTCTTCGCGTACGGCCTCGCGCAGGTCACCTGGGGCGACCAGCGGGCCACCGTCGACCGCACTGCGGGTCGCCGCAGCCCGGATGGTGGGGCCCACAGCCACCGACCCGAGCGGACCGGCCGGCGCCCGGTCGCCGACCAGCCGGCCTCTCGGGCCTTCGACGACGGAGCGCCGTCCTCCCCCGGTGGCCACCGTGCGGGGCGCCTCGAGCCGGCTGACCCGATCGGGGGGAGCGTCTGGCGCCGCGACTCGGTCCTGATCCTGGGTTGCCGGCTCCGTCGCCTCGTCGAGCGCCTCGTCGACCTCCTGCTGGCTCATGCCGGGGTCCTCCAAGGGATGCCGGCGGCGACGGTGGGCCAAGGCGAGCGAGGCGACCCGGCGGACGTCGTCGACCGTGGCCTCGGCCCGGCCTTCCATGCCGGCGAGGGCGGCGGCGGCCCGGCAGATCACGAGGTCGGCCCGGAGGCCTTCGGCGCCCACCGACGCGCACAGGACGCTGACGGTGTGGACGAGGTCGTCGGACACGCCCGCCCGTGTGTTCGTGGGCAAGGGCTTGTCGGGCCAGTCGGCTGCGAACCCGCCCGGATCCGCGTCGAACGCCATGCGCCGGCGCACGGCCTCGGCTCGCTCGCCCGGGTCGACCGGTGCCGTCACGTCGGCGGCCAGCCCGAAGCGATCGAGGAGCTGCGGGCGGAGGTCGCCCTCCTCGGGGTTCATCGAACCGATCAGCACGAAGCGGCTGGGATGGACGTGTGAGATGCCCTCGCGCTCCACCCGGTTGACCCCGCTGACGGCCACGTCGAGGAGGACGTCGACCAGGTGGTCCGGCAGCAGGTTCACCTCGTCGACGTAGAGGACGCCGCCGTGGGCGGCGGCCAGCAGCCCGGGCGAGAAGCGCACCTCTCCACCGGTGAGAGCCGCCGCCAGGTCGATCGAGCCCACCACCCGGTCCTCGGTAGCTCCCACCGGCAGCTCCACGAATGGCGCGTCGCCGGGAAGCAGGGCGGCCAGGCCGCGGGCCAGGGTGGTCTTGGCCGACCCCTTCTGGCCCCGCAGGAGCACGCCGCCGATGGCCGGCTCCGCAGCGGCCAGCAGCAGGGCCAGCTTGGCCTCGTCCTGCCCGACCACGGCTGAGAACGGAAAATTCACCTTGTCTCCTGGTCGCTGCGCCCGCCGGCCCGCAAGGGCGTTCCGGCAAAGGCCTCCGCTGCGCTCCGGCGGGGCCGGCACGCCCGGCCGGCGTGCTCACTCACGCCCCTCCTCCCAGCCCTCGGCCTCGAGCAAGGCGGAGCGCAGGGTCGACAAGGCCTCCGGCGACGCGTCCCAGAGGCCGCGGTCCTTGGCCTCGAGCAGCCGTTCGGCGATGGAGCGGAGGGCCCACGGGTTGGACTGCTCGAAGAGCTTGCGGACGGCCGGGTCGGCAACGTAAGCGTCGGTCACCCGTTCGTACATCCAGTCCTCGACCACGTGGGCCGTGGCGTCGTAGCCGAACAGATAGTCGACGGTGGCGGCCATCTCGAAGGCGCCCTTGTAGCCGTGGCGGCACATGGCGCCGATCCACTTCGGGTTGAGCACACGGGTGCGCACCACCCGGGCCGCCTCCTCGGCCAGCGAACGCACCTTGGGATTGGCCGGGTCAGCCGAGTCGCCGAACCAGGCCTTGGGCTCCTCGCCACCCCGGAGCGACCGGATGGTGGCGATCATGCCGCCGTGGTCCTGCAGGTAGTCGTCGGAGTCGAAGATGTCGTGCTCCCGGTTGTCCTGGTTCTTGACGGCAACCTCGATGAGCGAGAACCGGCGTTGCATGGCGTCGGCCGCCGGCGCGCCCATGGCCGCCCGGCCGTAGGAGTACCCGCCCCAGGCGGTGTAGACGGCGGCCAAGTCGTCGTCGTCGTCCCACTCGCGTGACTCGAGAAGGGCAAGGATCCCCGACCCGTAGGCGCCGGGCTTCGAGCCGAAGATGCGCGGGTCGTCGTCGAAGCCGGCGAGGCGGACGGCGTCGTCGAGCAGGGCGATCACGTGGGGGAAGGCGTCGCGGAAGAAGCCGGAGATGCGCAGCGTGACGTCGACCCGCGTCCGACCGAGCTCGTCGTCGGGGATGAGCTCCACCCCGGTCACCCGGCCCGACTCCTCGGCCCACACCGGCCGGACACCGAGCAGGGCCAGGGCCTCGGCCACGTCGTCGCCGCCCGTGCGCATGGCGGCGGTGCCCCAGACCACGAGGCCGACGCTGGCAGGCGGGCGACCCTCCTCCTGCTGGTGGCGGTCGATCAGCTCGTTCGCCAGCTTCCGGCCCACGTCCCACGCCAGGCGACTGGGAATGGCCTTCGGGTCCACGGAGAAGAAGT
>CADCTB010000173.1 GCA_902805665.1 uncultured Acidimicrobiales bacterium
TCGTGAGGCGAGTGGATGGGCTTGGGGATGAAGCAGTCCATCTGCCCCAGCGCGGAGGCGTCGACGATTCCCCGGCGGGAGCTGACGTCTCCCCAGTCGATGAGCAGCGCCCGCTTCGCCGTCGGGAACAGGGCGTGGGCCGCGGCGAGGAACTCGATCCCCGTCATCGACGGCATCCAGAGATCGGCGAACAGGACGGCCACCGCACCGCCATCGTCCCGGACTTTGCGAAGGGCCGCGAGAGCATCCTCCGCCGAGCCGTGGGCCGCGACCGTGTAGTCGCTGCCGTAGCGCCTCGACAGCTCGCCCTCGATGATGCCCAGCGCCGCGGGGTCGTCGTCGACGACCAGAAGGACCGTCCTGGTCATGACCTATGTCGACGAGATGGCGGCCAGCACGTTCAGCTTGGCGGCCCGGCGGCTCGGTGCGATGGCGGCCAGCACCCCGGCGATGGCGGCGAGCACGACCACGACTGCGAGGCTACTCACGGGGAGGCGGAAGGTGTCGATCCCCTCGTCAGCCAGGGCCTGCACCAGCGCCCACCCGAAGAAGACCCCGATGAGCAGGCCCAGGAACGTCCCCTGGAGGGCGATGATGACCGACTCCCAGCGGATGGTGGACCGCAGCTGCGCCCGCGTCATCCCCACCGCCCGCAGGAGCCCGAGCTCGCGGGTGCGCTCGAAGATGGAAAGGGCCAGCGTGTTCCCGATGCCGAGGAGGGCGATGACGATGGCCAGAGCCAGCAGGGCGTAGACGAGGGCCAGCAGCTGATCGACCGCCCGCCCCTGGTCGGCCTTGAACTGGTCCTGGTCGAACACGTCCGCGCCCGGGTACGACTGCGCCACCCGGTCGACGGCCGAACGGAGAGCGGCAGTCGTGACACCGTCCGCCTTCTTGACGAAGACCTTCTCGTCGTACCGGTCGGCGAAGTTGGCGTCGAAGGCGGCGACACCGAGGATGTAGCGACCCACCGGCTGGTCCTCGCCGTAGATCATCCCTACTCGCAGGGTCTGGTCACCGGTGTCCTTGAAGCGGACCGGTACGGGGTCGTCGAGCTTCAACCCCTTCTCCGCGGCCACGTCCTCGTGGACGGCGATGACGTCACGGCCGAGCGCGCCAGGCGCTCCCTGCAACGGCTTGACGTCGAGCACCCCGAACGCGGTGGCCGGATCGAGCCCGACGAGCTGGACGGGGCTGTCGCCTACCTGGGCGAGCCCGCGACTCAGGCCGGCGGCCGATGCCACCTCCGGGAGGCCGTTGAGCTGCGCCGCCATGCCCGGGTCGAGGCCGCCGCCGGCCATGCCCGCGCCCGAGTCGACGACTAGGTCACCGGTGAAGGAGCGGTCGAGCGACGCGTCGATCGACGCCTTGGTCGAGGAGGCGAGGATGGTGATGAACCCCACCAGGCCGACGCCGATCATCAGCGCGGAGGCGCTGGCTGCGGTCCGCTTCGGGTTCCGCATGGCGTTCTCCCGGGCCAGCCCACCGGCGGCGCCTCGGATACGAGGCAGGGGGGCGCCGAGGAGCCGGCTGAGAGGCAGGGACACCGTCCGGGCAAGTACCGAGACGGCGAAGAACACGAGCAGCGCGCCCAGTCCGACGACAGGGACGGCGTTCCCCGAATCACCGAACAAGCCGAGGAGCAGAGCGCCCACGCCCGAGGCGAGCAGCACGCCGCCGACCACGATCCGGAGTCTCGAGCCGTAGCCCGCGCTCCCGGCCACCTGGGCGCGCATGGCCGCGATCGGGGGGATACGAGCGGCCTTGCGGGCCGGCACGACGGCGGCCACGAGCGTGACGGCGAGGCCCACGAGGACGGAGACGATGACCGTGCGGACCGTGAAGACGACGCCTCCCGCCGGGATGTCGAAGCCGAGGCCGGCGAGCATGGCCTTCAGTCCTCCGGCGACGACCACGCCCGATGCCATCCCCAGAACCGACGCCATCACGCCGACGGCGACGGCCTCTATCAGCACGGAGGCGAGGATCTGACGCCGGCTGGCGCCGAGGGCCCGCATCAGGCCGTTCTCCCGGGTTCGCTGCGCCACCGTGATCGAGAAGGTGTTGAAGATCATGAACCCGCCGACCAGGAGGGCGACCACCGCGAAGATGAGCATGAAGGTGTTGAAGAACGACAGCCCCTGCTTCGTCTCGCTCTGCACCTCCTTGGTGATGGCCTCCCCGGTGATGGCTTCCGTCCGAGGCGGAAGGACCTGGGCGATGCGGGCCACCAGGTTTGCCTGGCCGACATCGCCGGCGGCCACCACGGCGATGCTGTCGAACTTTCCGGGCTCGGCGACGAGGCGCTGAGCAGCCGGGGAGTTGAACATCACGAACGACGCCCCACCCGGGCTGTCGGCCGCGCCGAACGTGGCGATCCCGGTGATGCGAACCTGCTGCGGGGGCCCCTGGACGAGCACAGTGGCAGTGTCCCCGACGGCCAGGCCGCCGTCGTCGGCGCTCTTCTTGTCGATCACCACCTCGTTGTCCGCCCGGGGGGCCTGGCCGGCCGCGAGGGTCCACGGGTTCAGCTCCGGGTTGTCGCTCCAGTTGGCGCCATAGGTTGGCGCACCCATCTGGGGGTTGCCGATGGCCTTCCCGTCCTTGCCGACGAGGCGGGCGTAGCCGAGGATCTGGCCCTCTGCCGCCGCCACGCCGGTCACCCCGCGCACCGTGCCGACGAGCGAGGCGTCCACCCGCCCTCGTTGTGCGCCGGTGCTTCGAGGCCCCTCGAACGCCGTCTCGGCGCGGACGACGGCGTCGGTGTTCTTGTAGACGTCTCCGAACAGGTCGTCGAAGGTCTTGCCGATGGTGTCGGTGAGCACCAGGGTCCCGCTCATGAACGCCACGCCGAGCGTCACGGCCAGCGCAGTGGTGAACAGGCGCCGCTTGCGGGCCAGCAGTCCCTTGATCGTGGTTCTGATCACGGCCGCCTCACTCCCCGAACCGCTTCATGCGCTCGAGCACGCGCTCGGCCGTCGGGGTGTGCATCTCGTCGACGATCCTGCCGTCGGCGAGGAACACGATGCGGTCGGCGTAGCTGGCCGCGACCGGGTCGTGGGTCACCATCACGATCGTCTGGTTCATGGAGTCGACCGCCTGCCGCATGAACTGCAGGATCTCGGCGCCGGCATGCGAGTCGAGGTTGCCGGTGGGCTCGTCGGCGAAGATGATGTCGGGCCGGGTCGCCAATGCCCGGGCAACGGCCACCCGCTGCTGCTGGCCCCCCGACAGCTCTGACGGCCGGTGCTTCAGCCGGCCGGCGAGTCCGACCGTCTGGACGACCCGGTCGATCCACGACTGGTCACCCTGGTGCCCGGCCAGCGTGAGGGGAAGGGTGATGTTCTCGATGGCCGTGAGCGTCGGGACGAGGTTGTAGGCCTGGAAGATGAACCCGACCCGGTCGCGGCGCAGGATGGTCAGCTTCTGGTCGTTGAGCAGGCTGACATCCGCGTCACCGATGAAGGCTTTTCCAGACGTGAGGGTGTCGAGCCCGGCGGTGCACTGGAGGAGGGTGGACTTCCCGGAGCCGGACGGCCCCATGATGGCGGTGAACCGCCCCGTCTCGAACTCGACAGAGACGCCGTCGAGAGCGCGTACCTCGGTCTGGCCCTTCCCATAGACCTTGCGGGCGTCGACCGTGCGGGCCGCGGCGCGGGACTCGACTCGTCGGTGCAGGTCACTCGACAGTGTCGCCATGAAGGAGTTCCTTTCGTCTCGTGCGACTCTCAGCGGATGGTCTGCTGCGGGCGCGGCTCGAACGGGGACGCCGAGCTGTCTTCCAGCCGCATACTCGCGATCCGGCTGCGGGGTCGTCATCGGCGCACTGACGCAAGACCGCCGGGACATCTGACGTAGAAGCGGCCGGGGGCGGGATAATGGAGCCTTCAGTGGTGTGAATGGGGAGGACCGGCGGTGGGAAGGTGACCGAGCAACTTCTCGGACAGTTGGACGAGCCGCATGATCTGCTGGCCCTCGCCCATGACGCGGTCATCGTGCGCAGCGCCGCCGGCGAGATCACCTTCTGGAACAGGGGCGCGGAAGAGACCTATGGGTGGTCGGCTTCGGAAGCCATAGGCGCCATGACACACGACCTCCTGCAGACCCCGCCGGCAGCTGTGGCGGCGGTCGACGCGTCGTTGCGTTCGCATGGTGCGTGGGAAGGCGAGTTGCACCACGTCTGCAAGGACGGCTCGGAGGTCGTGGTCGCCAGCCGGCAGGTGCTACGCGAGGGCAGCGAGGGCCAGCACCAGGCGGTCCTCGAGATCAACCGGGACGTCACCGAGGCGAGGCGGGCCCAGGACCGCCTGAAGCAGAGCGAGGAGCGTTTCCGCCTCATCGTCGAACGGGTGGAGGACTACGCAATCTTCATGTTGGACGTCGAGGGCAACGTCGTGAGTTGGAACGCCGGCGCCCAACGCATGAAGGGCTACACCTCCGATGAGATCTGTGGTCAGCACTTCTCCCGCTTCTACCCGCCACAGGATGTGCAGGCCGGCAAGCCGGGCGAGGAGCTCCGCATCGCCGCAGCCGTGGGGCGCGTCGAGGACGAGGGGTGGCGGGTACGTAAGGACGGCTCCCGCTTCTGGGCCACCGTCGTGATCACCGCCCTGCGGGACGCCGATGGCGCGCTCCGGGGATTCGGCAAGGTCACCCGCGACATCACCGAACGCAGGCAGATCGAGGCCCGGCTGGAGTACCAGGCCCGGCTCCTGGACTATGTGAACGACGCCATCGTGGCTGCGGACGAAAACCTTGTCCTCACGGCGTGGAACTCCGGGGCCGAGCGGCTGTATGGCTGGTCTGCGGACGAGGTCATCGGCAGGAGCACGGTCGACGTCCTCCGCACCGAGCTGTCCGACGCCGACCGTGAGGAAGCCCTGCGCGTCCTGAATGAGGGAGGAGAGTGGCGGGGGGAGGTGATCCAGCGGCACAAGGACGGTCACCGGCTCTACGTCGAGGCCGCGACCATCATCCTCCCGCACGGCCCCACCCGGCTGGTGAGCGTAAACCGCGACGTCGGCGATCGCCGGCGGTCACTGGTCATCGAAGAGCGGGGCCGCATTGCACGCGACCTGCACGATTCGGTGTCGCAGGCCCTCTTCTCGATGACGCTTCAGGCCAGAGCGCTGCAACTGGCCCTCGAGCGCGAGTGCCATGACCCCGGTGGGCCGGTGGGGGAGGGCATCACCAACATCCGCCAGCTGACGCAGGGCGCCCTGGCCGAGATGCGGGCCCTGATCTTCGAGCTCCGGCCCGGCGCACTCGCCGAGGAGGGGTTGGTCGCCGCGCTCCGCAAGCACGCGGCGGCGCTGGAGGCCAAGGAAGGCGTGGCCGTCACGCTCTCGGCTACGTCGGAGGAGCTTTCGCTCGAACCGGTGGTCGAGGAGAACCTGTACCGGCTGGCGCAGGAAGCCCTGAGCAATGTCGTCAAGCACTCCGGCGCCTCATCGGTTCAGATACGCCTGGACCTGTCCGGCGGATCTGTCCAGGACATCGAGCTGGAGATCGTCGACGACGGCATCGGTTTCGACACGGGCGCGAGCCACCCCGGGCACCTCGGCCTCAAGACGATGTCGGAGCGGGCCCAGGGGCTTGGCGGCACCCTGGACGTCAGGAGCGCACCGGGTCACGGAACGACGGTCCGAGCGTTCCTACCAGGAAGGAATCGCCCGCCCGTTCATCGGGGCTCCACCTCGTAGGACGTCGAGGAGCGCCTCAGGAGTGACGCCCTTCTCCACGAACGCCGTCGCCCCAGCCTCGAGAGCCGCTGTCCGGAGCCCCACCCGGATGCTGAGGGCGACGACCTCACGCCCCCGGGCCACCAGACCGTGAATGACCGCCAGGCCGTCGCTCGCCGACGGAAGGAGGAGGTCGAGCAGCACGACGTCGGGGACGAGGTCTTCGTCGGCTCGGAGGGCGTCGGAGGCCGACGACGCCTCTCCGGCCAGCACCAGCCCCTCCGACGACGTGATCAGGGCACGCAGCGCCTGGCGGACCCGGGCGTCGTCGTCGATCACCAGCACGCGCCTTGTTTCGCCGGCACACGTCAGGTCTGCGATCACGTCTCCCCAGTCCTCGGCTCCATGCCCATTCAACACAGGCGGTCCTCGCCACACCCGAGACAACTGACGACAACCTTGCAGGACAAAAGTCGCCCTGGAGCCGGTTCGTTCACGCCTCAGGGGTCCGTGGGAGAGGCGAGACCCTCACGGATGGCCCACAGGGCGGCCTGGGTCCTGGATCCGAGACCCAGCTTCAGCAGGATGTTGCTCACGTGGGTACGGGCGGTCCGCTCGCTGATCGTCAGCTCGTTCCCGATGGCCTTGTTGGACGCTCCCTTGGCCACCAGGACGAGCACCTCCCGCTCCCGCTCGGTCAGTGACTCTCGTTCCGGTTCGGGCCGCGGATCTCGCAGCGACTTGGCCAGCTGCCTGGCCGCGGCGGGCGCCAGGTACACCTCTCCTCGGTGGGCAGCGCGAATGGCCGCCGCCACTTCGTCGGCCTCGGCGTCCTTCAGGATGTATCCCATGGCGCCCGCCTGAAGAGCGGCGTGCACCTTCTCCTGGGCGACGAAGCTGGTCACCGCGACCACCTCCACCTCCGGATGCGCGGCTTTGATCATCGCCGTCGCCTCGATACCCCCCATGCCGGGCATGAGCAGGTCCATCAGCACGACATGGGGTGGCCCTCCGTCGGTCGCGAGCGCGGCGATCCCGGCGACCGCCTCCTCGCCACGAGATGCCTCTCCGACGATGGCGATGTCGTCCAGCATCTCGAGGTAGGCGTGCATGCCCCGGCGGACGACGGCATGGTCGTCTACGAGGTAGACCCGGATCGGTAGCTCGTCCTCGCCGCCCTGACCACGGCCGGGGGCTGTCATCAGGGGCGGCCTCCCAGGCCTCGACGGACACCTTCGAGCGCCGGACGCATCTGCAGCCATCTACCCACGTCCGAGCCGGATCCCACCCGCGAGGTGCACCTGCGCCTAGGTCACTTGTCTCGCGCCATCTGTGTCACTCTGCCGATGCGTGTGGGGTGGGCCGGTCGCGAGAATGCGAGGAGGTATGACCGGCTGCATCAGGAGGAACAGATGTCGTTGACCCAGCGGAAGCGCAACCGTCCGACGGCGAGGCGAGCGGCACTGCTGGGCATTGCCCTGATCGTCGCCGCCCTCGCCGCGGCCCCGCCGGCACTGGCGCAGGCCCAGGGGAACGGTGACGACCAGATCGTCCTCTCCGGCCGGGCCGAGGTCCGGGCGGGTGAGCGAGTGGACACGGTGGTGATCCTGGACGGGCCGGCGGTGATCGACGGCGTCGTGGGCGGCGCCGTGGTGGCGCTGAACGGCGACGTCCGGGTCACCGGCACGGTGGAGGAGGCGGTCGTCGCGCTGAGGGGCCGGGCGATCATCGAGAGCGGGGCGCGAGTCGGTGGCGACGTGGTTTCCTCGGAATCGCCAAGCGTGGCTCCGGGAGCAGTGATCGAAGGCGACACCCGGACTGTGCGGTTCAGCTTCAGGGCGGTCGGGTGGTTCTTCTGGGCGGCCTGGTGGGTGGCGGTCACCGTGTCCCTCCTCGTCCTCGGCCTGCTCCTCCTCCGGCTCGCACCCGCAGCGATGGCGGCGTCCCTTGCCGTGGCCCGCAACGATGTCGGGCCGGCGTTGGGATGGGGCGTTGCCATCGCGATAGGGCTGCCGATCGTGTCGGTCCTCGCCCTCGTGACCCTGGTGGGAATCCCCCTGGGGCTGCTCGGCCTCGTGTCGCTGGCCCTGCTGTACTCCTTGGGATATCTGGTGGCGGCGCTGGTGGTCGGGCGCATGGTCGTGAAGGAGCCGAGGAGCGTGTACCTGTCCTTCCTGGCCGGGTTCGCGATCATCCGACTGGTGGGTGTGATTCCTGTCCTCGGTGGACTGGCGGCCTTTCTTGCTTCGGCAGCCGGCCTCGGTGCCCTGGTGATCGCCGGATGGCGGGCGGCGCGAGGCGGGCCTGCGCCGCTCGCCCGCGAGCCCGACCGGCCGGTGCCCTCACCCGTCGCCTCCTAGGAGCCGCCCCCCGGTCAGAGCACGCGCCGCGGGAAGGTCCGGCTGGCGATGGCGACGGCCACCACGATCCCGCCCACCAGCACCGCGGCATCGAAGAGCAGGCGGTTCGGACCGATGCCGACGAGGAGCTGCCGCAGGATCTCGACGAGATAGGTCAGGGGATTGACTCGTGCGACACCCTGCAACCAGCCCGGCATGATCGAGACCGAGTACAGCGCGTTCGACGCGAACAGCAGGGGCAGGGTGACGAGCTGCCCGAGGCCCATGAACTGCTCCCGGCTCCGGACCATCGAGGCGATGACCATGGAGATGGCGGAGAGCAGCGTGGCCCCCAGCAACACCGCCACCAGCGAGCCGACCACCGCCCCCACCGACCACTCCAGCGGTATCCGGATGATCGCCACGACCGCCAGCACGATGGCCACCTGGATCACGGCCCGCATGGCGGCACTCACCGCCTTCCCGAGGATGACGGCGCTCCGCGAGGCCGGGGCGACGAGGATCCGCTGGGTGATGCCGAGGTCCCGCTCCCAGATGATCGCCATCCCGGAGAAGATGGCGATGAACAGCACCGACTGGGCCAGGACGCCGGGGACGAGGAAGGCCTTGTACGGAACGCCTTCGGCACCGAGCTCGGGCACCCTCGACACCGCGGCCCCGAAGACCAGCAGCCACAGGAGGGGCTGGGCGGCGCGGGCGACGAGGACCGAGCGCTCCCGGCGGGCCCGATGGATCTCGGCCTGGGACATGGCGACGACCGTGCTGGCGTAGGACGCGACCCGCTGGCGGGGCGAGAGCGCAGGGACCGCCTCAACCAAGGCGTCGGGCGGTGCGGCGGGTGCGGCTGATATCACGGAGATCACCTCCCTCGGTGTCGGCCTCGGTGCCGGAGGTGAGGGCCACGAAGACGTCTTCCAGCGTGCCTCCCGTGGCGCCGAGCGACGCACGGAGATCCTGCGGGGTTCCCTCGCCCCTGATGCGACCGCCGCTCATCACCGCCACCCGCTGGCACTGCTCCTCGGCTTCCTCCATCAGGTGGGTGGTGACCAGCATGGTGAGCCCGGTCTCCTCGCGCATCTCGGCGAGGTGGCGCCACACGGCCCGTCGGGCGACGGGGTCGAGCCCGATCGTCGGTTCGTCGAGGAGCAGGAGGCGGGGCCGGTGCAGCAGGGCGCACGCGATCTCGAGCCGCCGCACCATGCCTCCGGAGTAGGACCGGACCACGCGGTCGGCTGCGCCGCCGATGTCCATGAGGTCGAGCATGGCGTCGATCCGCTGGGCCCGCTCCGACCGGGGGACGCGGTGGAGCTGGGCGAACAGCGACGCGTTCTCGCGCCCGGTGAGGGAGCCGTCGGCGGAGAGCGCCTGCGGGACGTAGCCGATCAGTTGCCGGACGGTGGCCGCCTCGGCCGCCACCTCGTGGCCGAGGATCCACGCCCGTCCGGCCGCCGGCCGCAGGAGGGTGGTCAGGACCCGCATGATCGACGTCTTCCCCGCCCCGTTCGGCCCCAGGAGGCCGAACACCTCGCCTGCCTCCACCCCGAAGCCGGCGCCCTGCACTGCGACAAAGTCGCCGTAGCGGACGACGAGCTCGTCGACGATCAGCGCCTTCATTCAGACGGCGAAGAGCACCGACCTGGATCCCTGTCCGGGAAGGTCCAGGACTCTCTCGTCGACGGTGAACCCGGCCTCTCCCAACCAGGCGCGGTACTCCGCTTCGGTGTGGGTGTCGCCCCCGTTGTCGTTGACCAGCATCTGCACCGCGAACAGCGGCGTGAGCGGGTTGCGGCCCCGCAGGAACGTGACGACCGCGACCCCTCCACCTGGCGCGATCACCGGCCGGAGGTTCCCGAAAAGTGTGCGGTTGCGCTCGCCGTCGAAGGTGTGGGTGATCCCCGAGCAGAACGCGAGGTCGAACGGCCCCTCCGGGACCGTGTCGAAGAAGCTGCCCTCGTACAGCTCGACACCCGCAGCCTCCAGCCGGCCCCGGCGCCGGGCCACCTCGATCATGGCCGGCTGATCCTGCATGGTGGCCCGCAGACCACCGCGGGTGAACTCGAGGGAGTACTCGCCATGGAGGCCGCCGAGGTCGAGCACGCGGCGAGCCTCGGGAAAGCGCCGCAGGCAGACGTCGACCACCTCCGGCGCAACTTTCCGGGCGTTCGCAGCCAAGGCGTCGTGGAACATGTCGGGGTCGGTGATGCCGGCCGGGTCGCGGGTCGGCTCCCCCCGGAGCCTGGGCTCCAGGGCAGTGGCCCATCGGCGGAGGGCACGGGCGTGGTGGCGCACGGTGGCCAGGGCGGCAGGCTCCGGTGCGGTTGCTCCCAGCATGAACCGGCCGTTGTCATCCGACTCCAGGACGCCCAAAGCGCCGAGGGCGTCGAGGACCACCCGCAGGGCCTGCGGCTCCAACCCGGTCCGGTCGGCGAGCTCGTCCGGCGTGCCGGGCAGTTTCTCGAAGACACCGGTGGCGGCCGCGGCGTCGCACAACACCACGACGCGCCAGTCGGCAGCCTCACCCGGAGGGGCCAGAAAGGTGAGGTCGGTCGGCAGGGTCACGGTTCGGGTTCCTCGGCGGTGCGGGGGCGGACTCGGCGGCGGGAATCCTACGGGTGCCAGTCGACGAAGAGCAGCGTGGCGTCGTCGGCCAGCGGGCCCTCGCGGTGGCCCCGCACGGCCCGCACCAGCCGGCGCACGGTCTCGGCCATACTCTGGTCGTCGGCGAGCGCCCGCCGGGTGAGGTCGACGAGCCGGTCTCTCCCGAACTGCTCACCACCCGGCGAGCCGGCTTCGATGATTCCGTCGCTGAAGAACAGGACGGCGTCGCCCGGCTCGAGGTCCACCTTGGAGATCGACGCCTCGGGGTCGCCCAGCCCGAGGGGAAGCATCGGCGGGCAGTGAAGCTCGAACGCCACCCGCCCTCCACGAAGGAGCATCGGCTGAGGGTGACCGGCATTGAGCCATCGCAGCGTGCCGCTGACGGTGTCCAGCGTGGCCAGCTGCGCGGTGACGAAGCTGTCGTCCGGGAACTGGTTGGTGACGGCCTCGTCCATGAGCCGGTAGGTCGCCTCCAGATCCAGGCCACGGCGGCGGGCCATCCGGTAGGCCGACGTGGCCAGGTTGGCCATCTGGCTCGCTTCCAGCCCGTGGCCCATGGCGTCCATGACCGCCAGGTGCAGGACGCCGTCGTTGACCGCATAGTCGAATGCGTCACCCGCCACCTCGTACGCGGGCTCCAGGACGCAGGCGATCCCGACGCTCTCGCCCGTGAAGGTGAGGGGCGGAAGCATGGCCCAGCGCATCTCCGCGGCCAGGGTCATCTGCTGGTCCCGTCGGACCATGCCGAGCAGGTCGCCGTACTGGCTCTTGGAGACGATCAGCTCGGCCACGACGCCCGCCAGCTCTTCGCAGCGGTCGAGAACCTCGTCGGAGACGGCAGGGCTGCGCAGGTGCAGGACGCCGAGGCGTTCGGAACCATCGATCAGCGGCATCCAGATGCCGAAGACGTCGCCGCTCGTGACCACCACCGGCCGCTCGAGCTGAAACGCCCGACCGGCGACACTGGTGTCCACGTCCTGAGGTCCCAGGTCGTCGAGACCGGGAGGAAGCGGGGTCAGCACCCGCTGCTCCAGGTCCACCAGGAGGACCGATGCGTCGTGAAAGCCACCGCACCGGCTCTGCTCGGCCACGAGGAGACCGACGTCGTCAGGGCCCAGCCGGGTCGACTTCCGGATCAGGTTCGACACGACGTCGCGGATGCTCTCGGCCAGTTCCCCCGCCTGTACGGCGGTCGATGTCTTGTCAGGTCCCGCGGACGGGCCGGCCGGCGACCGGAGGCGCTCGGAGCGCAGAGCGACCTCACGTCCCGCGTCGGCCACCATCTCCTGGGCGATCTCGCGGAGCTTCCGGTTCTCTCTCTGAGACGCCCGGACGAGGAGTTGCAGAGCCTCCTCGGCGTTGCACCCCCGGCTACCCATCAGGATGCCCTTGGCCTGCTCGACGGTGGATCTCGAGGTCATTGCCGTGGCCAGGCTCTGGCTGAGGTGGTGGGCGTCCCAGTACGCCTGGGAGTTGGCCAGCACGCTGGCCGCCTGGGTGGCGAACTGCAAGCCCATCTCGACATCGTCATCGGAGAACGCTTCGGTGGAGCGGGAGTAGAAGTTCAGGGCTCCGACGCCTTCGTGGCGGGCGACAAGGGGTACCGACATCGAGCTCTGAATGCCGTGGGCGCCGGCGGCCTCACTGAACGGCGGCCACTGGCGGTCCTTCTCCATGAAGTCGATCCGGTAGACCTGTTGGTGGCGGAACGAGTCGAGGCACGGCCCGATGCCGGTCTCGTACTGAGCGGCGTCGATCTCCGGGCAGCAGTCGTCGGTGAACACCGCGGTCTTGGCCCGGCCCTCGACCAGCATGGTCATCCCTGCCATGTCGGCGCCTGGCACCGCCTCGACAGCCAGGTCCGCGATCCGCTGGAGGGTCTCCCGCAGGGTGCCATCGCCCACGAAGAAACGGGCCATGGCCACCAAGCCATTGCTCAACGACACCGAATCGGCCGGCACGACCAGCTCCTTGCCCTGGCGAGCCACTCGTACCCCCTGCCGACTGAAGAGGTGACGGACATACTCGTCGCAGGTGCCAGCGTACCCCGGGGTTCCGCGGTTCTCCGCCGGCCGGGGTCAGCCGGCGGCGGATCCCGTCTACGGCCGGGACCGGGGGCCGACCTATGTTTCAGCCGTGGCCCGCCCGCGCTTGCCGAGGTCGCTCCGGCGCATGGCCGGGCTGCTCATCGCCCTCGTGGTCGTCGAGTACCTGGTGCTGCCCCAGATCGCCGGCGCCCGACGCTCGCTCGACCTGCTGGCGTCGGTGAGCGTCCCGGGTCTCCTGGCGGGCGTCCTCCTCGAGGTGGCGGCCATCGTCGCCTACGCCAAGCTGACCGAGGCGGTGCTGCCGGTCGGCAACCGGCCGGGGCTGTCGGCCCTGCTGCGAATCGACCTGTCGACCATGGCGGCCAGCCACATCGTCCCGGGCGGGTCGGCGGCCGGGGCCGGCCTGGGCTACCGGCTGCTCACCGACGCGGGAGTGCGGGGGACCGACGCCGGGTTCGCCCTGGCCACCCAGGGGCTCGGCTCCGCCGTCGTGCTCAATGTGCTGCTGTGGCTCGGGCTCCTGGTGTCGATCCCGCGCCGCGGCTTCAACCCGCTGTACGGCACGGCGGCGATCATCGGCACCCTGCTGATCACCGGCTTCGCGCTTGCGGTCGTGTCGCTGACCCGGGGCGAGGAGCGGCTGGCCGGCGTGGTGATCCGGATCGCCGACCGGATCCCGATGCTGGACGGTGAGGGGCTCCGTCGCGTCCTGAGCCGGGTCGCCGAGCGGCTACGGGTGTTGGGCGCCGATCGTCCGCTCCTGATCAGGGCGTCGCTGTGGGCGACGGCGAACTGGCTCCTCGACGCCGCCTCGCTGTGGGTGTTCGTCGCCGCGTTCGGCTATCGCGTGGACCTCGACGGGCTCATCGTCGCCTTCGCGCTGGCCAACGTGCTCGCCGCCGTGCCGCTCACGCCGGGCGGTCTGGGGGTGGTCGAAGCGGTCCTGACCTCGGCGCTCGTCGGCTTCGGCGCGCCTCGGGGCACGGCGGTGCTCGGCGTGGTGGTCTACCGCCTGGTGAACTTCTGGCTGCCGATCCCGATCGGGGGCCTGTCCTACCTCTCCCTGAAGCTCGGGCCCACGTCGTCGCGAGAGGACCGGGCTGCCGCCCTGCGGCGGGCCGCCGAGGACTCGATCGCCGAGGCCGACACCCCGAGGCGGTGGGCCGAGGACCGGGGCATCAAGCTGCCCGGCGGCGAGGAGGCCGGCCCTCTGCGGTGATCAGCAGGGCGGAGGGGCCGGCTTGGTGGTGTCGGGGCTGCCGGGGCCGGGGGCGCCGGTTGTCGGAGCAGCGGGGGCCGCCGCCCGCAGGCCGGTGTAGTCCGTGCCCAGGACGAGGGCCACGTCGGCCCCCACGAGGTTCTTGTCCTCCTCGATGCTGGCGCCGGCGGCGAGTGCGCTCTTCAGGGCGGCGGCCTTGGCCTGCTGGCCGGGCGCGTACCGCACGATCGTCTGTGAGTAGTCGTAGCTCGGGGCATCGCCGGTGGACGCCACCCGGTATCCGGCCTGGGTGAGGGAGCTGGCTGCCACCGACGCCGATGCGTCGGCGCCGTTTCCGTTGAGCACTTTGATCGCGATGTCCGCGGGCCGGACCGACACAGGGGCGGGGGGCCGGATGCCGTTGAGCCGGTCGATGTACTCCCTGGCCTTGGCGGTGTCGAGGCGCTGGATCGCGGCGCCGCCCGCGAAGTCGTCGGACGTCGGCAGCGTCAGCATGTCGACGGTGTCCGGGTCGATGGACCGGAACCGGCGAGCGAGGGTGGTGATGTCCTTCGTGGACATCTGCTGGTCGACGCGGACGTTGTCGACGCCGATGCGGATCAGGCGGTTGAGGGTGAGCGGGTTGCTCAAGCCGGACGAGACCGCCTTCCTCATCATGCGGCGGATGAAGTCCTGCTGGCGGGCGATCCGGTCGATGTCGGAGTTGCTGCCCTCCACCCATCGCCCCCGCTCGTAGGTCTGGTAGTAGCGGCTCCGGACGAATGCCAGGGCCTGGTACCCGTCGAGCTCGTTGCACCCGGCCATGGGGATGTCGAGGCCGGTCATCTCGTCGCGTGCGGGGGCGTCGGCGTGGACCTTGATGCCGCCGATGGCGTTGACGATGCGCTCGACGCCGCCGAAGTCCACCTCGACGTAGTGGTTGATCTCGATCCCCAGCGCCTCCTTGATGGTCTGGATCAGCAGCTGAGGCCCACCGATCGAGAAAGAGGCGTTCACCTTGTCCCGCCCGTTGCCCGGAATGGGAACGTAGAGGTCCCTGGGGATGGAGAGAATCGCCGCCTTCTGCTGTTGCGGATCGATGTGCAGCACCATGATGGTGTCGCTGCGCTGGCCGCCGGTGCCGTCGTCGCCCTTGCCTGTCGCGTCGGCGACGTGACCGGTGGTGTTCTCGCGACTGTCGGAGCCGACGAGCAGGACGTTCATGACCTTGCCGCTCTCGTCGTCGGCGAGGCCGGGGATCTTCAGGCGGGTGAGGGAGTCCAACTGGTGGCGGAAATAGAAGTAGCTGCTACCCACGAGCAGCACACAAAGGGCGAGGAAGGCGACCAGACCGACGCGAACCCGGCTACGCCACGGGCCCTGGCGCGTTCCGGCGCGCCGTAGTCCGGCCGGGTGTGCCACGGAGCAACAGTAGCGGGCCGAACTCATTTCTCAGCGGCATGCCGGGCAGGGACCGCCGGTTCCGGATGAGCCCGAGGTACGATCGAATCGCACAGCATTCAGGAGGACGCGTGGGCGCAGGGGCCGGCGAGGACGACCGGGAGGGCCCTGCGTCCCTGGCCTCCATCCTCAGCCGGCTGGAGGCCATGCCCGGCGTTGGCCGGGAGACTCGAATCTCCGTGCTGCAGGAGTTCGCCTGTGCCGTGCTGCGGCGGGTGCCCGCGACCCAGTTGGCTCTCGCCGACCCGGTCGCGACGGCGCAAGCGGTGGTCGACAGCTTCGACTTCGTCGACACGCGATCGCCCGAGGAGGTTCGTGTCCGTGTCTACGACCCCGACGTCGCGCTCGACGGCGGGCGCCCGGTGGGGTCGGTGGTCGAGGTCAGCGGCGAGGACCGCCAGTTCATCGTCTCCAGCGTCACCGAGGAGCTACGACGGCTCGGGCACAAGGTGGTCCGTGAGCTCCACCCCGTCTTCGGATGCCACCGGGACGCCGACGGCCGGCTGGCGGCGATCCTCCCGGCCCGACCGGCGGCCTGGCGGGAGTCGTTCCTCCAGGCGGAGATCGGCGACCGGGTGGGCCCCGATGCCCGAGCGGCGCTCGTCGCCGCACTGGAATCGGTTCTCGCCGACGTCTACTCGGCCACGGGCGACTACGTCGCCATGCGGGGGCAGGTCGAGGCCGCCGCCGCGTCCGCCCGGGCCTCCGTCGGTGATGTCCCGGTCGACGAGGCGTCGGAGGCGGGTGACCTGCTCGAGTGGTTGCTCGACGGCAACTTCGTCCTGTCCGGCTGCTGCCGGTTCCGGGCGCCCGAGGGAACGGTCACCGATGCGCTCGGCATCCTTTCCCGGCCCGACGCCGCCTTGCGTCGCCGCCCGCGTGGACCCGCGCCGGCCGGTCTGCTCAAGATCGTCCGCACCGCCGAGGTCAGCACCGTCCACCGCCAGGTGCCGTTGCACTGCATCGACCTGATCGAGCCAGGCGGCGGGGTGTTCCGGGTGGTCGGCGTGTTCACCGGCAAGGCGAACGCGGAGCCGGCGGCGGTGACGCCGGTGCTGCGGTTCAAGCTGCGCCGCATCCTGGAGCTGGAGGACGTCGTCGAGCGCAGCCAGGACGAAGCCGCGTTGGTGTCGCTGTTCCAGGCCCTGCCCAAGGACCAGCTGTTCGAGCTCGACGTGGCCTCGCTCCGGCGGCTGCTGGTGGAGCTGCTCACCGCCGAGGACGAGCACGAGGTCCGGGTGCTCGTGCGGGTCGACCGGGCCAACCACACCGTCTCCGCCCTTCTTTCTGTGCCGGTCGAGATCTACAACCCGACCCTGCGCCACCGTCTCGAACGGTTCCTCCTGGCCCAGCTCGACGGTGATCGGGTCGACGTCGACGTCTCCCTGGGCGACCGTCCCGAGGCCATCGTGCGGTTCCTCGTCCACGTCGCCGAGCCTCCTCCCGACGAGCCGCTCGACGCGCTCGAGCGGGAGCTGCGCCTGCTGTGCCGCACGTGGGACCAGCAGCTGGCGGCGGCCCTGGAGGCAACGGCGGGCGACGCAGGGACCCGCCTGGCCCAGGCGTGGGCGGGCTGGTTCCCCTCGTCCTATCGGGATGCGGTCGCGCCCGAGGCCGCCATCGTCGACGTCCTGCAGCTCGAGGAGCTGTTCGCCGGTGACGACCACATTCGGATCGTCCTCTCCACCGGCGCCGACGGCGGACCCCCGGCCCGTCTCAAGGTCTTCACCGCCGGCCCGGGCGTGGAGTTGTCGGGGTTCCTTCCCATCCTCGAGAGCCTGGGCCTGTGGGCCGTCGAGGACCGGCCGTACGCGCTGGGCGGCGAGGAGGCCCCGGCCCATCTCCACGACTTCGGGGTCAAGGATCCCAGCGGCGCCCTCGACGTCGGCCGGGACGGTCCGCGGTTGGCCGCCGCCGCCCTGGCCCTGTGGCAGGGCCGGGCGGAGGTGGACTCCCTCAACCGGCTGGTCCTGCGGTCCGGCATGGACTGGGACGACGTGGCCGTCCTACGGGCCTACCGCCGGTACCGCAGCCAGGTGGGGACCACGTTCACCACCGCCTACGTGGACCAGGTCCTCGTCGACAACGCGGCGATCGCCGCCGGCCTCGTGGAGTTGTTCGCCGCCCTGTTCGACCCGGGTCGCGGCGCTGGGCCCGAAGTGGTGGCCGAGCTGCATCAGCGGGTGGTGGACGGCTGTGACGCCGTCGCCCGGCTGGACCACGACCGGATCCTGCGGGGGTTCCTGGCCCTGGTCGACGCCACCCTGCGTACCAACCGGTATGTCGGCACCGGTGGGGATCATCTGGCGCTGAAAGTGGAGAGCGCGGCCGTGCCCGGTATGCCCCGGCCGGTGCCGTTCCGCGAGATCTTCGTGCACGGGCCGGCGGTTGAGGGCATCCACCTGCGCTGGGGGCCGGTGGCCCGCGGCGGCATCCGCTGGAGCGACCGCGTCGACGACTACCGCAGCGAGGTCCTCGACCTCATGCGGGCCCAGGTGCTCAAGAACGCGGTGATCGTGCCGACCGGCGCCAAGGGGGGTTTCGTGGTGCGGCGGCCCGCGGCCGGCATCGGCCCGGGTGCGGCCGACGTCGTCCGGGCCTACGAGATCTTCGTGGGCTGCATGCTCGACGTCACCGACAACGTCGTCGGCGACGAGGTGGTCGCCGTGCCTCGGCGCCGCGACGGTGATGACAGCTACCTGGTCGTCGCCGCCGATCGCGGGACCGCGTCGTTCTCCGACCTGGCCAACCGGGTGAGCACCGAGCACGGGTTCTGGTTGGGCGACGCCTTCGCGTCGGGTGGGTCGAGCGGGTACGACCACAAGCGGCTGGGGATCACCGCCCGGGGTGCGTGGGTGGCGGTGCGCCACCACTTCGCCGAGCTGGAGATCGACGTGCAGTCCGAGCCGGTGACGGTCGTCGGCATCGGCGACATGTCGGGCGACGTCTTCGGCAACGCCATGCTGCGGTCGGAGCAGATCCGCCTGGTCGCCGCGTTCGACCACCGCGACATCTTCATCGACCCCGACCCCGATCCGGCCGCGTCGTACCGGGAGCGGGCCCGGCTGTTCGCACTGCCCCGATCGTCCTGGCAGGACTACGACCGTTCGCTGATCAGTTCCGGCGGCGGGGTGTGGTCACGGCTGGAGAAGCGGATCCCTCTGAGCGAAGCGACCCGGGCCGTCCTGCGGGTGGAGGCCGCCGAGCTGACGGCCCCGGAGCTGATCCGGGCCATCCTCCAGGCGCCCGTCGGCCTGCTCTTCACCGGAGGCATCGGCACCTTCGTCCGGGCCAGCACCGAGCCCGATCAGGAGATCGACGACCGGGCCAACGCCGACGTGCGCGTCGAGGGGTCGTCGGTGCGGGCACGGGTGGTGGGGGAGGGGGCCAACCTGGGGTTCACCCAGCGGGCCCGCATCGAGTACGCCCGGCGCGGCGGCCACGTCAACACCGACGCCATCGACAACGCGGCCGGAGTCGACATCTCCGACCACGAGGTCAACCTGAAGATCCTCCTGCGGGCACCTGTGGAAGGTGGTGAGCTCAGCGTTCCCGACCGTGACCGGCTTCTCCACGAGGTGTGCGACGAGGTGACGGAGGCTGTCCTCTGCGACTGCGCGCTGCAGAGCATGGCCCTGTCCCGCGCCTTCGCCGGCAGCTCCTCCGACATGGCCGCCACCGAGGCGCTGATGGAGGAGCTGGAGGCGGCCGGCGTCGTCGACCGGGCGGTGGAGGCCCTGCCGGACGCCGCCGAGATGCGCGTTCGGACAGAGGCCGGCGCCGGCCTCACCCGTCCGGAGCTGGCCGTCCTGTTGGCCGGCGCCAAGCGGAGTCTCAGCGCCCGCCTGCTGGCCTCCGGCGTGCCTGACCAGGCTGCGCTCCACGACGCCCTCGTCGCCTACTTCCCACCGCGACTCGTCCGGCGCTTCCGGCACCTCCTCCCCGGCCACCGCCTCCGGCGGGAGCTGGTGGCCTCGGTGGTGGCGAACGACGTGGTCAACCGGATGGGGGCGACGTTCGTCACCCGGGTGGCCGGCGATACGGGCGCTGGGGCACCGGCCGTCGCCGCGGCGTACTGGATCGCCCGCAGCGTCGTCTGTGCCGGCGAGCTGTGGGCCGAGCTCGACGGCGACGACGGCGTGCCACCCACGGGCACCCTTCTCGCCGCTGCGCCGGTGATCAGCGACCTGCTCGACGCGTTGACCCGCGACTACCTGCGCCGCAACGAGACCGGCGACATCGCCGCCACCGTCGCCCGTGACCGCCCGGCGCTGGCCGAGCTGGCCGGCGGGATCGGCGGCGTCGGGACTCCGTACCGTCGCCGGCTCAGAGCGCGCCGGGCCGAGACGCTCGTCGACAGCGGCCTTCAACCGGAGCTGGCCCTGCGCTGGGCCGCCCTACCTGAGCTGGAGGTCGGCGCGGACGCGGCCGAGCTGGCCCGGGTCACCGGTCGACCGGTGACCGCGGTGGCCGAGGCGTTGCTCCAGCTCGGTGAGTCGCTCGGAATCGACCGGCTGTCCGAACGGCTCCGCCAGGCCGTGCCCGAGGGACGCTGGGGTCGCGCAGCATGGCGGGGGCTGGTCGACGACCTCGACCACCTGAGGCGGGCGGCGGCGGAGCGCGCCCTGGAGGACCACCCGAAGGAGTCGGAGGCGGAAGCGGTGCTCCGGTTCCTCCTCGACCGAGCCGCCCATGTCGGAGAGCTCACCCGCCTGCTCAGGGAGATCGAGGGTGAGCCACAACCGTCGCTCGACGCGGTGGCCGTGGCCACACGCGCCGTGCGACGGACGATCGAGTAGGTGCTGCTACTTCCCCCGGGTGATTCCGGCGGCCTTGAGCACGCGGGGCTCGACGTTGGCGGCCCGCCACGCCTCGTAGCCGATGCCCTTGCGCTGGCTGTAGGGGCCGGCCGCCTTTATGAAGGCCTCCTCCAACGCGCCGATGTCGACGCCCTCGGACGAGCTGGCCAACGCGTCCTCGAGGTCCATGCGCTCCTGGGCCAGGTGGAGCCGGCTGAGGGCGTCGGCGGAGGCCAAGCGCTCCTCGATGCTGGCCAGACGGCGCTGGATGCCCTCGGGAGTGCGCTTGCGGCCGCGTCGGGGCTTGTTGGCCTCGAGAGCCTCCAGATAGCGACGAACCGCCCTGCCCTGTTCGCGACCCTCGGCCAGCGCCTCCTTGTGGGCGTCGGACATCGATCGAGGCGCCTTCTCGGCCGGTGCAGCGGACTTTTTTGCCACGCTATTTCTCGCATTCCCCGCCGATAGTGGGTGAACGTCGTCGACAATACCAGCGTCGCCGGGCCTGTCGAGTGACCCCTCATTCCTCGGCAGTTCGTCCTCGTCCACCCGCTCGATGTGAACCAAGAGCCTGGCGTCCACTCCGCCGATGCGGGTCATGATCCGCGGGGTGTCATTCTCGTCGGGCGGGGTCGGGCTCATCCGTCGATCCAGAGGCCCCGGCCGGTCAGCACCTGCTTCAAAACCGTCGGTCGGTCCGAAAGGATGGCGTCGACGCCGAGGTCGAGGAGGCGCTCCATCTCGTCGCGGTCGTTGATCGTCCATACGTGCAGTCCGATGCCCCGTTGGTGGGCGGTGTCGACCAGTCGGCGGTCGAGCAGCAGCAGGCGTCCTCGGCGCACGGGCACCTGGGCACAGCCCGCGACCGAGCCGGGCGTCGGCGCGCCGAAGCTCGCCAGCCGGAGCGAGAGGATCTCCAATCGCCCCATCCAGGTGCAGATCCGGCCGTGGCTCAGGCGGCGGAGTGCGTGGACCGTGCGGTCGGAGAACGAGCCGATGCAGACGCGGTCGTGGGCGCCGGTGCGGTCGACCGCGGCCACCAGGGGCGCCGCCGCAGCCAGGTGTTTGGCGTCGATGTGGACACGGAGGTCCGGCCAGGTGCCGAGGATGTCCTCGAGCAGCGGGATGGAATCGGTGCCCACGCGCGCCCGTCGGACGTCGGCGTACGGGAGCCGGCCGACCTCTCCGGTCATGTCCGTCACCCGGTCCAGGGTGTGGTCGTGAAACGCCACAAGCGTGCCGTCGGCGGTGGCGTGGACATCGGTCTCGACGTAGCGGTATCCCATGGCGACCGCGGCGGCGAACGCGGTCATCGTGTTCTCGGGCTGCTCGGCGGCACCACCCCGGTGAGCGACCGGGATGGGCCCGTGCCAGTCCAGGAAGGGCCATTCCGATCGTCCCGTGGGAGCGCTCAAGATGCGACGCGATCCGAGCGGAATAGACCGTCTACGGCGGCTGCGCCACTGTCTGGTCGGAAAACGATCGAGCGCTCCTCTCGGCGGGACCCGACCGGGCCCGGTCCCTGAAGATCGAGGCAGGCCCGTGCCGGGCGACCAATCTATCGGCCCGGCAACGCCGGCCCGCCTGCGGCAATCCGGTGGACACGAGAGGCGCCGTGGGGTGGAGGTGGCCTCGATCGACGACCCGGTGGGGCCGCGCCGGAGGACTCACCCTCTCGCCCGGCGCCTCGAGCCTCCACCGAGGAGCTCGACAGCTCGACTCGGAAATGAAGAGTGGCGCCCCGGCCGCCTGACGGCGGACCAGGCGGACGAGGGCGCCACGGACAATGTGACAGATGGCCGAGCTAAATGCAAGGCACACCTATAGGTTTTTTTCGCTCTACGCAGGACGCGCCCTCTGCGGGCGACGCAGCCGGGCCCGCTCCTGGGCCGGCAGGACCACCTTCCGGAGCCGGACGGCCGTGGGGGTGACCTCGACGCACTCGTCGTCGGCGATGAACTCCAGGGCCTGCTCGAGCGACATGCTGCGGGGCGGGGTGAGCCGCACCAGCTCGTCCGCGGTCGACGAGCGGATGTTGGTGAGCTTCTTCTCCTTGCAGGCGTTGACGTCCATCTCGTCGGAGCGGGAGTTCTCGCCCACGATCATGCCCTCGTAGATGTCCACGCCGGGCCCGACCATCAGCTCGCCCCGGTCCTGCAGGTTCATCAGGGCGAAGGTGTTGGTGACACCCCGGCGGTCGGCGACGATGCTGCCCCGGTCGCGGGTCCGCAGGTCGCCGTGCCAGGGCTCGTAGCCCTCGAACACGTGGTGGAGGATGCCGGTGCCCCGGGTCTCGGTCATGAACTCGGTGCGGAAGCCGATGAGGCCCCGGGCCGGGATCAGGTACTCCATGCGGATCCAGCCGGTGCCGTGGTTGACCATCTGCTGCAGGCGCCCCTTCCGGGTGGCCAGCAGGCGGGTCACGGTGCCGAGGTGCTCGTCGGGCACGTCGACGGACAGCCGGTCCACCGGCTCGTGCACCTTTCCGTCGACCTGCCGGGTCACGACCTGGGGCTTGCCGACCGTGAGCTCGAAGCCCTCCCGGCGCATGATCTCGACGAGGATGGCCAGCTGCAGCTCGCCCCGGCCCTGGACCTCCCAGGTGTCGGGCCGGTCGGTGGGGAACACCCGCAGCGACACGTTGCCGACCAGCTCGGTGTCGAGGCGGTTCTTCACCTGACGGGCGGTCATCTTGGAGCCGTCCTGGCCGGCGAGCGGGGACGTGTTGATGCCGATGGTGACGGCGAGGCTGGGCTCGTCGATGAGCATGACGGGGAGCGGCCGCGGATCGTTCACGTCGGCCAGGGTCTCTCCGATGGTCACCTCGTCGAGCCCGGCCACGGCGATGATCTCACCCGGTCCGGCCTCGGCCGCGTCGACCCGCTCCAGCCCCTCGGTGACGTAGAGCTCGACGATCCTGGCCTTCTCGATGGATCCGTCGGCCCGGCACCAGGCGACCGTCTCGCCCTTGTGGATGACGCCCTCTCGCACCCGGCAGATGGCCAGGCGGCCCAGGTACGGCGACCGGTCGAGGTTGGTGACCAGGGCCTGGAGGGGGTGGTTGGTCTCGTCCTCGTCGTAGGTCGGGGCCGGGATGCGCTCGATCAGCAGGTCGAAGAGGGGCTGCAGGCTGGTGCCCGTCGCGCCCTGCTCCATCGTGGCCCAGCCCGCCTTGGCGTTGGCATAGACGATGGGGAACTCGATCTGCTCGAAGTCGGCGTCGAGGTCGAGGAACAGCTCGTAGACCTCGTCGACGACCTCCTTGATGCGGGCGTCGGGCCGGTCGACCTTGTTGACGACCAGGATCACCGGAAGCTTCGACTCGAGGGCCTTCCGCAGCACGAAGCGGGTCTGGGGCTGGGGGCCCTCGGCCGCATCGACCAGGAGCAGGACGCCGTCGACCATGGTGAGCGCCCGCTCGACCTCACCGCCGAAGTCGGCGTGGCCCGGCGTGTCGACGATGTTCAGCTTCACGTCACCGAAGCGCACCGCGGTGTTCTTGGCCAGAATGGTGATGCCCTTTTCGCGCTCCAGATCCATCGAGTCCATGACCCGCTCGTTGACGTCCTGGTTCTCACGGAAGATGCCGGACTGCCACAGCATGGCGTCGACGAGCGTGGTCTTCCCGTGGTCCACGTGGGCCACGATGGCGAGGTTGCGCAGGTCTTGGCGCGCGGGCATGAAGGGCCTTTCGGTAGGGCTGCCGCGGCGATAGGGCCGCCAGCCCGACCATTCTACGTGGTGGGCCGTGCCAAACGGCACATCCGCCCGCGTACTGTGGGCGCCCGGAGCGAGGGAGGAACCGCATATGCAGCTGGCGATGATCGGCCTGGGGCGGATGGGCGCCAACCTGGTGCGCCGCCTCATGCGGGACGGCCACGAGTGCGTGGTGTACGACGTCAACCCGGAGTCGGCCAAGGCGCTGGAAGCCGAGGGCGCGGTGGCTGCTTCTTCGCTCGAGGACCTGGCCGCGAAGCTGACCACGCCCCGGGCGGCCTGGATCATGGTGCCCGCCGCCTACGCCGGCGACACGGCCATGGAGCTGGCCGAGCACTTCGAGCCGGGCGACATCATCATCGACGGAGGCAACTCCTACTACCGCCTCGACATCGAGCGGGCCGCGGCCCTGGCCCCCAAGGGGATCCACTACGTCGACGTCGGCACCAGCGGTGGGGTCTTCGGCCTGGAGCGGGGGTTCTGTCTGATGATCGGTGGCGAGCTGGAGATCTTCCGCCACCTCGAGCCGCTGTTCGCGACCATCGCTCCGGGAGTCGACTCGGCGGCGCGGACTCCCGGCCGCACCGGTGACGCTTCACCGGCCGAGCACGGGTACCTCCACTGCGGGCCGAACGGCGCGGGCCACTTCGTGAAGATGGTGCACAACGGCATCGAGTACGGGCTCATGGCCGCCTATGCCGAGGGGCTCGCCATCCTGCGCAAAGCCAACGCCGGCAAGCACAACCGCGACGCGGACGCCGAGACCGCCCCCCTCATCAACCCCGAGGCGTACGAGTACGACATCGACACCACCGAGGTGGCCGAGGTGTGGCGACGCGGGAGCGTCGTCGGCTCCTGGCTCCTCGACCTCACCGCCTCCGCCCTGTTCAAGGACCCCGACGTCGCCGGCTTCAGCGGTCGGGTGTCGGACTCGGGGGAGGGCCGGTGGACCGTCCTCGCCGCCGTCGACGAGGGCGTGCCGGCCCACGTCCTGACCGCGGCGCTGTACGAGCGGTTCAGCTCCCGGGGCGAGAGCGACTTCGCCGACAAGGTCCTGTCCGCCATGCGGAAGGAATTCGGCGGGCACGCCGAGAAGCAGGAATAGCGGCGGGCACGCCGAGAAGCAGGAATAGTCGGCGGGCACGCCGAGAAGCGGGATTAGTCGGCGGGCACGCCGAGAAGCAGGAATAGCGGCGGGAAACGCCGAGAAGCCGACGTAGTGGGCTGGGCGCCGCGGGCCCCGAAGTTCTACAATCCCGCTGCGTCGAGCAGGAGGTCGCAATGTCCGTCCTCATCGCAGTTCTCGGCTTGCTGGCCGCCGGTGCGGTCTACCTGGCGGCCACGAGACCGTGTCTCAGCCACCACCACCATCACCGGCACTTGCGCCGGGCCCGCCACAGGTGGGCCCCCTGACGTCAGGGCGACAGGCGGAGCGTCACCAGCTCGAACGGCCGCACTGAGAGCTCCACGCCACCGTTCCGGACCCGGAGGTCGTGGCGCGGCCGTTCGAGGAGGTCCGTGCGCCTGGCCGTGGCGAACGGGAGGGCCACCCGCAGCGTGACCCGCCGGTGCCCCCCGTAGGCCTCGTGGCCACGGACGACCACATCACCGCTCCCATCCTCGGCCCGCTTGACGGCGACGACGACGAAGCCCGGGTCGTCGACCGACACGAACGACATCGCCGGGGGCAACGGGCCCGGTTGGGCGGGCACCGGTACGACGGTGAGCGGTGAGTTCAGGGCCGACGCAGCCTCCAGCACGCCGCCGGCAAACGGGTCGCCGGCGTGGGGGAGGAGGGCATAGGTGAAGCGGTGACGGCCCTGGTCGCACTCGGGGTCGGGGGCGGTCGGCGCCCGCAGCAGGGAGAGGCGCAGGACGTTGCCGCGCACGTCGTAGCCGTACTTGCAGTCGTTGAGCAGGGCCACGCCGTAGCCGGACTCGGACAGGTCGGCCCAGCGGTGGGCGCAGACCTCGAACCGGGCCTGCTCCCACGACGTGTTCTCGTGCGTCGGGCGGCTGATGTGGCCGAACTGGATCTCATAGGTCGCCCGGTCCGTGTGCACCGCCACCGGGAAGGCGACCTTGAGGAACCGGTGGCGCTCGTGCCAGTCGACGTCGGTGACGAAGTCGATGCGGCGTGAACCGGCCTCCAGCACCATCGTCTGGTCGAGCGCAGAGCTCCCGAAGGCGCGGCGGAAGCGGACCTCCGCCCGGCCGTGGCCGGCGTCGACGACCTCGACCGTGACCGGTCCGCCCAGCTCCTGGAAGTCGTCGAGGTAACTGCGGTCCACGTCCCAGGCGTCGTACTCCGCCGGCCGGTCGTGGTGGAGGTGGAAGACGTTGCCCGCCCGCCCTTCGGCCAGGACCTCGCGCTGGTGCTCGATGTCGTAGATCGACGTCAGCCGGCCGTCGGGGTCCCACTCGACCCGCAGGAGCCCGTTCGACACCCAGGTCGGGCCTAGCTCGACGGCGTCGGTGGCTCCGGCTGCGTCGAGGTCGACGGCCGCGTAGCCCATCGGCGGGACCTCCGCCGTCGCGGTTCCGATCCGCTCCTGGCGGGCGTACGGCGACGGGTTGAAGGCCACTGCCGGCCGGGTCAGGCCCGAGGTGTCGACGGAAGCGGCGAGGGCCGCCATGGCGTCGTCCGCCAGCCGGCCGGCGACGGCCCGGACCTCGGCGTGGTCGGCGGCAGTGTCCCGGTAGACCCAGTGGATCGACGAGCCGGGAAGGATGTCGTGGAACTGGTTGACGAGGAGCAGCTTCCAGGCCCGGTCGAGGTCGTCCGCCGGCCACGCCGCGGCGTCGGCTCGGACAGCCGACCAGAGCTCGGCGGCGGCGAGGGCAAGCTCGCCCCGACGGTTGCCGAGCTTCACCGCGGCCTGGCTGGTGAACGTGCCCCGGTGCTTCTCCAGGTAGAGGTCGCCCGACCAGACCGGCAGCGGAGTGGGGTCCGCCTCCACGGCGGCGAAGAACTCGGCGAGCGACTCCATGGCGACCCGAGGGGCGCCCGCCAGGTCGGCCGCCCGGATCGCGGCCTCCACCATGTCGCGTGTCGGCCCGCCTCCGCCGTCCCCGTGGCCAAAGGGGTAGAGCGACCGTGGACCGGCGCCCGGCGCAAGGGGCGCCCGGAGGAGCTCGGGCAGTGACATGTCGCCGTTGTAGGTGGCGGCGGGCGGGAAGTGGGCCCGGACACGGGAGCCGTCGATGCCCTCCCACCAGAACGTGTGGTGCGGGAACCGGTTCACCTCGTTCCAGGACAGCTTCTGGGTGACGAACCAGCCCATGCCGGCCTCGGCCAGGATCTGGGGAAGCGACGCCGGGAAGCCGAACCCGTCCGGAAGCCACGCCTCCCGGCACTCCTGGCCGAACCGGCTGCGGTACCAGCGCTGGCCGTGGACGATCTGGCGCACCAGCGACTCACCTGACGGCACGTTGCAGTCGGCCTCGACCCACATGCCGCCCACCGGCTGGAACTGCCCGGCGGCCACCCGGTCACGGATGCGGTCGAACAGCAAGGGGTACCGCTCCTCGATCCAGGCCAGGTGCCGGGCGGCCGAGCAGACGAGCTCGAAGTCCGGGTACTCCTCCATGAGGGTCACCGCGTTGGCGAAGCTGCGGGCGCACTTGCGCGCCGCCTCGCGCATCGGCCACAGCCAGGCGGTGTCGATGTGGGCATGCCCGACCGCGCTGATCCGGTGGGCTCCCATGGACGCCCGGCGGTCGAGGGCCTTGGCCAGCGCAGCCCTTCCAGCCTCCGCCGTCCCGGCGACGTCTTCCGGATCGACGACCGCGAACATGGCGGCCAGCGCCTCGAGCAGGGGGAAGTCGGTCCGGGCCGCCTCGTCCGCGTCGGCTGCATCCGCCAGCTCGAGGACCGTACGGAGGTCACAGGCCAGGTCGAAGACCCCTCGCCGGCGGACGGCCAGCTCGCAGCGGCGCAGCTCGAAGTGCGGCACGCCACCCGGGTCGGCGAGGAGCAGGGGCCAGTCGACCCCTGCGTCGTGGGCAGGCACCGCCGGGTTGGCCGCTGCTTCCACGTAGAGGTCGACCGCCTCGAGGGCCTCGGCCCGGCGCCGCAGGACCGCGTCGGTCCGCAGCCAGGACAGCCCGACCAGCGGGATCGCGTCCCGCCAGAGCAGGGCCTCGGCCGGCGCGGTGAGCTCGAGGCGGAGGGCGACCTCCTCGCCGGCCCATGCGGCTGGAATTGCCCCCTTCAGGCGGAACCACGTGGTGCCCCAGGTCGGTCCCCAGGGGCCACCCACATCGAAGGGCTCGAACGTCCCGGCGACGGCCTCGTCGTAGGAGACCGGCTCGCCGGGGAGGTGGCGGGCGGACACCTCGAGCGGGGCCCGGGAGCCGAAGACCGCAGGCTCGATGACGTCGACCAGCAGCTCTCGGGACCGGCCCAGGATCGACACCCATCAACCTACCGGGCGCTCCTCTACGATCCGGGCCATCGCACGAAGACTGCGGAGCACGCTCGCCGTCTGGACGCTGGTCCTGGCCTCGCTCGCCGCGGCCTGTTCCGGCGGAGGGGGCGGCTCCGAGCCGCCGGCCGCCGGCCCGTCCCGGCCCGGTGAGGTCCGCATGGCGGTCGGCGAGGACATCTGGCCCCTCACCGGCCAGGGGCCCAGCTCGAAGCACTTCGCCGCCGGAGAGCTGAATGTCGGCGTCTACGAGGCGCTCGTTTCCCTGGCCCCGGACTACACCGTGCGCCCCGGCCTGGCCGAGCGGTGGGAACCGGTGGGACCGGCCACCTGGCGGTTCCACCTGCGACCGGCTGTGACGTTCCACGACGGACGGCCCTTCGGCGCCGACGACGTGGTGTGGTCGTGGGCCCGGGAGTTCCTGCCCCGCTCGGTGGCCGGAACCCTCGAGAAGGTGGTCAAGGTCGACGACCTCACCGTCGACTTCGTGTCCACCTCGCCCAACCTCCGGCTGCCGGAGCAGCTCGTCCATCCGGAGGGGCCGATCGTCCCCAAGGACTCCCACAACGACTCGACGCCGCCGATCGGCACCGGACCGTTCAAGGTCGTCGACTACCAGCCCCGCCGCCAGGTCGTCGTCGAGCGGTTCGCCGGGTACTGGGGCGCCAAGGCCCGGGCCGACCGCGTGACGTTCCGGTTCATGCCCGACCCCGAGGTGCGCCTGGAGGCGCTGCGCAGCGGCGACGTCGACATGGTGACCGGCCTGCCGCGAGAGGCCGCAGCCTCGGTCGAGGCGGACGGGCGCTTCGTCGTCGTCCGGGCCAGCCCCGGCGCCACCCAGGTGCTGTCGTTCAGCGCAACCAGCCCGTTCGGCTCCGACCGGCCGGTGCGCCAGGCCGTCTCCCTCGCCCTGGACCGGAGGCGGTACGTGGCCGAGGTGCTGGGCGGCAACGGCGTCCCGGGACGGTGGACGTCGCCACCCGCGGTGCTGGGACCGTCGGCCTCGTCAGTGGGCCCGCCGACCTTCGACATCGCTCGGGCCCGCCAGATCCTCGACGACGCAGGATGGAAGCCGGGCCCGGACGGAACACGCATGAACGGCCAGCGCCGGCTGGCCATGGTGCTCATCGGCGGGCCGGCGGTCCCCGAGGCGGGGATGCGGCTGGTGGCCGCCCAGCTGAAGGATGTCGGCATCGACGTGAGCGTGAAAAAGGCCTTCGACATCAGGACGTCGGAGCAGAACCGGGACCGGGGATACGACGTCGAGCTGGCCATGCCGAACCAGAACGATGCCAATCCGGCCTTCCTCCTCGCCTCCCGGACGGCGCCCGACGCCGACTACTCCTCGCTGATCGCGCAGTCGACGACGGCGACGAGCCGGGAGGAGGTGCAGCGGGCGGCGGCGGCAATGACCGAGATCGTGGTCAACCGGGAGTTCTCGGTGATCCCCCTGGCCAGCGTCTTCCACGTGTACGGCATGAGGGCCGGCGTCGAGCTCGGCGAGCCGCATCCGTCGGCCATCAACCAGACCTGGGTGACGCTCACCGCCCCGCGCTAGCCGCCGGAGTCCTAGCCTTGTCCGATCGGTAAGGGACACATGCATTTCGGGATCCTGGGCCCCCTCGAGGTGACCGTCGAAGGACGGATCATCGATCTCGGCCGGCCGAAGCAGCGCGCCGTGCTGGCGGCGCTGCTGATCCACGCCGATCATGTCGTCTCCCTCGACGCGCTGGCCGACGTGCTCTGGCCCGGTGGCGTGGGCCCCGGGTCGACGGGCAGCCTGCCCGTGTACATCGCCAACCTCCGGCGCCTGTTGGAGCCCGAGCGCCCGGCCCGCACGCCTCCGGAACGCATCCTCACTCGGGCGCCGGGATACCTGCTGCGGGTCGAGCCCGGCGAGTACGACGCCGCCGACTTCGAGGCGCTGGCGGCCGCGGGCAACCGAAATCTGGCGCAGGGACGGCCCCGGGCGGCCCGGCGGGCACTGGGGGAGGCGCTGTCGTTGTGGCGGGGCGCCGCCCTGCAGGAGTTCCCGTTCGCAGATCTGGAGGCGGGTCGGCTGGAGGCGCTCCGAGTCGCGGCGACGGAGGACCGGCTTGAAGCCGACCTGGCGCTGGGGGCCCACACATCCGTCGTGGCCGAGCTCGAGCGCCTCGTGCAGGAGCACAGCCTGCGTGAGCGCCTGGTGGGGCTCCTGATGGTCGCCCTCTACCGCTCGGGGCGCCAGAGCGAGGCCCTGCGCGCCTACACGGCGGCTCGGGAGTACCTCGGCCGCGAGCTGGGCATCGAGCCGGGTCCGGAACTGCGGCGCCTCGAGGCGGAGATCCTCGCCCAGTCCCCGGCCCTGGACTGGCATGCCCCTCCCGACGATGAACCGTCCGCCACGGTTCGCCCCGAGGCGGAGCCGGCCGCCGTCGCGCCTCCCGAGCCCTTCGTCGGCCGGGTCGCCGAACTGGCCGCTATGGACGAGGCCTTCGCCCGCGCCGGCGCCGCCTCCGGGGGCATCGTGCTGGTGTCCGGAGAGCCCGGCATCGGCAAGACCCGCCTGGTCAAGGAGGCGGCCACCCGCGCCGCGCCCAGCGGCTGCCTCGTGGCCTGGGGGCGGTGCGAGGAAGGCGACGGCGCCCCGCCGTTCTGGCCCTGGATCCAGGTCATCCGTGCCCTTCTCGACCACGCCGACGCCGAGGCGGTGCGAACGGCGCTGGGCCCGGCGGCGCCCGACCTCGCCCAGCTCGTCCCCGAGGTGAAGGCGCTCGCCGGCGAGGTGGCGCCGCCTCCGCCCCTGGATCCGGCCGCGGCCCGCCACCGCTTGTTCGTGGCGGTCGAGGGCTTCCTCAAGCGACTGTCCGAGCGCCACCCCATCGTCGTCGTCCTCGACGACCTCCAATGGGCCGACCTGCCGTCCCTGCAGCTGACGGTCCATCTCGCCCGCCGGCTCCCGGGTCTGCGGGGCCTGGTGGTCGCCACCTACCGCGACGTCGACCCTTCGCCCGACGAGCGGTTGAGCGAGATTCTGGAGACGATCGCCCGCCAACCGAACCGGCTCAATGTGTCGCTCGGCGGGCTCACCGAGGACGAGGTCGCGCAGTTCATCCTCCAGGAGTCCGCCGTCGAATCCCCTCCCGGCGTGGCGGCGGCCGTGTGGGCTCGTGCCGCGGGCAATCCCTTCTTCGTGGGCGAGCTCATCCGGCTCCTGCTGGCCGAGAGGAGCCTCACGGTGGAGGCGGCCACCGCAACCGGCGTGCCCTGGGCGGTCCGCCAGGTCGTCGGACGTCGCCTGGCCCGGCTCCCCGCCCCGACCCGGGAGCTGCTCACTGTCGCCGCGGTGGCCGGCATGGAGTTCGACCTGCGGGTCGTAACCACGGCCGCGGGCCTCGAGCTCGATCGGGCGCTCGACCTCGTGGACCTTGCCGTGGCTGCGGGCGTGGTCACCGAGGAGCCCTCGGCCCCTGAGCGCTTCCAGTTCTCCCACGCCCTCGTCCAGGAGACCCTCTGCGAGGCGGGGACCCGCCTGCGCCGGGCCCGTCTGCACGGTCTCGTCGCCGACGCCCTGGAGCAGGTGGCCGGGACGGCGGCGCCGGCCACCGAGGTCGCCTATCACCTGTACGAGTCCGTGGCCGTCACCGGTCCGGCCCGCGCCATCGCCGCAGCCATCCGGGCGTCGGCATCGGCCCAGGCTGCGCTGGCCTACGAGGTGGCGGAGCATCAGCTCCAGCGGGCGCTGGAGCTGGTGGTCACCGTGCCCGCCGGCGCAGACCGGGACCGCCACGAGCTCGACGTCCAGGACAATCTGGCCGCCCTCCTGACGCTCGTGAAAGGGGTTGCGGTTCCCGAGACGGCGGCGGCGTGGGCCCGGGCGACCGAGCTGTGCCGGAAGCTGGACGACCGCCGCCGCCTCCTACCTTCGCTATGGGGCCTGCTCAGCTACGCATGGGCCAGCGGCGACATGGAGGGGGCCCGAACGCTGGGTGAGCACCTCCTGCGCCTGGGAGACGACTCCTCCGAGCCGGTGGTCACCGCGGCCGCCCACCTCGGCCTGGGCAGCGTGGCCCTGTGCTGCGGGAATCTGGACGACGCCTTGCAGCACCTCTCGGCCGGCAAGGCGCTGGCCGACGCCGTTCCCGACGGCACGCTCGCCGACGTCACCTACGCCGATCTCCGGGTGCAGGTCGACAGCTGGCTCGCCATGGCCCACCACCTCCGAGGGGCACACGGGCAGGGGAGAGTGCTCGCGGACGGCGCGCTCGAGCGGGCCCGACCGCTGGGCAATCCCTTCACCCTCGCCATCGGGCTGGCCTTCGCGGTGTTCTCCCGGGTGCTGAGCGGCGCGGCGGCGGAGGCCCGACAGCTGTCGGAGGAGCTTTTCGAGCAGTCCGGCACCCACCAGCTCGCCGACTTCGCGTTCCATGCCGGAGTGGCGCGGGTGTGGACCATGGCCCAAGGGGGCGCTGACGGCCCCGACGTGGTGTCGGCGCTGGCGGTGCTCCCACCGGCGACCGCGGCGGGCATCCGGCCATGGCGCCCGTTCTGGCTCGCCCTCCTCGCCGAGGTGAGTCAGCGGCTCGGCCGGCTGGATGAGGCACGGCGTGCCGTCGACCAGGGGTTCTCCGAGCTGGAAGCGATGGGCTCGTCGTTCTGTGCCGCCGAGCTGTTCCGCCTGCGCGGGGAGCTCCTGTCCGGCTCGGAGCCGCACCGGCACGGCGAGGCACGCGCCGACATGGAGGAGGCCCTCCGGCGAGCAAGGGGCCGGGGGGCCGTGGTGTATGCCGAGCGCGCCGAGGCGTCGTTGGCGCTCCTGGCCCGCCGGCGGCAGCCGGCGGTCGAATCGGCGCTGGACTGAGGGTCGGGACGGCTTGGTCGGGACCCGCCGTCGCCCGGGCCCCGCGCAAGTCCGACTCCTCTACGCCACGCCCTTGGTCCGGGTCGGCGCTCTCCCCAGAGTGCTCGGCGGCGATTAACAGCGAATGAACCGATCCGTCTGGCGCCCGGGGTCCGCCTCGACGTAGCGTCCCTCCGGCCCCGGCGTCAGCGGACGTCCGCCGCGCCCGGCTGTGTCGGGGCCCCTTCTCACTTCGGACGCCTGTGGCGCCCGACCGGCTACTCGAGCGGCGCCCGGCGGCCGAGCGATCCGAGCTGGGACAGGTCGCGGGGGAAGAGCATGGCCGTCGTCCAGTCGGCGACCACGCGCACCTTGCGGGCCAGTCCGGGCATCATCAGCAGGTGGTAGGAACGGCCCATCAGCCAGGCCAGCACGCCGGTGAAGGTGAACCGGTAGACCTGGGCGGTGCCCTGGTTCCGGCCCAGGGTCACCGCCAGGCCGCGGTTGCGATAGGTGAAGGTCGTGGGCTGGCCGGCACCCAGGGCAGCCGCCACGTTCTGGGCGCACACCTTGGCCTGGCGCACCGCGTGCTGGGCCGTCCCGGGACAGATGCCACCGTCGGGGTCGGGGACGGCAGCGGCGTCGCCGAGGGCGAACACGTCGCTGCGTCCGATGGCGCGGATCTGGTCGTCGACGATGAGCCGGCCCACCTCGTCGGTGGCCAGGCCGAGCCCTGAGACCAGAGGAGAGGGGCGTTGACCCGTGGCCCACACGATGGTGTCGGATACGTACGGCTCCACCCCCGGAGCGGAGACGACGACCTTCTTGTCAACGCAGCTCTCGAGCCACGTCTCGAGGAGGATCTCGACGCCCCGCCGCCGCAGACGCGCCTCGGTGTAGCGGGCCAGCTTGGGGTCGAGGCCGGGCAGCAGCGAGTTGCGAGCCTCCACCAGGACCCACCGCAGGTCTTGGCGGCTGAGGCTGGGATAGGTGTGCAGGGCATCGCTGACCAGTGACTCCATCTCGGCCAGGGCCTCGACCCCGGCGTAGCCCCCGCCCACGAACGTGAACGTCAGCAGCTCCCGCCGGCGCACGGGGTCGAGGGTGGCGTCGGCGGTCTCGAGCTGGCGGAGCACCCGGTTGCGCAGCCAGATGGCGTCGGTCAAGGTCTTGAACCCGACCGCGTTCTCCTTCAACCCGGGTACGGCGATGACACTCGGCACCGAGCCGGGGGACAGCACGAGCTGGGCCCAGGAGATCTCGTGCTTGGCCCCGGTCAGGTCCTCGGCCACCGCGGTGCGGGATTCGAGGTCGATGCTCGTGACCTCCCCCACGAGGAGCTGGGTGCGGCGCAGCATCTCCCGCAGCGGGATGACGGCGTGCCGCGGCTCGATCGTGCCCGACGCCGCCTCGGGCAGGAGGGGCGCGAACAGCAGGAAGTTCTCGGGGGCGACGAGCAGCACCCGAGGGCCGCCGGGCCGCCCTCGGCCGGCCAGGTGGTCCTGCAGGTGGCGGGCGACGGTTGCGCCGCCGAACCCGCCCCCGATGATGAGGACGTCGAAGTGTCTCAGAGTCAGGACGTTACTGGCGGGGTCCGGCGAGCCTCGTGCGCAGGAAGGTGGCGACCTGGTCGACCGCGGCCTGGTCGCGGGTGGCGGTGTCGGGGGGACGCCCGCCGCCGTGGGCCCGGTGGTCATTGGGGTCGAAGGCCTGGGGGACCGCGGGGATGACCTTCTGGAGGGTGGCGGTGGTGTCCGCGTTGAAGGTCTGGGCCGACGGCAGCGCCGCCTTGAGCCTGTCGCCGTCCGTGGCGTTCACCAGCGGCGACTGGGTGCCGCTCACCACGAGGACGGGCGCCTTGACCTTCACGATCTCTGCCGGGGGGTCGAGTGTGAACTGAGCCCTCAGGAGGGCGTCCTGACCGACCGGCAGCACGGTCTGGTGCTCGGGACGGATGGCGGACCGCTCGGGGAGCGCCCCGGTGGCCAGGAGCGTGGAGATGGTGCTGCGGAACGCCTCGGCCGACTGGGGCCCGAACGACGCCTCGAAGTTCGCCGCCATCACCTCGACGAGCGGCCGGCCGGGCGTGGACAGAAGGACCAGGCTCTTCACCTTGTCGTCGGAAGCGGCCACCCGCATGGCCACGATGCCGCCGAGGTCGTGCCCCACGAGCGCCAGGTTCGACGCGTCGATCCCACTGCGCTGGGAGACGAAGAGCAGCGCCTCGTGCGCGTCGGTGACCATGTCCTCGAAGGACAGCTCCTGACCGGGCTCGAGCTTGCTCGTGCCCATGCTCCGCCGGTCGTAGCGGAACGCAGCCAGACCGGCCCCGGTGATGGCCTTGCTGAGGTCCTGGTACACGGGGTCGCCGGGAATCACGTCGATGTAGCCGTTGCGGTCGTTGCGGGCCAAGGAGGGCACGATGACGACGGCGCCGACCGGACCGCCGCCGGCCCGGTCGGGCATGGCCAGGGTCCCACCCATGCGCAGCTTGCCCGCCCCCTCGAACTGCAGGACCGACTCACCCTGGGTCAGGGCCACGTCGGCATCACCGCCGGACCCCCCGCCGCCCGAGCACGCGGCCGCCATCAGGCCGACCATGAGCACCACCGCCGCCGAGCGTCGCCTGCACAGACCGCGCATGTCGGAAAGGTACTCCTTCACGCCTGCGCCAGACTGCTGCGATGGCGGAGAACCGACGGATAGCAAGCTCGCGCTGATGTCGGTGCGTCCAGGTGTCACTGTTGAGGAGGTGCGAGCCGCCTTCGCCCTGTGGGCCATGAGAGCCGGCGTCGAAGGGTGACGGTCGCCCGCTTCGACCACGAAGGCGTGCCGACACGAGTGGTGTTCGGCCTCGGCGCCCGGCACGGTCTGGCCGACGAGCTGGACCGGCTCGGCCTGTCACAGGTCATGCTGATCGCGTCGGGGTCGTCGCGCGCCGAGGCCGACGCCCTCGTGACGTTGCTCGACCACCGGCTGACCTGGCGGGTCGACGGTGTGCACCAGCACGTCCCCGCCGAGCTGGCCGAGGAAGTGACCGGCGACGCGGTCCGTGTGGGGGCCGACGGCGTGGTCACCCTCGGCGGAGGCTCGGCCACCGGGCTGGGCAAGGCGGTGGCGCTGTCGGGCCTGCCCCTGGTGGCGGTGCCGACGACGTACGCGGGGTCGGAGATGACGCCGGTCTGGGGGATGACCACGGGTCGTCACAAGGAGACCGGCCGTGACCCCCAGGTGCTCCCGAAGACAGTGGTGTACGACCCGGAGCTCACCTTCAGCCTGCCGCCTTCGGTGACGGCCGCCAGCGGCATGAACGCTGTCGCCCACTGCCTCGAGGCACTGTGGGCCGCAGGCGCCAGCCCGCTCTCGGGGCCGCTCGCGCTGGACGGGGCGCGGGCGCTGTGCGAGGCCTTACCGGCGGCCGTCGCCGAGCCGTGGAGCGCCGAGTTCCGCAGCCGGGCCCTGGTGGGAGCGTGCCAGGGGGGCATGGCCCTGGCTGCCGCCGGCACCGGCTTGCACCACCGGCTCTGCCACGTCCTGGGTGGTCGCTACGACATGCCTCACGCCCAGACCCACGCCGCGCTCCTGCCCCACGTCGTCGGCTTCAACGAGCCGATGCTCGGGGCCCTGGCCGCCCGGATGGCCATCGCCGTCGGGTCCGGGCGGGCGTCGACCGGGCTCTACGACCTCGCAGTGCGGATGGGGCTGTGCATGGCCCTGTCGGAATTGGGGATGCCCGAGTCGGCCATCGACGAGGTGGCCGCCGAGGTGGCCTCGGACACACCGCCGAACCCCCGCCCGGTGGAGGAGGCCCGCCTCAGGTCGCTGCTGCGGGCCGCCTGGGACGGCGACGGCCCATGTGGCTGAGCGAGCACCGACCCGGCCTGCCGGCCCAGCCGGAGCGGAGCGGAGGCCGCTGGTTAAAGCCGCGAGCCGCTTTCGCCGACAGGTTCGACCATGAGGGAGGACGATCTCGACGAAGTAGCCGCCAGCCTCAAGGTCCTCATCCAGGAGGAGCTCGACGTCCAGCACCGGCTCGGTGCCCATCCCGCGCCCGTCGAGGACTGCGGTCTCTGCCGGTACCGGATCGCGTCCTGACCGGCGCGCCCGCCTCAGCCGAGGTGGCGGCCGTCCATGATGCGTAGCGGCTCGGCCAACAACTCGATCTGCACGCCGTCGGGATCCTTCACGTAGATCGAATCGGTGAGGCCCCGGTCCGGCCCGAGGTAGGGCACATCGGCGGCGTCGAGCCGGTCCCGAATCGCTTCGAAGCTCTGGCGGTCGACGGATATGGCCACGTGCTGTACCGCCCCGTGAGCCTCGACGGCCTGGCCTAAGCCCAGCCCCGGGAAGTCGAAGAAGGCCAGCAGGTTGTCGTTGCCGATGTCGTGGAAGAAGTGGGTGCTGCCGGGATAGTCACGGTTCTCCATGACGTCGACGAGGGGGAAGCCCAACAGGTCCTGGTAGAAGCGCACCGTCTGCTCCACGTCGCTGCAGACGAGGGCCAGGTGGTGCACCCCTCGGGCGCTCGAAGCCGGGCGCTCGCCGGCCGGCTTGAGGTGGGCCTTCACGATGGCCTGGCGGCGGGCCTCGAACTCCGATGCCACGGTCATGGCCCGACGGTACCCCTCGAGGGCGCGACGCGGATGCCGGCGACGCGGAGATGCACGACCCTGCCTAGCCGGCTGCCCGCCGACTGCGTTGAGGGCCGATGGTGGCGGCCGGGTCGGCGGCCGACTCGAAGCCGGCACGGAACACTGAGTGCCGGGTGATCAGGCTCCCGGCGCACAGGAGCGCCCCGGCTGCCACGGCCACCGGTCGCCGCCGCCCGGCGACAAGGCCGAGCGCGGCGCCGGCTGCGGTGCACGCCTCAGCCGCCCGGGCCAGGGTCCCGGCCCGGCCCTCCTTGTAGGGGCCGGCCACCTCGCCCAGCCGTCTCTCCATGGCCCGGAACGCGGCCAGCTCCAGCGCCGCTCCCATCACCGCGAGCCGTCGGGCGGGGCCGGCGTCGGGCACCGGTGTCAACGCCAACGCCGTGCCGGCTGCACTGGCCGCCGCGCTGGCCGCGAAGAGGTACGGCAGCTCTCGGTGGGCGTCGTGCCACGCAGGTATCGCGGTGTCGGCAACGAGGACGGCGGTGTACGTGGCCACTGCCGGCCCGAGCACCCCCGCGGCCCCGGCGGCGACCCGTCCGGTGCGGGGCAGCCGGCCGGTGACCGCGCTGCCTGCGGCGAGCATCGACGCCGGGGCGAATGCGCTGAGGATCCAGCTGCCGACGCTCATGGGCGACGTCGGCTTGGCCACTCGCAGCATGTTGAGGAACCGGGCCGGGCGGCCCAGGTCGACCACGAGCAGCGGCCCGCTGACGGCGATGCCGGCGGCCGACGCCAGCAGCGCGGAGCGGGCCAGACGGCGGTTGCCGGCCAAGAGGGCGGCGAAGCCCAGTGTCGACGAGGCACCCGCCACTCCCCCGGTGAAGAAGTAGAGCGCGATGACCGGCTTCCAGACCGGCGCCTTGAGGACGGGATTCCCGTAGTAGCCGGTCGCCGTCTCGTCGGTCACCGGGGCCGGGCGCATGCCGCCGCCACCGCGCCGACCAGGGCCAGGGCAGCGCCCGCAGCCGCCCTCCACATCCGGGGAAGGTCGCGCGTGGTGACCACCGGATCGGGGGGGAGGCCGTAGACCTCGGGCGCGTCCAGGAGCAGGAAGAACGCACCGAACCCTCCGACGCCGTCGTTGTCGTCCGCCCCGTACAGATGGGCCTCGCTGACCCCCGCCTCCCGGAGCACACCCAGGCGGCCGGCCGCCCGGTCGCGTAGCTCGTCGAGGGGCCCGAACTGGATGGACTGCGTCGGGCAGGCCTTGGCACAGGCGGGCGTCATGTCGGACTTGAGCCGGTCGTAGCAGAGCGTGCACTTCCAGACGCGACCGTCGGATTCCCGCTTGTCGATGACGCCGAACGGGCAGGCCGGGACGCAGTACCCGCACCCGTTGCACACGTCCTGCTGCACCACGACCGTGTCGAACTCGGTGCGGAACAACGCCCCCGTCGGGCACACGTCGAGGCACGCGGCATGGGTGCAGTGCTTGCACACGTCACTGGACATGAGCCAACGCACACCGGCGGAGCCGGTGTCGAGAGCATCAGCCGCCGGCGACGAGCCGGCGTCTTGACCGTTGACTGGGGGGGAGCTCGGGGGGGCGGAGCCCCCCCGAGGGCGTTCTACGAAGGCGACGTGGCGCCAGGTGTCGGCGCCCAGTGCGCCGGTGTTGTCGTACGAGGTGCCGAGGAAGTTCAGGCCGTCGTCGGGGACGTCGTTCCACTCCTTGCACGCCACCTCGCACGCCTTGCAGCCGATGCAGATCGACGTGTCGGTGAAGAACCCCATCCTGGTCATGCTCGTGCCCGCCGCCCGGGGGCGATGTCGCAGGTGGCGGCCTTGACCTCCTGGATGTGGACGTTGGGGTCGAGCGCCAGCGGGAACAGGTCGTTGGCCGCGTCGCCGGTGGACAGCCCCTTCCAGCCCCAGTGGTAGGGGAGGCCGACCTGGTGGAGGTCGCGGCCCTGGACCCGCAAGGGCTTGACCCTCTCGGTGACCAGGACCCGGGCTTCGATTGCCGAGCGGGCGGAGGTGATGGTCGCCCAGCCGCCGTTCACCAGCCCCCGCTCGGCGGCCAGGGCCGGGCTGACCTCGCAGAACATCTCCGGCTGGAGCTCGGAGAGGCGGGCGAGGAAGCGGGACATCCCTCCTGCGGTGTGGTGCTCGGTGAGCCGGTAGGTGGTCATCACGAACGGGTAGTCGACGGCGCCGTTCCCGTTGTTGTAGCGGTTATCCCGGCGACGGTACGTCTGGCGGGCGGGGTTGGCCTGCTGGGCGTAGAGCGGGTTCGAGAACGGTGACTCGTGCGGCTCGTAGTGGGTCGGGAGGGGGCCGTCGACCAGGCCGCTGGGCACGAAGAGCCACCCCTTGCCGTCGGTCTGCATGATGAACGGCTCGTCGCCACGGAGGGCGTGCTCCGCTTCCGCCCCCTCGGGTGGCTCGTAGTCAGGTGGCTTGTCGATCACGAAGTCGGGGACGTCGTGACCGGTCCACCGCTGGGCGTCGCCGTCCCACCACACGAGTCGCTTGCGCTCCGACCATGGGCGGCCGGACGGGTCGGCCGAGGCCCGGTTGTAGAGGATCCGCCGGTTCGCCGGCCACGCCCAGCCCCATTCCAGCGCCACCCGGTCCTGCTCGGAGGCGGGCTTGCGACGCGCCGGCTGGTTGACCTCGTCCGCGTAGCACCCGCTGTAGATCCAGCACCCGCAGGCCGTCGAGCCGTCGGCCTTCAGCTCGGTGTACCCGCCGACCGTCCGCCCGTCGGGCCCCACGCCGTTGATCTCCCGCAGGACGGCCTCGGCATCCGGTTCACCCGTCTGGCCGAGCAGCGGGTAGTCCCAGGCCAGGTCGAGGACCGGGCGGTCACGGGCGTCGGTGGAGCCGGCCAGCTTCTCCCTGATGATCCGGCCGAGGTGCCAGTAGAACCACAGCTCCGACCGGCAGTCGCCCTCCGGCTCGACCGCCTTGTGGTGCCACTGGAGCATGCGCTGGGTCTGGGTGAAGCTGCCGTCCTTCTCCGTGTGGGCGGCGGCGGGCAGGAAGAACACCTCGGTGCCGATGTCGGCGGTCCGCAGCTCACCGGTGTCGATCTCCGGCCCGTCCTTCCAGAAGGTGGCAGTCTCGATCTCGACGAGGTCCCGCACGACCAGCCATTCCAGCTCGGCCAGGGCGGCGCGATGGAGCTTGCCGTTGGCCGAGCCGACAGCCGGGTTCTGGCCCAGCACGAAGAAGCCGGGCACCTTGCCGTCGGCCATGTCCACGATGGTGCGGTAGGAGGAGTGGTCGCCGGTGATGAACGGCAGGTAGTCGTAGCAGTAGTCGTTGTCGGCGGTGGCCGCGTCACCCCACCAGGCCTTGAGCAGGCTGATGAAGTAGGCGTCGGCGTGGCCCCAGAAGCCGGCCGGCGCAGTGTTGGCCGCGATGTAGTCGTCGAGCGTCCCGTGCCGCGCTGCGTGCGGCATGGGCATGTAGCCAGGGAGGATGTTGTAGAGGGTGGGGATGTCGGTGGAGCCCTGGATGCTGGCGTGGCCCCGGAGAGCCAGGATCCCCCCGCCCGGCCGGCCCATGTTGCCCAGCAACAGCTGGATGATGGCCGCGGTGCGGATGTACTGGACGCCCACGGTGTGCTGGGTCCAACCGACGGCGTAGCAGATGGCGGACGTCCGCTCGCGGTTGGAGTTGTCGCACAGTGCCTCGGCCACCTCGAGGAACCGGGCCTTGGGCACGCCGCAGACCTCCTCCACCAGCTCGGGGGTGTACCGGGCGAAGTGGCGCTTGAGGATCTGGAACACACAGCGGGGGTGTTCGAGGGTCGGGTCGGTCGCCGGCGGCTCCGCTCCCTCCAGCTTCGACCCGTAGCCGTGCGCCTCGCCCTGCGGAGAGCTCTCCTTGGTGCCCGCCGACGGCGCCGCCGGCATGCCTGCGTACTGCCAGCTCGTCGGGTCGTAGGTCTGCGTCTCCGGGTCCCAACCGGAGAAGAGGCCGTCGAGATCCTCGGTGTCCTCGTAGTCCTCGCTGATGATGGCCGACGCGTTCGTGTAGGCGGCCACGTACTCGCGGAACTCCCGGCCGGTAGTCAGGATGTGGTTGACGATGGCGCCCAGGAAGGCGATGTCGCTACCGGCGCGCAGGGCTACGAACGTGTCGGCCAGCGCGCTGGTCCGGGTGAAGCGGGGGTCGACGTGGATCACCCGGGCGCCGCGGGCCTTGGCCTCCATGACCCATTGGAAGCCGACCGGGTGGCACTCGGCCATGTTCGACCCCATGATCAGGATGCAGTCGGAGTTGACCAGATCCTGCTGGTAGTCGGTGGCCCCGCCCCTACCGAACGACGTCCCCAGACCGGGGACGGTCGAGGAGTGTCATATGCGGGCCTGGTTCTCGACCTGGACCGCGCCGAGGGCGGTGTACAGCTTCTTCATGAGGTAGTTCTCCTCGTTGTCGAGGGTCGCTCCTCCGAGACTGGCGATGCCGAGGGTGCGGCGGTTGGGCGCGTCCCAGGTGGCCGCCCGGGTGGCGATCACCCGGTCGGCGATCATGTCCATGGCCCGGTCGAGCTCCAGCTCCTCCCAGTCGGTGCCGTGGGGCCGCCGGTATTTCACCGTGTACTCGCGGCTCGGGCCCGTGACGAGCTCCTTGGTGGCCGAGCCTTTCGGGCACAGGCGCCCACGGGAGATGGGGCTGTCCGGGTCGCCCTCGACCTGGATGACCTTCTCGTCCTTCACGTAGATGCGCTGGGCACACCCCACCGCGCAGTACGGGCAGATCGACTTCACCATGCGGTCGGCGGTCTCCGTACGGGCCACCAGTGCGGCGGAGCGGTCGGATCGTGCCGCCGCGCCGAGCCCGAGCCGGTCGTCGCCCGTGAGCTGGCGGACCACCGGCCAGGAGGCGATGAGCCGCCGGACAGTCATCGGCCGCTGGTCACGACGCCGGCGGGGACCCGTTCGGAGATGATTCGCCGCCCAGCGTCCGCTCGGCGATGGCGATGGCCTCGGCGAGGGCCTCCTCGCGCGGCACCCCCGTGCGCACCAGCTCGGCGACGAACTGGCCGGCGAGGTACGTCGACAGCGGGGCGAAGTGGCGCTCGCTCCCGTGGGCCACGACCCGGGCCAGGTCCAGCACTGCCTCAAGTTCCAGAGGCGTCAGCTGGAGCGCGAGGGCTTCTGCGTACTGGTCTGGGTAGTTTGCCGTCATGCCCATCACCGCCCGGCGTCAGGTGACCAGAATCGCCGACAATAGCCGCGAGATCCGCTTCGACTCGCTGGTCGCCGAGGAGCCGCTCGAGATCCGGGTCGGCGGTCGCTCGCTGGCCGTCACAATGCGCACGCCGGGCAACGACTTCGAGCTGGCCACCGGCTTCCTGATCAGCGAAGGCCTTATCGCCGGAGGCTCCGACGTGGCCGCCATCAGCTACTGCCCGGGCCCGGAGAAGCAGGAGTTCAACGTCCTCGACGTGACCCTGGCCGCCGGGGTGACGCCCCCGCCGCTGCTCGCCACCCGCCCCTTCGTCACCACGTCGTCCTGTGGGCTGTGCGGCAAGGCGAGCATCGACACCGTCCGGTCGAAGTCACAGCACGACGTGAGCGGCGACGAGCTACGGGTTCCCGTCGACGTCCTGTGTGCGCTGCCCGGTCGGCTCAGGGAGGCACAGAAGGTCTTCGATCGCACGGGAGGGCTCCACGCCGCCGGGCTCTTCGATGCCGCCGGCCGGCTGGTGTGCCTGCGGGAGGACGTGGGCCGGCACAACGCCTTCGACAAGGTGATCGGCTGGGCCGCCATGGCCGGGCGCCTGCCGCTGCGGGCGCACCTCATCCTGGCGTCGGGCCGGGCCAGCTTCGAGCTGGTCCAGAAGGCCCTCATGGCCGGGCTGCCCATGCTGGCCGCGGTGTCGGCGCCCTCCGACCTCGCCGCCGAGCTGGCCGAGGAGGCGGGCATGACCCTCGTGGGCTTCCTGCGGGGCGACACCATGAACGTCTACGCCGGGGCCGACCGGGTCATCTGAGGCGGCGGCCGGAGGTGTGCACCGTCTGCCCCGATCTACGGGGTTTTCGGTGCCGACTTCGGCGGCTGGTGGTCGTGGGCGGCGAGGAGCTCCGCCGCGGCCAGGTCCTCGGGCCGGTTCACGTTGAGGGCGGCCGGGCCCAGGTCGACCAAGGCGGGCCCGGCAGGGAGCAGGTGGCGGGCGGGCGCCCCCCGGCCGAGGCCGAGGCTGGCGGCCCGAGCCGACAGGTCTGGCACCCGGTATGCGGCAAGCAGGGGATTGGGCCCGTCCTCCTCGGCCGACGATGCCGCCGCCGCGCCCGAGGAATGGAGTGCGGCGACCAGCCGGCGGAGGTCACCGGTGGTCAGGAGCGGCAGGTCGACCGCCAGCACCAGGACCACGTCGTACTCCGGCCCGATCACCTCCACGCCGGCGAGGATCGCCGGCACCGGTCCGCCGCCGGGCGCGGCTTCGCTCACGAACTCCACGTCCACCACGTCGGTGGCGCGGGCCGGGCCCACGACCACGAGCCGGTCGCAGACCGGACGGGCCGCAGCGAGAACGCGGTCGAGGAGGGTGATCCCGCCGACCTGAAGGGCGGCCTTGTCGAGCCCGCCCATGCGCCGTCCTCCCCCGCCCGCCAGGATCACGCCGGCGACGGCCACCGGCGCTACCGCCTCCCGCTACCGGGCAGCGGTGGTGGTGGTCGTACCCACCCGGGTGCCACCGATCGGCGGCACCTGTCGAGGAGCGGGCGTCTCGGTGCAGCCGGCCTGGCGGCCGATCAGACGCCACGCCTGGTTGTCGCCGACGCCGTACCCGGTGAGGCTCCGGGTCTGCTCGAGGAGCGCCTCGTGCATGATGGCGTTCTTGCTCTCGACGTGGCCCAGGCCGAACACGTGGCCGAGCTCGTGCAGGATCACCCGCCCCCAGGAGATCCCTTCGCCGTAACCGTTCGGGATCGGGGTCTCCCGCGAGATGTCGGTCCGGGCGTCGACATTGAGGTTCAGCATCCCCGTGACGATGGCCCCGTCGACCACCTGCCCGTTGCCCATGCCGGCGATCACCACGTCGTTGCGGCCCTGGCTGCCCAGCCGGGCCCAGCTGACCACGATCGGCGCCCACCGCTCACCGTACCGGGCCGGGTTGTAGGCCTGGCGACCGAAGTCGAACCGGTCCGAGTCGGTCAGCCCGTCGTCGACGAAGGTGTAGCCGCCCGCCTCGGCGATCCTGCGGAACCCCTCGCGGACGTCCTCGACGCCACCCGGCGGGGCGTCGGCCGGGTTGATGATGAAGTGGATGGGCTCGCACGGGTTGAACCGAAGCGGCTTGCACCCGTCGGGCGTGGTGAAGAGGAACGAGTAGTTGAAGGGAAGGGCGCCGGTGGTGCCCCGGTCGCGGTTGTCGTGGCCCCTGGCCGGGCAGGCCGGGTCCTCGCCGGCCGGAGGAGCTGCGGAGCCGGCGGCGGTCGAGGTCTCCGGCTCGTCGTCACCCCCCGCCATGGCCATGGCGGCGATGGCAAGGACAAGCACGGCCACGACGACCACGGCGACGATCACGGGCGTCCGCCCGACGCCCGTACCTTCCTGGGTGAACCTGCCACCGACGGTGAGGGGCTCCTGGCCTTCGGCCTGAGCCACCACCTCGAACGCCCGCTCGGCGGTGCCCCGCCGCAGCGCCCGACGGGGGGTGACCCGCAGGTTCGCCGATGCCGTGGTGCCGGGCGCGGCCTCGAGCGTCACCGGTTCGAGGTCGAAGTCGAGGTGGCCGTCGGGGTCGTTGGCGCTGAGCCGGGCCCGCACCGGGATGTTCCCCCGGTTCGACAGGGCGACGGTGTGGTGCGACGGCCCGCTGCCCTGCGCCGTCGTGGGGTTCAGGGTGGCCACGACGTCGGAGATCGGCGCCACGTCGACGATGCCCTCGGCCACGGTGGACACCGACTTGTCCCTGACCGATGTCACGGTGACGGTGAACGGGAGCGGGCCGGCCGGCGGTTTGGGTGACTTCGGAAGGCGGAAGAGCACCTTCACCGAGCCCTCGCCACCAGGAGGGACGACGACCGTCGGAGGGGTCACCCAGCCCCACTGCGCCGACTCCCGGTCGATGGTGAAGGAGTACTCGTCGTCGGTCGGGCCGGTGTTGGTGACCCGCACTTCCCCACCCGTCACGGCGAGCGCCGCGACCGCCATCGGGCGCGGGACGATGACCGCGTCGACCCCCATGGCGCCGAGACTAGCCCGGGGCTCTCCGGGCAGGTGTGGGCCGGACGAGCCCTCACGGCGCCCGGTTAGGATGCCCTCGATGACGGCACCTCAGCCCGACGAGGGTCGCCTCGACCGAATCGTCACCGTGCCCAATGCGATCTCCCTGGGCCGGCTGGCATGCGTGCCGGTCTTCCTGTGGCTGCTGTTCGACCGGGAGAACCGGGTAGGGGCCGCCCTGCTCCTGGCCGGGCTGGGCGCCACCGACTGGGTCGACGGCTACATCGCCCGCCATTTCGACCAGGTGTCCAACCTGGGCAAGGTCCTCGACCCGGTGGCCGACCGCTTCCTTCTCATCGTCGGCATGGTGGCGATCCTCGTCGACGGCTCGGTGCCGCCGGTGATCTTCTGGGCGGCGGTGGTCCGTGAGGTGCTCGTGGCCGGGCTGACCCTCCTGCTCGGCGCCCTCGGCGCCCGCCGCATCGACGTCAGCTGGGCCGGCAAGGCCGGCACCTTCCTCATGATGACCGCCTTCCCCCTGTTCCTGTGGGGCCACGGGCACGGCCCGGCCACCGCCGTCGCCTGGCCGGTCGCCATCGCCGGGCTGGTCATGGCCTGGTACGCAGCCGCCACCTACGTCCGTCCCGCGCTCGATGCCCTGCGCGAGGGCCGGGGCGCCCGCGAGGGCAAGCTGGCCACGTGACGGTGCGCCGTTGAAGGCCTCCCCGAGGTGGCGAGCATGAAAGCCGTGATCATGGCCGGGGGCGAGGGCACCCGGCTGCGGCCGCTCACCTCCAACCAGCCCAAGCCCCTCATGCCCCTGGCCAACCGGCCGATGATGGAGCACGTCGTGCGGCTCCTGAAGGCGCACGGCTTCGAGGACATCGTCGTCACCCTGGCGTTCCTGCCGCAGACGATCCGCACCTACTTCGGCGACGGGGCCGAGTTCGGCGTCCGGATGGTCTACGCCACCGAGGAGAACCCCCTGGGCACGGCAGGGTCGGTGCGCAACGCCCGGGACGAGCTCGACGAGCCCTTCCTCGTCATCTCCGGCGACGTCCTCACCGACATCGACCTGTCGGAGCTGGTGGCCGTGCACGAGCGCAAGGGGTCCATGGCCACCCTGGCGCTCAAGTCCATGGAGAACCCCCTCGAGTTCGGAATCGTCATCACCCGGGAGGACGGCTCCATCGAGCGGTTCCTCGAGAAGCCGACGTGGGGCCAGGTCTTCTCCGACACCGTGAACACGGGCATCTACGTCTGCGACCCTGCGGTGTTCGACTACATCCCCGAGGGCGAGCAGGTCGACTTCTCGAGCGACGTGTTCCCCCGCCTCCTTGCCGACGGCAAGCCCATCTTCGGCCACGTCGCCGACGCCTACTGGGAGGACGTCGGCACCCTCGAGGCCTACCTCAAGGCCCACCGCGACGTGCTCGACGGCAAGGTCTCGGTCGACGTCCCCGGCTTCCGCATCGCCGAGGGCATCTGGCTCGGCGAGGGCGCCGAGGTCGATCCGGGCGCCGACCTCAAGGGGCCGGCGATCATCGGCGACTACTGCCGGGTCGAGGCCGGCGCCCAGCTCGGGGAGTACTCGGTGCTGGGCACCAACGTGATGGTCCGCTCCGACGCCTTCATCGAGCGCTCGGTCGTGCACGACAACGCCTATCTCAGCCAGGGGGTGCGCCTGCGCGGGTCGGTGATCGGCCGCTCCACCGACCTGCGGGCCTCCTCCCGCTGCGAGGAGGGCGTGGTGCTCGGCGACAACTGCTTCGTGGGGGACCACGCGGTGATCAACCCGGGGGTCAAGATCTACCCCTTCAAGACGGTGGAGCCCGGGGCCATCATCAACTCCTCCATCGTGTGGGAGTCCCGAGGGGCCCGGAGCCTGTTCACCCGCAACGGGGTGACGGGCCTGGCCAACGTCGACATCACCCCCGAGCTCGCCTGCCGGGTGGCCATGGCCTACGCCACCACCATGACGAAGGGGTCGACGGTGACCACGTCACGCGACTCCAGCCGGGCGGCCCGGGCCCTCAAGCGGGCGGTCATGGCCGGCCTCAACGCCGGCGGGGTCAACGTCACCGACCTCGAGATGTCGCCGGTGCCGGTCACCCGCTTCCAGGTCCGTCGCTCCCAGGGCCAGGGCGGGGTCACGGTCCGCCTGGCCAGAGGCGACCCCAACTCGGTCACGCTGCGGTTCCTCGACGCCGACGGGACCGATGTCGACGAGGCGGCCCAGCGGAAGATCGAGCGCCCACC
>CADCTB010000174.1 GCA_902805665.1 uncultured Acidimicrobiales bacterium
CGCCCAGGCCTTTCACTGGTTCGATGCGGACAGTGCCTTCGCCGAGCTCGAGAGGATCCTCCGGCCCGGTGGGGGGGTCGTCATCCTGTGGAACGCCCGGGATCGCTCCGTCGACTGGGTGGACCAGGTCTGGGCGGTCATGGACGAAGTGGAGAAGAGAGCGCCCTGGCGCGATCACGAGAACTGGCGTGACGCCGCCTTCCGCGATCGGCCTGGCTTCGGTCCCGTTGGCAACGCGACGTTTCACCATGACCACCTGACCACCCCGGCGGGCGTCGTCGACCGGATGAGAGGAGTCAGCCATGTCGCCGTGCTGGACCCAACGGCACAGGCGCAGGTGCTAACCCGGGTACAGACGGTCCTCTCCGAGCATCCGGACACCCGCGGTCGCCTGGAGCTCCGTATCCCCTACCGCGTCGATTGCTACTGGCTCGAGCGGACGTGACTTGACCGGCGTCGGGCCCTGACCTCAGACGCCACGCCCCAGGTACTTCTTGATGCAGTGCACCACGCCCTGGCGGCGGGCGAAGGCGTTGAAGTCACCGAGCATGTGCACGGAGAAGCCAAGCCGTTCCCAGAAGCCCTTCATCTCCTGGTCGATGGGCGCGAGGTCCTCGTTGGGCGGGTGGCCGAAGGTGGGCAGGTACACCCGGCGCCCGACGGCGGTGCTGTTCTCGACCAGACAGTTGTTCCATGTGACGTGGTGCCAGGTCCGGACCCGGACCGACGTGGTGTCCGTGGCCCCTGCGGCCACCAGCTCCGTGACCGCCTCCAGCAGCGCCTCGTTCCCGGGCTCCCCGGCGATGTCCCGGAGCTGGGCGACGGTCAACGACTGGCCGACCTCGGGGCGGTGAACGAGCGGGTTGCGTTGCACCTTCATCCCCCTGGCCGCCAGCTGGGCGGCGATGAGGTCGAAGACGCCGTCGAGGGAGAACGGGGAACGGGTTCCCAGCAGCTCGTCGCCAAGCGAGGGGCTGCCCACCAGCACGTTGAACGTGCCGTCAGTGTCGGGCCCGACGAGGGTGATGAACATGTCGATGTGGAAGATGGGCTGGTACGTGCCGGCGCCGTCGCCGGGGATGTCGAGGTAGAACCGGCCCACCTCCGCCGTGCCGTAGAACTCCCGCAGCGGGATCGGTCGATTGGTGCCGACCACGACGAGGTCTCGCGTCGCGTCCACGTACTCGGAGAAGAGCCGGGAGACGAACGCATCCGACGTCGTGCCGGCTGGGATCTCCACCGGCGGGAACGTGCTCTCCACGAGGGCGACGCTGTCGGCGAAGTAGTCCTTCCCGAGCAGCCAGAAGTCGTCGCCGATGAGGCAGTTGCCGCCCTGGAAGATGAGCGGCGCCTGGCCGGACCGCAGGGTCACGTGCTCCTGCACCGATTCGGAGATGAGGGCGTCGCCCGCCCGAGGGAACTCCCACGGCTCCATCAGGTACGCCGTGCCGTCCGCGGCGTCGAGCAGGGCGACGTAGGCGTCCTCGGCCCAATCGGTGAAGCTGACGTAGTCCGCCAGCGGGACGTAGGTGACGTCGCCCTCCGCATGCCCGGCCGCGGTGAACCACTCCTCGACGGCGGATCGTCCCGACGCGTTGTGGACCACCACGAACCTGGTCCCGGGCCGCATGGCGGCGATCACCGACCGGTAGCCGGCGGCCAGCTCCGCGCTCCCTACGCCGTATCCGGGAAAGGCAAGCAGCAGCGTCTCGATCGCCCCCTGCCACGACGAGATGAGCGCCGGGGTCTGAAGCCCGGGTTGGGCCAGGCGCTGGGCCAGGCGGCCGGCCAGCTTGACCCGGCGCTCGGCCTCCGGACTGAGGAACGTGTCCCGGTCGGTGCGGCGGTGCGGAGGAGCGTCCGGCACCAACCGGCGATACAGACGGGAATCAGCCACGTTCGGCGAGAGCCGAGGGCGGAGGGTCGTGGCGCAGCAAGGGTCCGAAGACCTCGCCCACCTGGTGGGAGCCCTCCAGCGGGTGCCGTAGGGGAAGCTCGGGGTGCACCTCGTAGTAGCTCCGACGACCGAGGCGGTGCCTGGTCAGATAGCCGGCCTCGACCAGGTCCGAAATGATCCGGTGGGTGGCTCGCTCAGTGATCCCTACGCAGTCGGCGATGTGCCGGAGTCGGGTGTCCGGCTCACGAGCCACGCACAGCAGCACGTGCGCGTGATTCGTCAGGAACTCCCACTGCGGCATCAGAGCCACGATACCGTCGCCTCGGCAATGGAGCAATGCTTGACATGAAATACATGTCCATTATAAGTTGCCGCCATCGCCCCGGCGGGTACGCGATCTGCTGATCGACGGCGTCTGGGGCGTTCCGAACGATGTCGTTCGGTGGCGAGGTAAGGGGCATCGGGATGAAGCGCGTGCGACGCGGCGTTGTGGCGATGGCGTCGGTCTTGTGGCTGGTGACGATGGCTTCCTCAGGCTCGTCGGCTCAGACGCTGCCTTCACAGGCGTCGCCGGTGGCCGATGAGCACACCCACGGGCCAGACGGCCTGGAGCTCGACCGGCGTGGACGGCCGGTCGTGGCGGCTTCCTTCGGCGTCGACAGCCACGCGTACTGGGAGTCCGGTGACTACGACGGTCAGGCATTCCCTGCCGACCAGCCGGACCTCACCCCGGGGCTCCCGATGTTTCACGCCATCTACGTGTACCCGTCGGACAAGCCCTCTCGCTTCGGCACCTACGCCGCCATGTTCCAGGCCGACGCCCGCGCCGCATCCGGCCTGCTCGGCGGCCTGTACAACCGGGCCATCCGCATGGATGAGCGACAAGCGGCCAGCGGCTCGCACCTGCTGGACATCACCGTTCACCGGAGCAGGTACAACTCCAAGCAGCTGGCCGGCAGTCGGCAGTTCAACCTGGTCAACGACGAGCTGGCCGTGAAGTTCTCGGCGTCGAACAAGAAATACATGGTCTGGCTCGACGCCGACTCCAAGTACTGCGGCCAGGGCCACCTCTCCCAGAACACCGTTCGCAGCGCGGCCAACCCGAACGAGGGACGAACCTTGGCGATGGTCTACCGGCCGTACTCCGCGTCGGTCGATGACGGCACCACGGGTGGGTTCTGTCGAGGCCGCACTCTGCTGCATGAGCTCGGTCACACGATGGGTGCGCTGCAGAAGGTCGCCCCGCACGCCTATGACGGTGCCCATTGTGACGACAGCGGAGAGGACACCATGTGTTACACGTCGCCGAGCAGTGTGGACACCGGGCGTCCGGACTTCGACTCCAAGAACGACGACTACTGGGACCCGGTCGCCAATC
>CADCTB010000175.1 GCA_902805665.1 uncultured Acidimicrobiales bacterium
GTCGGTTAGAGCGCACCCCTGATAAGGGTGAGGTCGCTGGTTCGATTCCAGCTAGCCCCACGGCCGGTCCGGGCGTGGTGAGGGCGCTGCGCCGTGGGGCGCTGGCCCTGGTCCTGGCGGGCATCGCCGCGGCCGGCGTGCGGTTCAAGCGCGGTGGTCCCGTCCCCCTGCAGCAGGGCGGTTGGCGGGAGCTCAGCGGACCGGAACTGAAGTAAGCGGTGCGGGCCGTGGTGGTGGGGGCGGGAGCGGTGGGCGTGCGCGCCGCCCGTCAGCTGCTGTTCCTGGGTGAGGTGGAGAGCCTCGTCATGATCGGGCCCAAGCAGGCCCGGCTGGACGCGGTGGTGGAGTCCCTGGGTGCGCCCGCCACGGCTGCCACCGACCTGGCTGCGGCCGCGGGTGGGGTCGACGTGGTCATCCTCGCCGGTCCGCGTGGCCACCTGGCTGCGGCCCAGGCCGCGCTCGACGCCGGCGCCTCCGTGGTCTCGGTGTCCGACGACGTCGACGACGCGCGTGACCTGCTGGCCCTCGATGCCGAAGCGGTGGAGCGGGGACTTCACGTGGTCGTCGGAGCAGGGTTCTCCCCGGGCTTGTCCTGCCTGCTCGCCGCCCTGGCCGCCCGCAGTTTCGAGCACGTCGAGGAGATCCACGTGGCCAAGGTCGGCGCCGGGGGACCGGCCTGCGCCCGCCAGCACCACGTCGCCCTGCAGGGACCGGCGGTCGAGGCCGGCGCCGGCACGTGGCAGCGACGCCGCGGCGGTTCCGGTCGGGCACTCATCTGGTTCCCCGATCCCGTCGGCGGCGTCGACTGCTACCGCGCCGCCCTTCCCGAGCCCCTCCTGCTCGGCCCGGCCTTTCCCTCCGCCGCCCGGGTGACGGCCCGCGTCGGCGCCAACCGGCGCGACCGGCTCACCGCCCACCTGCCGATGCTGCGCCGTCCCCATCCCGAGGGCAGCCTGGGTGCACTGCGGGTCGAGATGCGTGGCCGGCAGGGCCAGGCCACCAGCGACCGGGTGCTGGGCGCGGTCGACCGGCCCGCGGTCGCCGCCGGCGCAGTGGCTGCTCTTGCCGCCCGGTGGGCCGTCGACGGGCGCCTGGCCCGCACCGGCGCAGGTGGGCTGGCGTCGCTGACCGACCCCGGGCCCTTCCTCGCCGCGCTGGCCGATCGGGGCGTCAAGGCCGCCATCTTCGAGGGCGCCGGAGCGTCAGCGAACCAGGCGTGACATGCGCCGGTCGGCGAGGATCTTCCCGCCGGTCTGGCATGCCGGGCAGTACGTGACCTCGTAGGACTCGTACGACACCCGCCGCAGGCCGTCACCGCACACCGGGCACGGCGTGCCGTGGCGGTTGTGCACCACCCAATGGTCGCCCACCTTGTTGGGCAGGCCGCCAGTGCGCTTCCGCTCGGCTTCGAGCCCATCGGTCAACACGGATCGGATGGCGTCGAGCAGGGCTTGGCGCTCGTCCGGCGTCAGCGACGTGAGCGACGCATAGGGCGACACCCGGGCCCGATGCAGGCTGTCGTCGGTGTAGCCCCGGCCCATCCCGGCCGCGGTGGACTGCTTTCGCAACAGCGTGTGCACCCGCCGGCCGTCGCTGCCGGTGAGGATCATGTCGGCGAACTCGTCGGAGAACGGGTCGGGGCCGAGGCCGTCGAGTGGGCCCTGGTCGCCCTCGGCCAGCACCCACCACCCGGCCTTGCGCTCGGTGCCGTACTCCTTCACCAGCACCGACGGTGCACCCTCGAACAGGAAGCGGACCACCCCGAACTTGGGACGGGTGCTCTTCGGGGGGCTCTCCACGTCGACCCGGCCACCCTGGGACAGATGGACGAGGATGCGAGGGCCGTCGAAGTTCAGGATGAGGTACTTGCCCCGCCGGCCGACCGACGTCAGCGTCCGCCCGCTCAGGCTGTCCGGTGACGGCGAGTAGGTCTTGAGCGCCGAGAACGAGATGGGCTGCGCCGCCTCGAAGGCGGTGCCGCCGACCGCGGCCTCCAATCGTTCGGCCAGCGCCTGGATCTCGGGCAGTTCGGGCACGGGCCCAGGGTAACGACCGTCGGGTGCATTGGGCGTCGCGAAATCGACGTTTCCGGCTCAGATCACGACGGGCAATGCACCAGGGACTACGCCGCCTCCGACGGAACCTGCCCCTTGCGGGCCGCGCTCTGGCGCTCGAGCTCGGCGTTCAGCTCGCCACCCAGGATCACGGCCAGGGCGGTGAGGTACAGCCACAGCAGGAGCACGATGACGCCGGAGATGGTTCCGTACGTTTCGGCGTACGTGCTGAAGCTCTTCACATAGATCGAGAAGCCCAGAGAGGCGACGAGCCAGATGGCCCCGGCCAGGATCCCGCCGGGGCTCACCCACACCCACTTGGGCGTGTCGCGGTTGGGAGCCAGGTAGTAGATGCTGGCGAAGAGCCCGACCAGGGCGATCAGTCCGACGACCCAGCGGGTGACGGTCCAGAGCACCACGAACGCCGAGCCGAACGGAAGGTTGTCGCGCAGCGCGTTCCCCAGCGGGGCACCGAAGACGATGAAGGCGGTGGCGACGCCGCCGAGCACCAGAACGGCAAGCAGCAGCTCGAAGGCCACGAGGCGCTTCCCGATGAACTTGCGGTCGTCCTTCACGTCGTAGGCCACGTCGAGGCCGATCTGCATGCCGACCGCGCCCGACGACGCACTCCACAGAGCCGCGGCCACTCCGAAAAGAGCGGCCAGCACAGAGCCACCGGTCTGCGCGCTGTTGGTGATGGGGACCGTCAGGATGTCGCTGACACCGGGAAGCGCCGACGTGATGCGCGCTGTGAGCTTCGTCACGAAATCGCTGCTGACGTTGAACAGGCCCAGCATGCCGACCGCGGCGAGCAGGGCGGGGAAGATCGCCAGGAACCAGTAGAAGGCCATGCCCGCAGCAGTGAGCGTGCCGCGGTCCTCTTTGAACTCCTTGGCCGCCCGCTTGAGGCTCTCCTTCCAGTCCGGCGCCGGCATGTCGAGCGGCGAGTTCGGGCCTGGGCCCTCGCCGGTCTGGGTGGGGATCGGCTCCTCTTCCTTGGGGCCGGGGCTGGCGTCGACGCCCGGAGCGGCCGGTGGTGTGGGATCGGGCGCCGCCCGCGGCGGCCGGTTCCACGCCTGCGCCTGACGCGCCGGTGTCTCGGAACCGGCCAGCACCGCCCGGGACGTGTGGTCCACGGGAGAGCTGTTGGCGGGGATCAC
>CADCTB010000176.1 GCA_902805665.1 uncultured Acidimicrobiales bacterium
GTTCAGCGAGAACGTCGGCGCCGGCGGCGGCGCGGTGAAGGTGAGGGGCGGGGCCCCGCTCATCGTCGACAACGTGTTCCGCGACAACCATACGGAGTCCAGTGGGGGCCGGGGCGGGGCGGTCGAGATCAACTCGGCCCCGGGTACCGAATTGCGCGGCAACCTCCTCGAGGACAACTCGGCCGGCTCCGGTGGGGGCGTCTCGGTATTCAGCGACGGCCCAGTCACCATCGTCGACAACGTGATCCGCGGCAACACTGCCGTTGCTTCTGCGGGCGGTGTGCACCTCGGGGGGAGCGGCATCTTCAACGCCAACGATCTGCCGGTCTCGTCGCTGGTGGGGAACGTGGTCACCGGACCGCGAGGTCACAGCGTCGTCGAGTGCGACGGCTACGGCTACCCGGTGCCGTCCTTCTCCCACAACAACATCTACTCGGGGGACCTGTCGCCCACCGCGGGATGTGGGGCGGTCGGGACCGGGTTCGACCCCCGCTTCGTCGACCCGGGTGCAGGCGACTACCGCCTCAGCCTCGGGTCACCGGCGATCGACGCCGGCGACAACGCCTCTGCGCCACTGCCGGCGACGGACCTGGCCGCGAACCCGCGGGTCGTCGACGGGAACGGCGACGGCACGGCCAGGGTCGACATGGGCGCCTACGAGGCCCAGCTCCCCGTGCCCGAGCTGGCTGCCGGCGACGAGTTCCATCCCCTCGCCCCGGCCCGCATCCTCGATACCCGGACCGGCAACGGCGCTCCGCTCGCCCGGCTCGGCCCCGCGGCGACCCTCAACCTCCAGGTGACCGGTCGGGGCGGTGTGCCGGCGACGGGCGTGACGGCGGTCGTCCTCAATGTCACTGTGACAGAGCCGACCGCCACCAGCTACCTGACCGTCTGGCCGGCGGGGGCGGCCATGCCGCTTGCGTCCAACCTGAACTTCATCGCCGGCCTGACCGTGCCGAACCTCGTCGTCGTGAAGGTGGGTACGGGCGGGCAGGTCCGTCTGTACAACAACGTCGGGACGGCCCACGTCATCGCCGACGTCGCCGGTTGGTACGGCTCCGACGATGCCCTCGCCGGAGGGGCCCGCTACTCGCCTCTCGCTCCGTCCCGCATCCTCGACACCCGCTACGGGGTGGGCGCGCCGACCGCAGCGGTCGGCCCGGCATCCAGTCTTGCCTTGCAGGTCACCGGCCGGGGCGGCGTGCCGCTCACCGGGGTGTCGGCTGTGGTGCTGAACGTCACTGTGACCGAGCCCACGCAGATGAGCTACATCACTGCCTGGCCCACGCGCCAGCCGCGGCCGCTGGCCTCCAACCTCAACGCCACCCCCGGCCAGACGGTGCCCAACCTGGTGGTCGTCAAGGTGGGCGCCGGTGGCATGGTCAGCCTCTACAACAACGCGGGGTGGGCCCACCTCGTGGCCGACGTGGCCGGATGGTACGGAGAGGCCCCCGAGGTGGGGGCCGGGTACACGAGCGTCGTGCCGGCCCGAGTCCTCGACACCCGGGACACCGTGGGCGCCAAGGCGGGACCGGCGTCGGTCATCGACCTGCAGGTGACTGGGCAGGGAGGCGTTCCGGCCTACGGCGTTTCTGCGGTCGTGCTCAACGTGACCGTCACCGAGGCCACGGCCAACAGCCACCTGACCGCCTGGCCGAGCGGCGCCTCCCGGCCGCTCGCCTCCAACCTCAACTATGTCGACGGCAGCACGGTGCCCAACCTCGTGACCGTCAAGGTTGGGGAGGGTGGTCGGGTCAGCCTCTACAACAACGCCGGATGGACCCATGTGATCGCCGACGTGGCCGGCTGGTACTCCGGATGACGGCACGCCGGGTGGTCACCCCCCGGCACGGGTGGTATGGGCCGCAGCTGCGACAGGAGCGCAGCGGCGGCCCCGGACGTCGCCGATAGCGACCGCGACCGCACCTGCGACCTCACCGGCACCGGAAGCGACCCACCGACCGCCCCTGCCACCTCATCGTACGGCGCCGGTAGGGCCGCGCCGGCCGGCGCCCCGTCGTTGACTCAGCGGATGATCCGCACCCGGTCGACCACGCCCAACGCCCGGATCAGTCCACCGAGGTTCGGGATCTCGATGCCGGCGCCGGCGCCGAGGAAGGGCAGGCCCCTCGAGTCCGGGCCCAGGTCGGGCGAGACCACCGTCACCGCCGCCGGGACCGGCACGGGGGCCTGCAGCGCGTTGGCCACGATGGCTAGCACCGAAGCGTGCGCGCCCGGCGAGGCGAACCCGGTGAGCACGAGCCGGCCCCGTACCAGCGCCACGTCGACACCGATGAACTGGCTGTCGAGAGTCGACTGGAGGACCTGCACAAACTCTGCGTCCAGGGCGTTGTCCTCGAGAGCGATGCCGGCACCCGCCCCTATGGCGGTCTCGGCGTTGGCGGTGCTTGTGATGGTGATGGCGGTGGTGACAGCGATGACGCCGGCGGTCACTGCGACCGCTATCCGTCGGACGACAGGTTGCAAGGGGATGGCCCGCCTTTCATGGGTTCGCCGCAGCCCGAGCACGGGCGCGTAGTACTAGACCGCTGGCGGTGGGCCCGCCGTTACAAATTCCTTCTCCGACGTCTCCGGCGAGGCGGTTCGCTACCCTGCCTCCCTCGCCGGTCGGAGGGCTGCCAGCCGCTGAAGCGCACGGTGTTGCAGGACCCGGACGTTCGCCGGCGTCTTGACGGTCAGCCTCGCTACCTCTCGAACGCTGAGTCCCCGGACCAGCCGGAGGAGGAGCACCTCCGCCTGGTCGGCCGGAAGGAGCTCCCAGAGCTGGGCGACGGTCGTCTCCAGCGAGAGGCGCGCCACCGTCTCGTCTTCGGGACGGTCCCCGGCCACCTGGTACCCGTCAGCCGGCAGCGGACCAGTCGGGCGCCGCCCGGCTCGGCGGTAGCTGTCGATCGTGCGGCGGCGGGCCAGGGTGAACACCCAAGCCCGGAAGGCGGCGTCTCCGCCGACGAACCGAGGCAGGCCCGCGGCGACCTCTGTCCACACATCGCCGGCGATGTCCTCGGCTTGGCCGGCGTGCATTGTCCGCAGATGGACGAGCAACGCCGGTTGCAGCTCCCGGTAGAGCGTCTCGAGATCGGGGGGTGCGTCGCTCACCCCCCTGCTGTCGGCACATGGAAGCACCGGCTGTACCGGCTCCTTGGCTGAGTTCGGCCGGTTCCCGATGAAGGGCTGGCCCCCGTCCGCTCAGCCGCGCGGCCCTCGGGTGGGGCGGCTCTCGATACTGTCCGGCCACCCGCGGAGCACAGGAGTGGCTCTTGCGGTTCCCAGTGCCTGGACGTGTTGGCTCGGGACGGGTGGGCTGCGGGCGCCGGTGGGTCCCGCGGCCGCTGTGGCCGTAGCTGTTGCCGGACAGGGCGGTGTGCCGGCCACCGGCGTCTCCGCGGCGGTTCTCAACGTCACGGCCACTCAACCCAGCACTGCCGCCCACCTCACAGTGTTCCCCACGGGCACGGTCGCCCCGCTCGCATCCAACCTCAACGTCCTGGCCGGCCAGACCGTGCCCAACCTCGTGGTAGCCAAGGTGGGCAGCGACGGCAAGGTAAGCGTGTACAACTCGTCGGGCACCACCCACGTGGTATTCGATGTCGACGGCTGGTACGGCACCTGAGTCGCCGCTGCCGTGGTCGACACGGTGGATCAGCGTCGCCAAGGATCCGCCGGCCCCACCGAGCCGCCGCTTCTGCTGAGCCCGAGGTCGGATTCGAACCGACGACCTGCTCATTACGAGTGAGCTGCTCTGCCGGACTGAGCTACCCGGGCGGGCTGTCGAGTATTGCACGCCGGTCACGCAGGGGCGGCAGTCTGAGCAGGAGCGACTGCAGGAGCAGTCCTTCGGTGGGGTTCCGGATCATGGCCTCCGCTGCGTCCTGAATGGCTTCGACGGCGTCGATGCAGGCTCGGGCGTCGCCGGCGGAGTCGGCCAGGGCGTCGCCGTAGACGGCGGCGATGGTGGCCAGGCCGAAGCGCAGCTCGTCATGACGCAGGCGGCGCAGCTCGCGCTTGTGGCGGTCGGTGAGGACCTTGCGGCCGGCGCCCCGCTCGCCCGTGCGCTCGACCCGCTCCTGGAGCTCGGCGAGCTCGGCGGCCTGGCGGGCCTCGAGGGCCGCGACACCGGCCCGGCCCAGCAGCTCGCCCAGGTCTGACGCAACGACGGCGACCGTTGCCCCCGTGCCGTCCAGGCGCCCGGGCACCTCGCGCCATGCGTCCCGGCGGCTGCCGAAGTCGGCGTCGTTGGCCAGCAGCCGAGCGCGGTCGAGGCGGCCACCGGCGACGACGGCCACCTCACAGGCGACGGCGGGGTCGACACCCTCGCTCTCCAGCGCCGCCGAGACCTGCAGCGGGGTCAGGGGACCGAAGTCGACCTGCACGCAGCGCGACGCGATGGTGACCAGCTCGGGCGGTAGCTGCTCGGCCAGGATCACGAAGACCGTGCTCGCCGGCGGCTCCTCGAGCACCTTGAGCAGTACGGAGGCCGCTTCCCGGACGAGGTGGAAGTCGGTGAGGATCAGGACCTTGCGCGCCCCTTCGTTGGGCGAGCGCATGGCCAGACGCCGCACCTCGCGGGCCTGGTCGACGGTGATCGACGGCCCCGACCGCTCGACCAGCACAACATCGGGGTGGGCGCCGGCTACGGCTCGCACACACACGTCGCACTCGCCGCATCCCCCGAGCGGGCACAGCAGCCCGGCGGCCAGGGCGAAGGCGGCTGTGCGCTTGCCCGACCCCGGCGGGCCGACCAGCAGGTAGGCGTGCACCGGAGCGGCCACCGCCGCCCGCAGGTGGGCGACGGCGGACTCCTGGCCGACGATGCCCTCGAAGACGCTCACGCCTCGAACGCCTTCATCACCAATGCCTCCACCTCCTGGACACTGCCCGAGCCCTCGACCACGCGCCAGCGCCGAGGGTCGGCGGCCGCCAGCAGGCGGTACCCCTCCGCCACGCGGCGGTGGAACTCGTCGCCCGCCGCCTCCATGCGGTCCGGTTCACGCTTCATGCGGGTGACCGCGACCTCGGCCGGGACGTCGAGCAGGATCACGATGTCCGGCTCCAACCCAGCAGTGGCCCAAGCGGAGAGCCAGACCAGCTCGTCGACGGGAAGTCCGCGGGCGTAGCCCTGGTAGGCAAGGGTCGACCCGGTGAAGCGGTCGCTGACGACGTCGTCGCCCCGGGCCAACGCGGGGCGGATGACCTCGGCCACGTGTTGGGCCCGGTCGGCGGCCATGAGCAGGGCCTCCGCCCGCACGTCGAGCACGGTGCCGACGACCGGATCGAGCACCACCGAACGGATGCGGGTCCCGATCTCCGTGCCCCCCGGCTCATGGGTCAGGACCGCCCCGAGCCGGGCGGCGAGGAGGGCGGCCTGGGTGGACTTGCCGCTGCCCTCTCCACCCTCGAACACGATCAGCCGGCTCATGGTTGTTCCCGAGACGCTCGGAGAGCGAGGCCCCCGGCGGCCAGGATGATGGCCGCGCCTATCCACAGGGTGAGGCGCACCCCCGGCACGCTGAAGTCGGCGTCGCCCAGGCTCAGCTGGCCGTCGACCAGCGCATTCGACACGTCGTCGAGCACGCGGGACACCAGCGGAGCCAGGGACAGCGAGATCAGCATGCACAGCCGGGAGAGCGTGTACAGGGTGGCGAAGGTGCGGCCCCGCAACTCGTCCTCGACGCTCTCCTGGAGGATGGTGAAGCCCAGGACGTACACCGCGCCCGCGCAGACGCCCATGATGGCGATGAACGCCATGGTGAGACCCAGGCTGCCCATGGACACCGCGATCAGCATGGACGCGCCGGCTCCGACCACGACCCACGGGAACGCCTGGCTGTGCGGGACTCGCTTCTGGAACGTCGACAGGCCGACCACGCCGACGGCGAGCCCCATTCCGAGCGCGGTCAACAGCAGCCCGAAGCCGGCCGCCCCCGCATTGAGCACCTGGTTGGCGTAGATCGGGCCGAGGGGAGCGATCATGCCGCCGCCGATCAGGCCGGTGCCCAGGCCCACCATGACCGAGCGCACGGTGGGCTGGGTGCCGATGAACTTCCAGCCCTCCTTGATCTCGGTGAACGTGCGGGTCAGGTCGATGGGCGCTCGTTCGGCCGGCCGGTTTCGGGGCAGGGTCAGCGACCAGATGAGGAAGGCGGAGAGGAAGAACGTGACGACGTTGGCATAGATGGCCAGCGACTCCTGGTTGAAGTTCAGGAACCCGAGCGGCCCGGCGTTGCGGGACACGATCTCCGACACCTTCGTGAGGGAGGCGAAAAGGGCCGATGCGACGGGGAAGGTGCCGTAGGCCGCGGCCAGCGAGAACGAATTGGCCGACGCCAGCTTGTCGGGCTTGACCAGGTTGGGAACCGACGCCTCCTTGGCCGGCGACCACAGGAGGGTGAGCACCTCGATCACCAGGGACGCCAGGAACAGGTGCAGGACGGAGTCCACCCACGGCAGAGTGGCGAAGACGAGGCCCCGGCCGATGTCGCAGCCCACCATGACCTTGCGGCGGTCCCAGCGATCGACCAGCACCCCGCCCACGGAGGCCAGGAAGAACCCTGGGATCATCCGGGCGCTCATGACCAGGGCGATGGCCGCCTCGGGCGAGCCTTTCGCCACCCGGGCGGTCAGGGTGAGGATGGCGAACAGGCCGATCCAGTCGCCCATCGACGACACCACCTGGGCCAGCCACAGCCGGAAGAACGACGACGAGCCCAGGAGCTTGGGGCCGGAGGGCTCCGAGGGAGTGCCGCCGTCGACGGACGGCAGCTTCTCGGTGGCATCGCCGTCCGGTGTCTCGGAAACGCGCTCGGCCACGTCGTCAGCGTACGGGAGACAAGCCTATTTCTTGCGTTTTGCGGCGGCCTTCCGCTTGGGCGGCGCCGGGCCCTTGTCCCGCTTGTCCTGCAACAACTGCGCGCCCCGCTCCGGCGTCAGCGACTCCACGTCGTCGCCGCTGCGAAGTGACGCATTGGTCTCGCCATCGGTCACGTACGGACCGAAGCGACCCTCCTTCACCACCATGGGCTTCTTGCTCACCGGGTCGTCGCCCAGCTCCTTGAGGGGCGGGGCGGCCGTGCCCCGGCGGCCCCGCGCCTTGGGTTGGGCCAGCACGGCGAGGGCGTCCTCGAGGGTGATGGTGAACATCTGCTCCTCGTCCTCGAGGCTTCGGCTATCGGTGCCCTTCTTGACATAGGGCCCGTAGCGGCCGTTCTGCACGGTGATCTCGGCCCCGTCCACCGGGTCCTTGCCCAGCGATCGGGGAAGGCTCAGTAGGCGCAGGGCGTCCTCGAGGGTGACGGCCTCCACGTTCATGTTCTTGAGCAGCGACGACGTGTGCGGCTTCTTCTTCGACGACGAGTCGGCCTCGCCGAGCTGCACGTAGGGGCCGAACCGCCCGGCCCGGGCGATGACGGGCAGCCCGGTGGCGGGGTCGTCGCCCAGCACCCGGTCGCCGCTCGGGGTGGCCAGCAGCTCCAACGCCTTGTCGACGGTGAGCTCGTCGGGGGCGATGCCTTCCGGCACCGCCGCCGTCTCGCCGTCTCGCGAGAGGTAGGGCCCGTAACGGCCCACCCGGACGACGACCTCCTTGCCGTCGGGGTCGGTGCCGAGGGGGATGGAGTTGATGGCCCGGGGGTCGATGGCCTCCAGCCGCTCCTTGACCATGTCCCGCAGCCCCGGATGGCCATTGTCGTTCCCGAAGTAGAACTTCGAGAGCCAGGGCTGGGCTTCCTGGTTGCCGCCGGCGATGCCGTCGAGGTCGTCCTCCATGCGGGCGGTGAACGCATAGTCGACAAGGTCGCCGAAGTGGCTCTCCAGCAGGTTCACGACCGCGAAGGCCGTGAATGACGGGACGAGGGCCGAGCCCTTCTTCCAGACGTAGCCGCGGTCCTGGATGGTGGCGATGATGGACGCGTAGGTCGACGGGCGGCCCACCCCCATCTCCTCGAGGGCCTTGACCAGAGAGGCCTCCGTGAACCGGGCCGGCGGCTGGGTGGCGTGGTCCTTGGGCTCCAGGGACTCGGCGGTGAGGGTGTCACCGACGGCGAGCGCGGGCAGGCGCACCTCGCGGTCCTCCAGCTCGGCGTTGGGGTCGTCGGAGCCCTCGACGTAGGCCCGTAGGAACCCTGGGAACTCGATGACCTTGCCGCCGGCGGAGAACTCCACATCTGAAGGCGCCGCTTCTTCGTTCGACGACGACCGGCCGGTGATGCGCACCTGGACGCTCTTGCCCCGCACGTCGGCCATCTGCGAGGCGATGGTCCGCTTCCAGATCAGCTCGTAGAGAGCGGCCTCGTCGGGGGCGACCTCCCGGGCCACCTGGTCGGGCATGCGGAAGCTGTCGCCCGCGGGCCGGATGGCCTCGTGGGCCTCCTGGGCGTTCTTCACCTTCTTTTCGTAGCGGCGGGGAGCGGCCGGCACGTAGTCGGCCCCGTACAGCTGGGCGGCCTGGCTACGGGCCGCGTTGAGCGCCGTCTCCGACAGGGCGGTGCTGTCGGTCCGCATGTAGGTGATGTAGCCGTTCTCGTACAGGCGCTGGGCGACGCTCATCGCCCGCTGGGTGGTGTACCGCAGCTTGCGACCGGCCTCCTGCTGCAGGGTGGAGGTCATGAACGGCGGATACGGGGTGCGCTTGTAGGGCTTCTCGTCGACCGACTTGACCGTGAAGGTCGACTCGGCCAGCCGGGCCACCAGGCTGCGGGCGCCCTCAGGGTCGAGGACCACCACGTCGGACGCGGTGCGATTGCCGGTCTCGTCGAAGTCTCGGCCGGTCGCCAGGCGGGTGCCGTCGATGGCGACCAGCGTGGCCCCGAAGGGGGGGCTGTCCTTACTGAAGCGCCCCTCGATGTCGGAGTAGGACGCGCTGCGGAACCGCATGCGGGCCCGTTCCCGCTCCACGAGGATGCGGGTGGCCACGCTCTGGACCCGGCCGGCCGACAGGCGGGGGAGGATCTTGCGCCACAGGACCGGCGAGACCTCGTAGCCGTAGAGGCGGTCGAGAATGCGGCGGGCCTCCTGGGCGTCGACCAGGCGACGGTCGAGGTCGCGCCAGTTCTCGACAGCGTCCTGGATGGCGCCCGGAGTGATCTCGTGGAACACCATGCGCCGCACGGGCATGCCCTGCGGCGGGTTGAGCACCTCCATGAGATGCCAGGCGATCGATTCGCCCTCCCTGTCCTCGTCTGTCGCGAGGTAGAGCTCGGTGGCGCCCTTGAGCGCAGCCTTGAGCTTGGTGACGATGTGCTTCTTCTCGCTGTTGACGACGTAGAGCGGCTTGAACCCGTTGTCGACGTCGACGCCGAGGCGGGCCCAGCTCTCGCCCTTCTGGGCCGCCGGGATCTCCTTGGCGTCCTTCGGGAGGTCGCGGATGTGCCCGACGGAGCTCTCGACCACGAACTCGCTGCCCAGAAAACGGGCGATCGTCCGGGCCTTGGCGGGCGATTCCACGATGACGAGAGGTTTGGCCATGGCTACACGACAATTGACAGGCCACGGGGCCGCTGTCAAACGTCGTGCCGTCTGCGTTCCAGACACGGTGGGCGTCTAGCGTGCGGGAATGCACCCCGAAACCCTGATCGAGGCGTTCGGAACGCTCGGCCTCTTCGTCATCGTCTTCGCCGAGTCCGGGCTGCTCGTGGGCTTCTTCCTGCCCGGCGACTCCCTGCTGTTCACCGCCGGCCTGTTGGCCTCCAGAGGCACGTTGAACTTCCCCTTGATCATGGTCGGCTGCGCCCTCGCCGCCATCGCCGGCGACCAGGTGGGTTACGTGATCGGCCGGCGGGCGGGCCCCGCCATCTTCCGACGGCCGGACTCGAGGTTCTTCCACAAGAAGAACGTCGACCGGGCCCGGGCCTACTTCGAGAAGAACGGCCCCCGCACCATCATCCTTGCCCGGTTCATTCCCGTGGTCCGCACCTTCGCGCCGGTCGTGGCGGGGGTCGGCCAGATGGAGTACCGGAAGTTCGTGACCTACAACGTCGTGGGCGGCATCCTGTGGGGATCGGGCGTGACGGCCGCCGGCTACGTCCTCGGCGAGTCGATCCCCGACATCGACAAGTGGCTCCTGCCGATCATCGGGGTGATCGTGATGATCTCATTCATCCCCGTCTTCCTCGAGGTCCTCAAGGCCTACCGAAACCGCAAGCCGAACGGCGTCGTCGTAGCCGAGCAGGGTGAAGGGAACCAGTGACCGGATGCGGTCGTCGGTGGCGATGACCTCCACCGACAGGCCGTGCACCAGCGGCCGCCCCACCGACGTGGGCAGATCGGTGACCAGGCCCAGCCACAGCGACGACAGGCGCGGCGTGAGCACCGGGACCTTCACGATCAGCCGGCGGCGGCCGGTGAGGGTGGCGTAACGGCGCATCATCTCCTCGTAGGTGAGGATGTCCGGCCCGCCCACGTCGTAGCAGTCGGCATTAATCCCGGACGCCGCCACCAGGTAGCGGACCATGTCCGGCAGGGCGATGGGCTGGCACCGGGTGGTCACCCACTTCGGGCACACCATCGCCGGCAGCCGGTCGACGAGCTGGCGCATGATCTCGAAGCTGGCCCCGCCCCGCCCGAGCACGATGGCGGCCCGCAGCTCCACGGTGTCGGCGCCCTCCCGGAGGATACGGCCCACCTCGTGACGGGACTGAAGGTGCTCCGACACCGCGCCCTCGCCGAGACCGCCCAGGTACACGACTCGGGCGCCGGCGGCCGCTGCTGCATCTGCGAAGCGGGCCGCCGCGTCACGGTCGGCCGCGGCGAAGCCCGCGGCCTCCATGGAATGGACGAGGTAGTACGCGACATCGCACCCGTCGAGGGCCTGGGCCAGCCCGGTGCCGTCGAGCACATCGAGGAGGACGGGCTCACCGGGGCCGTGGTAGGTGGCCGGGCGGCGGGTGGCGGCGCGGACGTCGTGGCCGGCGGCCAGGAGATCGGGCACGAGGGACCGCCCGACGAAGCCGGAAGCGCCGGTGACCAGCATTCGCATGTCATGCGTACTGTGGCACGGCAGTTGCGATGAGCGTCACCGTGCTGGTCGGCCTCGTGGTCGCGGCGTTGGCATGGGGCGCCCTCTTCGGCCTCGGACGGGCGGCCTTCTGGTCGCGTGCCGCGGTGGCGGGCCTGGCCATCGGCGCCTACGCGGTCGTCGCCCAGCGGGCCGTGATCGGCGACCTGCTGCGGCCGACGGTTGTCGACGTGGCCATCGGGGTCGCCGGGGCAGTGGTGCTCTACGGCGTGTTCTGGGCCGGCGACGCGGTGCTGCGGCGGTGGCTGCCGGCGACCGCCGCCCAGGTCGACCAGCTGTACACGGTCCGGTCGGTGCCCCATTCGGGACGGCTGCCCATCCCGGCCGTGCTGCTGCTCGTGGGGCCGTGTGAGGAGCTCTTCTGGCGGGGACTGGTGCAGGCGCGCGCCGGTTTCCTGCTCGCCCTGGCCGGCTACGCCGCCGTCCACCTGTGGGAGCGGAAGGCGGTGCTCATCCTCGCCGCGGTGGTCGGCGGGGCGTTCTGGGCCGCGCTCTTCGCATGGCGGGGAACGCTGGTGGCCCCCATCATCAGCCACGCTCTGTGGGATCTCGCGGTGGTGGTGTGGTTCCCGTTCGCCGGCGGAGGACGGCGTAGATGATTCGTTAAGGTCGCCCCGCATCCCGCCGACAGGTGCGTATGCGCTTCTCCGGGTACACCCACCGCCTGGTCGGGAGCGTTGCTGCGGTCGTCGGTCTCCTCGCCCTGGGCGGCGCGACGGTTGCATGGCGGGCCGGCGAGGCGGCCGCCCTACCGCCACCGTCAGTGGTCGCGGTTGCCGACGTGGTCGCCGAGCCGCCTCCTTCGAGCACCTCCACGTCGACCCCCTCGACCACCACGTCGACGTCGACGACCACGTCCACGTCGACCACCGTGAAGCCTCGGCCGGCCACGACGACCACCCGGGTGACCTCCGCTCCCCCTGCCACTGCGCCGCGGCTCACCCAGCCGCCGGTGCCGCCGGTGGCCCAGCCGACGAGCAGCGGCCCGGCCGAGCGCTGCGCCGCCGCCCTCCAGTGGGTGGCGGAGCACGGACTCGTCCTCCCTGCGGGCTGGGGGTTCCGGTGCCCGGGTCAGGCCCTGGTCGGCGGCACGCCGCGCTGGGGGATGGCGTGCTGGAACTGCGAGGGGGCAGGCAGCTGGATCGCCATCGACGTGGGCCGCATCGGTGCCTCTGATGCGACCCTCCGTCACGTGATCGCCCACGAGATATGTCACGCCCTCGAGTACACGGCCCTCGGACTCAGCACTGAACTGACCGCCGACCTGTGCGCCGCCCTGCACGGCGCACCGAGACCGTAGCTAGGAGCTCACGCTCGCACCGGAGTCGGGGAGGATGAACGTGCTCTCGGCGCCGTCGGGGTTCTCGTCCATCGGCGCCGCCTTGCGCTTGGAGAAGGCGATGGCCCCGATGAGCACGGCCAGGGCCAGGCCGGCCACGCCGAACCGGGCGGGGTCGTTGTCGCGGAGGTTGATGACCGCCGGCAGGATCAGCAGCGACACCAGGTTCATCACCTTGATGAGCGGGTTCAGGGCCGGGCCGGCGGTGTCCTTGAACGGGTCACCGACGGTGTCACCGATGACGGCCGCCTTGTGGGCGTCGGACCCCTTGCCGCCCTCATGGCCGTCCTCGATGTACTTCTTGGCGTTGTCCCAGGCCCCACCGGCGTTGGACAGGAAGTTGGCCATGAGCTGGCCGGTGAGGATGACCGCGGCCAGGAAGGCACCGAGGGCCAGGTAGCTGATGCCGAAGCCGATGATGACCGGCGTGAGGACCGCGAGCAGGGCCGGGGTGGCCAGCTCCCGCAGCGAGGCCGCGGTGCAGATGTCGATGACGGGGCCGTAGTCCGGGCGCTTGGTGCCGGCCATGATCTTGCCGTCGGCGAACTGGCGCCGCACCTCCTGGACCACCACGGCGGCGGTGCGACCCACGGCCCGGATGGCGAGCGAGCTGAACAGGAACGCGACCGAGCCGCCGATCAGCAGCCCGATGAAGGTCTTGGGATCGGCCACGTTGATCTGGGTGAGGGGGTTCTGGAACAGCGCGGAGCCCGTCTCCTCGATGTCGAGCTCGGCCCCGATCGTCTCGATGAAGCTGGCGAAGAGCGCCACCGACGCAATAACGGCCGAGCCGATGGCGAAGCCCTTGGTGACGGCCTTGGTGGTGTTGCCCACCGCGTCGAGGCTCACCATGATCCGCTCCGCCTCGCCGCTGAACTCGCCGGACATCTCGGCGATGCCGGCGGCGTTGTCGGCCACCGGGCCGAAGGTGTCCTCGGACACCACCACGCCGGTGGTGGCCAGCATGCCCATGCCGGTCAGGGCCACAAGGTAGAAGGTGAACTGGATGTTGCCCTCGCCGAGGCCGATGGCCACGCCCAGGGCGCCGGCGATGGCGACGATGGCCCACACCGAGCTCTCCAGGCCTGACGCGATGCCGGACAGGACCGTGGTGGCCGGGCCCGTTCGGGCGGCCTCGGCGATGTCCCGCACCGGGGCGGTCTCGGTCGAGGTGAAGTACTCGGTGAGGCGGCTGGCGATCTGGGCCAGGACCAGGCCGATGACGACGGCCCAGAACACCTTCAGGTTCTTCACGTAGAACTGGGCGACGAAGAACGTCCCGATCACGGTCAGGAGGCCGGCGGTGAGGAACCCCCGGTTGATCGGGGCCATCGCCGACTTGTCCTTGTCGGTGGCCCGTACCGCGTACACGCCCACGATGGAGGCCAGGACACCGATGGCCCTGGCTACGACCGGGAAGATGAGGCCGAGAGCCGGGTTCCGGCCGATGGAGGCGAACGCGGCGACCCCCAGGATGATGGACGCGACAAGGGTGACCTCGTAGCTCTCGAACAGGTCGGCGGCCATGCCGGCGCAGTCGCCCACGTTGTCGCCGACGTTGTCGGCGATGGTGGCCGGGTTGCGGGGGTCGTCCTCGGGGATGCCGGCCTCGACCTTGCCGACCAGGTCGGCGCCCACGTCGGCCGCCTTGGTGAAGATGCCGCCGCCGACCCGCAGGAACAGGGCCAGCAGCGAGCCACCGAAGCCGAAGCCGATGAGGATGGCCGAGCTTGTGTTCTGGAAGATCAGGATGATGATGGTGGCGCCGAGCAGGCCGAGGCCCACGGTGAACATGCCCGCCACGCCGCCGGTGCGGAAGGCCACCTTGAGGGCGGCCGGCAGCGAGCCCGCCTTGGCCGCCGCCGCGGTGCGCACGTTGCCCCGCACGGCGAGGCCCATGCCGATGAAGCCGGTGAGGCCGGACATGAGGCAGCCGGCCACGAACGCGATCGTGCGGAACAGCCCGGACTCGAAGAAGCTGAGCGCCTCGGTCCCGTCCGGCTTCAACACGCTGGTCGACGTGAGGAACACCACCACCGCGAGCGGCACGACGATGACGGCGATCGTGCGGAACTGCCGGCTCAGGTAGGCGCTGGCCCCCTCCTGGATGGCGCTCGCGATCTCGATCATCGCCGGGGTGCCGCGGTCGGCGGCCAGGACGCCCTTCATCAAGGAGAACCCGACGCCGATGGCGAGCAGGGCGGTCAGGGCCGAGAAGAGCAGCGCCAGCTTCTCACCCCCGCCCAGCTCGAAGGCCTGGTAACCGCCTTCGGCGGCAAGGGTGACGCCGCGCAAGGCGGCGAGGACCGGTACGTCCACGTGGTGTCTTCCTCTGCTGTCCGTGAGGCACGACGCTCGTACCTCGTCCCCACGGGCGCACCCGTGACCGCTGCGGTTCTCAGCCCGCGACGGCGGCGGGCGTCACCTTACCGTCGCATCGGAGCGCCCTCGGCGACCCTCGCAGGGCAGAGCGGCGTGGGCCCGACGCCCCGGAGCGAGGTCAGCGGTGGCTGCGTCGCCTCAGCGGCCGGCCCCGGTGGGCGGCTGGGGCGGCAGTCCGAGGCCGAAGACCTGGGTGTCGAGCACGTGGTCGAGCACGACCTCCGGGTCCGGCCACGGGAACGCCGGCTTGGCGATCATGAGCGAGACGGCACCGTGGATGGCCATCCAGAGCCCGATGGCGACGAGGAGCGGGTCGACCCCCGGGCGCAGCACGCCGGCGTCGACGCAGCGCTGGACGTCCTCGACGAGGTGGCCGAGGGCGGCGGCCTCGGCGAGCTTCTCCGACAGCCAGGCGGGAGGCGTCGTCGTCGGCTTCCCGAGGAACAGGATCCGGTAGTGCTCGGGGTGCTCCAGCCCGAACCTGAAGTAGGCCTCACCCCGGAGGCGCAGGGCGTCGAGCGGCCCGTCACCCTGGGCGGCAGCGCTCGAGGTGGCGGCGTCGAGGGCCGCGAAGTGGCGCTCGCACACCTCGAAGAGCAGCTCCGACTTGTCGGCGAAGTGCAGGTAGATCGAGGGCGGGGCGACGCCTGCCTCCTCGGCGATGGCGCGCATCGACACCGCGTCCTCGTCCGCAGTGCGGAGGAGCAGGCGCTCGGCGGCGGCGAGGATCTCGTCGCGGAGCCGCTCGCCCTCCCCCCGCCGGGACCTGGGCCGGCCGGCCGGTGGCCGGACCGGCCCGGCACCGGCGGTCACGAGGAGGGCACCCGCTCGTCCTGCTGCTCGTCCTGCTGCTCGTCCTGCCGCTCGTCCCCCCGCCTG
>CADCTB010000177.1 GCA_902805665.1 uncultured Acidimicrobiales bacterium
CTGATGGTCATGGGCGCGAAGATGCTGGTTTCCAACGTGTACCACCTGCCGGTGTGGGCGTCGCTGCGTGCCACGCGAGTTCCCGAGGAGGAACCTCTCGATGCAATGTCCCGTTGACGGCACCACGCTCCTGATGTCGGAGCGTCAGAACGTCGAGATCGACTACTGCCCGCAGTGTCGAGGCGTGTGGCTCGATCGCGGCGAGCTCGACAAGCTCATCTCCCGCAGCGAGAGCGACGACGACCGCGACGACCGCGACGACCGCGACGACCGTCGTGAGCGGAGCGACTGGCGGGACGACGACCGCCGGCGGGAGCCGGGGTACCCGGCGGGGCAGTACCGCCCGAAGAAGAAGAAGTTCCTGAGCGAGATGTTCGACTTTGACTGACAGGCCTTCGGCCCTTCAGGCCTCGGCCACTCAACGGCGCCGTGCGGCCTCCGGCCGCCCTCCCACCTGTTCCGCCGAACCAAGCGTCGCTTCGCTCCGACGGTTCGGCGGTCAGTGGCAGTTCACACTGCCACTGAGGGACTGAGATGCCCTTCGGGGCTCCAACGGCGAGGTGCGGCCTCCGGCCGCCCTCCGACCTGTTCCGCCGAACCAAGCGTCGCTTCGCTCCGACGGTTCGGCGGTCAGTGGCAGTTCACACTGCCACTGAGGGCGCTACCGGACTCAGCTACCGGGTGCCGGAGGTGGCGGCCACGAACCGGGCCATCCGGTCCAGGGCGTCGGTGTCGCGCTTGGTCGTGGCCACCGGCGGGGCGGCCCCATGGTCGTGGTTGGCGCTGGTCGGATCGGATCGGTCCTCGGGCGTCGGCCCGGAGATGACCAGCGCCGACCCGCTGCCCACGGAGTTGACCACCTGGGCGCCGGGAATGGCCGCCGCCAGCCGCTGAGGGTCGTACGGCGCCGGATCGGTGGGTACGACGATCATCGTCTGCGCCTTCACCCGTGCTGCGTCCGCCGCCGGGTCGTACCCGTACAGCTGGGCGAGGAAGCCGGCTTCCTGGGCGGGCAGCATCGGCCGCAGCTCGGTCCGCAGGGCCTCGAGCGGCGGCACCGTCCGGGTGGTCAGGAGGTTGGCGACCTCGGTGCGCAGCGCCTCCGCCGCCTCGGGGCCGTAGCGGGCCTGCACCTGGGCGGCCCTCACGTCGAGGAGAGACCGCCCGGGCGTCGATATCAGCACGACCCGCTTGACCCGGTCGTCGACGGCGGCCAGGCGCAGGGCCACCAGCCCGCCCTGGTCATAGCCGATGACGGAGAGATCCCGCCCCGTCGTCTCCCGGCGCTGGGCCAACAAGTCGAGCCCGGCTCGGGCGTCGGCGACGAGATCGTCGAGGGAGAGGCGGACGTCGGGCTCGAGCCTGCTCTCACCCGTGCCCCGCTGGTCGTACCGGTAGGCGGCGACGCCTGCCCCGGCGAACGTCGTCGCCAGGTCCTTGGTGAACGGGTCGGCAACGCCGGTCGGGGCCAGGAGCCCGCCGACGCCGGCCGTGGGCACGACCAGGACTCCCGGCACGCTGCCGCCGGACTGGAGGGCGGGCATGGTGAGGGTGCCGAACAGCTTCACCTTGCCCGCCCCCTCGAACTGCACCGGCCGCTCGCTGGGGCCGGTCTGGCCTCCCACCGGAGCGGTGGCGTCCTCGCTGGAGGCGTCGCCACCACCTCCTCCGCTGCACGCAGTGGCCAGGAGGGTGAGGAGGGCGAGGACTGGGATCCATCTCGGTCGCCGGGTGCTCATGGCGTTCCGCCTACCCGCAGCCCCGACGGCCTATGCGATGTTGACGGTGGCCTTCATGCCCCCGGTGTAGTGGCCGGGCTGGTGGCACCCGATGAGGATCTGTCCGGGCCGGTCAAAGGTGTAGGTGAGCTGCTCGGTCTTCCCCGGCTTCACGCTCACTGCGTTACCGCCCTTCCCGTGGTCGCCGTGGCCGCCACGCATCTCCTTCTCGTGCTCGTCCTGGGCGGCCTGGTCGCCGATGAAGGCGTCGTGGACGACCTGGCCGGTGTTCTTGAACACGAAGCGCACCTTCTCCCCGGCGCGGACGTCGACCGCAGTGGGGGCGAAAGCTATGTCGCGCATCTCCACCTCGACGACCCGGGCGTCGCCGGAGCCGGCGGTGGTGTTGCCGTCGTCGCTCGACCCGCAGGCGGCCAGGACGGCAAGGACGGGGATGGCGAGCAGGAACATGACGCGTCTCATGACGGTGGTCTCCTCGGTGAGCTCAGGCGGCTGATTGTCAGTGAGAGGTACGGAACGAACGGAGCCGCAGGCTGTTGCTGACGACGAAGATGCTGGAAAAGGCCATGGCGGCCCCGGCGATCATGGGGTTCAGGAACCCCAGCGCGGCGAGGGGCAGGGCGGCGACGTTGTAGGCGAAGGCCCAGAACAGGTTGCCCTTGATGGTGCGCAGGGTCCGGCGCGACAGGCGGATGGCGTCGGCGGCGGAGCGCAGGTCACCCCGGACCAGGGTGATGTCGCTGGCCTCGATGGCGACGTCGGTGCCGGTGCCCATGGCCAGTCCGAGGTCGGCCTGGGCCAGGGCGGCGGCGTCGTTGACACCGTCGCCCACCATGGCCACCACCTTTCCCTCGTCCTGCAGGCGGCGGACGACATCCAGTTTCTCCTCGGGCATGACCTCGGCGACGACCTGGTCGATCCCCAGCTCGGCGGCGACCGCCTGGGCGGTGGCGGTGTTGTCACCGGTGAGCAGGACGGGCGTGAGGCCGAGCGCCCGCAGATGGGCGACGGCCTCGGCCGACGTGGGCTTGACCGTGTCGGCGACGACCAGCACGGCTCGAGCGTGGCCGTCCCAACCGGCAAGGACGGCTGTGCGGCCGGCGGCCTCGGCGGCATCCTTGGCCGCGGCCAGCTCGGGGCCCAGGGTGAGGCCCCAGTCGGCGAGGAAGCGCATGCGACCGGCCACCACGGCGTGGCCGTCGACCACGCCTTGGACACCGAGGCCCTGGGTGTTGTTGAAGGACTCCACCGGCGGGAGCGAACCAAGCCGGGACTTGGCCGCGGCGGCGATGGCCCGGGCGATCGGGTGCTCGGAGGCGTCCTCCACCGCACCGACCAGGGCCAGCGCCTCCTCGGCGGTCGTGCCGGGCGCAGGGACGACCTCCATCAGCGACATCTGCCCGGTGGTGACCGTGCCGGTCTTGTCGAGGACGACGGTGTCGATCTTGCGGGTCGATTCGAGGATCTCCGGGCCCTTGATGAGGATGCCGAGCTGGGCGCCCCGGCCGGTGCCGACCAGCAGGGCGGTGGGGGTGGCCAGGCCCAGGGCGCACGGGCAGGCGATGATGAGGACGGCGACCGCGCTGGCGAAGGCCGCGGCCGAGCCTTCGCCGGAGACCAACCACACGCCCAGGGTGACGAGGGCCAGGACGATGACCACCGGCACGAACACCGACGAGATGCGGTCGGCCAGGCGCTGGACCGGCGCCTTGCCACTCTGGGCCTCGGTGACCAGCCGTCCCATCTGGGCCAGCTGGGTGTCGGCGCCGACGCGGGTGGCCCGCACGACGAGGCGACCGCCGGCGTTCACGGTGGCACCCACTACCGCGTCGCCCGGCCCGACCTCGACCGGGACGCTCTCGCCCGTGAGCAGGGAGGCGTCGATGGCCGACGTGCCCTCGTCGACGACACCGTCGGTTGCCACCTTCTCGCCGGGGCGGACCACGAAGAGGTCTCCGACCGCCAGCTGGTCCACGGGGATGCGGCGCTCCACGCCGTTGCGGAGCACGGCCACGTCCTTCGCCCCCAGCTCCAGCAGGGCCCGCAGCGCGGCGCCCGAGCGGCGCTTGGCCCGAGCCTCGAAGTACCGGCCGGCCAGGATGAACACGGTGACGCCGGCGGCCACCTCCAGGTAGATCTCGTGCGTGCCGGAGCCGCGAGACACGGTGAGGTCGAACGGCATCTTCATCCCGGGCATGCCGGCGTGGCCCCAGAACAGGGCGTACAGCGACCAGCCGTAGGCGGCGAGCGTGCCCAGGGAGATGAGGGTGTCCATGGTGGCGGCCCGATGGCGGAGGTTCACCCAGGCGGCGCGGTGGAAGGGGAGCGCTCCCCAGACCACCACGGGCGAGGCCAGCGTGAGTGACAGCCACTGCCAGTTCTCGAACTGCAGGGCGGGGATCATGGCCATGGCGATCACCGGGACGCTGAGGACCAGCGACACCAGGAGTCGGGTGCGGAGGGGCGCGGTCTCGTCCGGCTCGTCCGCAAGGGTCTCGCCGGCACCGGCCTCGGTGGCCCGCTCGACCCGAGGGAGGACGGCCGTGTAGCCGGCGGCCTCCACGGCGGCGATCACGTCGGCCGGGGCGGTGCCCTCAGGAATCTGCACGGTGGCGTGCTCCGTGGCGTAGTTGACCGTGGCCGTCACCCCGTCGAGGCGGTTCAGGCGCTTCTCGATCCGGGCCGCGCAGGACGCGCAGGTCATCCCGCCGATGTCGAGCTCGACCCGTGTGGGTCCTGTGATCGCGCTCAACGTCGCACCTCGTAGCCGGCTTCCTCGACCGCCTCCTGCAAGGCGGCGGGGTCGGGCGTGCTCTCGGCCACGACGGTGACCTGGCCACTCGACAGGTCGACCGCCACATCGGTGACACCTTCGAGCTTGCCCACCTCGGTCTGGACGGCGTTCACGCAGTGGCCGCAGGTCATCCCGTCGACGGTGATGGTGGTGGTCGTGCTCATGGTGGCGATCCTCCTGGGAATCATGCGGCTGACAGGTCTACGGAACGTACGTCTACCCCGTACGGGTACTCGTCAATATACCACCGGGGGGTATCTGGGTCAAGGGCCGTCCAGGACCAGCCGCACGCAGCAGGCGCCTTCGGTGGGGCGGAGCCGGGTGCTCATACCTCCTTCGGAGAGGGCGGCGGTGAATCCTTCGAGTAGGGCGAGGTTCATCGTGCACACCAGCTCCGGATGGTCGGCGACCACCGCGGAGAACGGGCAGTTCCCGAGCAGGATCTCGCCCGCCGAGGCCCGCGGCTCGTAGCCCTCGGCCGCCAGCGCCTCAGCTGCGGCGCGAGCCAGTGCCGCCCGGGTCGCCCGCCTGCCTGTGTGGCCGGCGACCGTGCCCGCCATCGCGGCTCCTCGCTCACGGGCCAGCCGCTCCAGTGCGGCGCCGACCGGCGCCCCGGTCCCGGTGGACTCCGTCACCGCGGCCGCAAGGAGGCCGGCGGCCAGCTCGTAGCGCCTGGCGGGCAGGCTGACGGCGATCTCCCGGGCCGCCCGCCGGTACAGCTTGGCCGGACGGCCCGCTCCCGGCCCCTGGCGGCCGGTCAGGCGGCGGAACTCGATGTCCAGCAGCCCGTCGTCGACCAGCCGGTCGAGGTGGAAGGCGGCTGTCGAGCGGGAGATGCCGACCCCCTCGGCGGCTTCGTCACGACCCACGGGGTGGTCCTGCCCGCCGACGAAGCGGTACAACCGGCGCCGGAGCGGGTCACCCAGGGCGGCCAGCGCGGCCAGGTCGGCATCGGAGTCGCATCGGGCGTCGTGGTCGTCCATCTCGATGGTGTGAGTCTACCGTGTAAAGTAGAGATCAGTCCCCTTTAGAACGCTGGTGCCGTCAGGAGGCCCCATGAGCAACGCAGTCGATGTGACGGTGGCCGATCACGTGACGCTCCCATCCCTTCGCGTGGTGCCGTCCCCGGTCACGTTCGACGTCGACGGTGCGACCTCGGCCGTGCGGGCGCTGCTGTCCGCCCTGGGTCAGGACCCGGACAGCGACCATCTCCGGGACACGCCCCGGCGGGTGGCGCTGGCCTACGAGGAGCTGCTCACCTCCCGGCCCTTCGTGCCCACCACCTTCCCCAACGACGAGGGCTACGACGAGCTGGTGCTGGTGCGGGACATCCCGTTCCACTCCCTGTGCGAGCACCACCTGCTTCCGTTCTCGGGCGTGGCGCACGTGGGGTACCTGCCGGGCGCGCGCATCCTCGGGCTCTCGAAGCTGGCGCGGGTGGTGGAGCACTTCTCCCGGCGCCTGCAGGTCCAGGAGCGCCTGACCAAGCAGATCGGTGACTGGCTCGAGGACCGGCTGGAGCCGAAGGGGGCGGGTGTGGTGCTCGAGGCCGAGCACCTGTGCATGTCGCTGCGCGGGGTGCAGGCGGTCGGGTCACGCACCGTCACCTCGTCGCTGCACGGGCTGATCCGCGACGACGCCCGGTCGCGCGCCGAGTTCCTCGACCTGGCCGGCATCCGCTCGTGACCATCACCGCCCCGGGCGTCCCCGAGGTCGCCGCGGCGAAGGTGGCGGCCGGGTTGCGGGTGTCGGTCTGCGTCCCGGCCCGCAACGAGGCCCCGACCGTGGCGGGCGTCGTGTCGCCGCTCGTTGCGGCCCTCGACGGGCCCGGTCCCCTGGTCGACGAGGTCGTCGTGGTCGACGACGGCTCCACGGACGGCACCGGATCGATCGCTCTGGCACTCGGGGCCCGGGTCCTGCGCTCGACCCGCAGCCCGGGGAAGGGCGCGGCCATGGCCGAGGCCGCCCGCGTGGCCACCGGCGACATCGTGGTCTTCGTCGACGCCGACGTGCGGAACTTCGGGATCCATTTCGTGAGCGCCCTGGTCGAGCCCCTGCTCACCGATCTCTCCGTGGTCCTGGTGAAGGGCACGTACCGCCGGGCCTGGAACGACGGCGCCGGCGGCGGACGCGTGACCGAGCTGCTGGCCCGTCCGCTGCTCCGCCGTCTCCTTCCCGAGCTGGCCTTCGTCCGCCAGCCTCTGGCCGGCGAGGTGGCGGTCCGCCGGCATGCGCTCGACGGCCTCGTGCTGGAGGCCGGCTACGGCGTGGAGATAGGCATGCTGATCGACGTGGCCCGCCGGTTCGGGCCGGCGGCCGTCGCCCAGGTCGACCTCGGTGAGCGGGTCCACCGCAACCGGCCGCTCGAGGAGCTGGCCGGGCAGGCGGACGAGGTGCTGGCCGCGGTGCTGTCGCGCACGGCCGTCGCCTGACGAGGCTCAGCCGGCGGCGAAGAGCTCGAGCTGGATGTTGTCCGGGTCGCGGAACGTGATCATCCCGCCCGCGCCGCTGGCGGTGGGCTTCACCTCGGAGTGCTCGACACCCCTCGCCTGGAACTGCTCCTTGAGGTCATGCAGGTTCTCGATGCTCGGGACGGCGAAGGACACGTGGTCCATGCCGGTCCGGCGCTCGTCGAAAGCGTCGCCCGAACCCGCCTCATGGGCGGTGAGGGTGAGGGTGATCCCGGCGTCGGGGTGACGGAGACGGTTCCGGCGGAAGCCGTCACCCTCGACCCGTGAGTCCACGGTGAAGCCCAGCATCTCGCGGTACCACTCGGTGCTCCGGTCCAGGTCGGTCACGGAAAGGCTCAGGTGGGAGAAACCGACGAGGGTGGTCACGGGAGGGGTATGCCCACCGCTCGCCCATGGCTCACGTCATCGACCGGCATGGTGGTGAAAACCCCACTCTGACAAGAGACCGGGCAGCACCCTTTCGACGAGGGGTGTGGCCGGTGTGAAATAGGCCTGGTTGCGGCGGCAACCGACGTTGCAGGGCGACGGGCGGAGGTGCGGCGGCACACCGAACCGGCGGACCCGGCGCCCTGCAACGTCTGCTCACCCCGGCCGCTGAGCCGGTCCTGTGGGCCTAGCCTCCTCCCCGTGGTGCCCGTCAGCCCGCCGCCCACCAGGACCCGAATGCTGGGACGTGGCCTGCTGAAGCGCTGCGCCGTCTGCGGCAGCGGCAAGCTGTTCACCCGCTGGTTCCGCATGAAGGAGAGGTGCCCGCGCTGCGGGTACCGCTTCGAGCGGGAAGAGGGCTTCTTTCTCGGCGCCTACGTGATCAACCTGGCCGTCGCCCAGGGGATGGTCATCCTGCTCGCCGTCGTGCCGCTGATCGTCCGGCTGGCCGACGACCCCGATGCGAGCATCCTGCCCTTCGTGGTCGGCGGCCTCGTCGGAGCGGTTGTGGCGCCGATCGTGTTCTATCCCTGGTCGAAGACGGTCTGGACCGCCTTCGACCTCATCCTGCGCCCCCTGGCGGCCAGGGAGCCCACCGATCGGACCTGACCTGTCGCTCGTTCGGCGGGATGCACCTCAACCAGGGGCACGTATCGGTCGACAACCTCAGTGGGGGTGCCGCCCCTTCCGGTTCCGCCGGCTGGGAGTGCGGCGGCACCCCTCTCCTGTGGCCGGCGGCTGGTTCAGCCTTTGGGCCCGCCGGGTAACACGGGTTCATCTTCGACCTCGTCATTCCTACTGTCGGGCGCGAGTCACTCGTCACCCTGCTCGACACCATTGCCGCGTCCGACGGGCCACGACCGGACCGGGTGATCGTCGTCGACGACCGCCGCGACCGCTCCCGGCCCCTCGACGTGGCGTCGCGTGACGACGTCGACGTCCTGGAGGGCCGGGGCGCAGGCCCGGCGGCGGCGCGGAACATCGGCTGGCGGGCCAGTGACGCCGCGTGGGTGGTGTTCGTCGACGACGACGTCGTGCCCTCCGACTCGTGGCTCGCCGACCTCGACACCGACCTCTCGACCGCCGCACTCGACGTGGTGGCGGTGCAGGGGCGGGTCGCCGTGCCCCTGCCGGCCGGCCGTCGGCCCACGGACTGGGAGCGCAACGTCACCGGGTTGACGTCGGCCCGGTGGATCACCGCCGACATGGCGGTGCGGCGCAGCGCCCTGGAGAAGGTCGACGGCTTCGACGAGCGCTTCCCGCGGGCCTACCGGGAGGACGCCGACCTGGCCCTGCGCCTGCAGGCCGAGGGCGGCAAGCTGGCCATGGGCGGCCGCCGGGTGACCCACCCGGTACGACCGGCGCCCTGGTGGGTCAGCCTCCGCCTCCAGGCCGGCAATCGGGACGATGTGCTCATGGCGGCCCTGCACGGCCGCAACTGGCAGGGCGACGACGCACCCCCGGGACGCCGGCCGCGCCACCTGCTCACGACTGCGTGCGGCGTCGCCGGGCTGGCCGGTCTGGCCACGCGGCAGCCGGTGGTGTGGCGGGCCGGGCTGGCGGGGTGGGCCCTCGGCACCGCCGAGCTGGCGGTGGCGCGGATCATTCCCGGGCCCCGGACGCCGGGGGAGGTGGCGGCCATGGTGGCGACCAGCATCGCCCTGCCGCCGGTCGCCAGCTGGCACTGGCTGGCCGCCCGGGTCACCCGCCGGCGGCGCCTGAAGGCGCCCGGGCCTACGCCCGAGCTTTCCGCTTCGTCGCGGCTGGCTTGAGATAGCGGCCGTCGACCAGGCTCATCTCGATCCCGTTGTCGAAGTCGACGCGGTAGCGGATCCACGACAGGCCGGTCACCATGATGACCTCGCCAGGGGTGCCCTCCGGCACGCCGGGCAGGTCCTGGGCTGCCACCACCCTGTCCTTGCGCGTGAACTCGGTGTCAGCCATCGGGGCCGAACCTAGCCCGCCGCCGGGGAACCGGCCCGGCCGGCCGCGGGAACAGCCCCGGTCCGTACGCTGTTCTACCTCTCACCATGGATACTTTCCGTCCGAACGGCGCCAGCCCGAACGGCGCAAGCACGACCGCCCTGCCCCTGCTGCCCCTCGCCACCGGCGTGGTGCTGCCCGGCATGGTGGTGACGATGGCCATTGAGAGCGACGAGGCCAGAACCGCCATCGACGCCACAGAACTGTCCGACGGCCGCGTCCTCCTCGTCCCCCGCATCGACGACCGCTATGCCCGCGTCGGTACGGTCGCCAAGGTCGAGGACTCCGGCGAGCTGGCCAGCGGCCTCCGGGCCGTCGTGGTCCGAGGTCTTCACCGCGCTGTCGTCGGCATCGGCGTCCCGGCGCCGACCGGGTCCGCCCTCTGGGTGCAGGCCCAGTCCGTGAGTGCCGACCTCGAGCCCTCGCCCCGGGCCCGTGAGCTGGCTCGGGAGTACCGGGCCGTGGTCGAGAACATCCTCGACCACCGCGGCGCAGGCGGCCTGGCCGAGGCCCTGCGCGGCATCACCGACCCCGGCACGATGGCCGACACCGCCGGCTACTCGCCCGACCTCTCCTTCGAGCAGAAGCTCGAGGTCCTGGAGACCGTCGACGTCGAGGCCCGCCTGGAGAAGGTCCTGGCCTGGGCCCGCGAGACGCTGGCCGACCTGACCCTGAAGGAGCGCATCCAGTCCGACGTCGCCGACGGGATGGAGAAGACCCAGCGCGAGTTCCTGCTGCGCCAGCAGATGGCGGCCATCCGCAAGGAGCTCGGTGAGGACGGTGACGGCGAAGGCGCCATCGCCGACTACCGGGCCAAGCTCGACACCCTGCCGGAGTCGGTGCGCACGGCGGTCGAGCGTGAGCTCGACCGGCTGGAGCGCACAAGCGAGCAGAGCCCGGAGCACGGCTGGATCCGCACCTGGCTCGACACCGTCTTCGAGATCCCCTGGGGCAAGAGCTCCGAGGACAAGCTCGACGTGGTCGAGGCCCGCGCCATCCTCGACGCCGACCACACCGGCCTCGACGACGTCAAGGACCGCATCATCGAGTACCTGGCCGTCCGCAAGCTGCGGGCCGAGCGCGGGCTCACGCCCGTGAGCGGTCGGGGCTCGGGGGCCATCGTCGCCCTGGTCGGCCCTCCCGGCGTGGGCAAGACCTCGCTCGGGGAGTCGGTCGCCCGGGCGCTGGGCCGTTCGTTCGCCCGGGTGTCCCTGGGCGGCGTGCGCGACGAGGCCGAGATCCGCGGCCACCGCCGGACCTACGTCGGCGCCCAGGCGGGCCGCATCGTCCGGGCCCTGCGCGAGGCGGGGACCATGAACCCCGTCTTCATGCTGGACGAGGTCGACAAGCTCGGCAGCGACTGGCGGGGCGACCCCTCGTCGGCCCTGCTCGAGGTGCTCGACCCGGCCCAGAACCACACCTTCCGGGACCACTACCTGGAGGTCGACCTCGACCTGTCCGACGTGCTCTTCATCGCCACCGCCAATGTGTTCGACACCATCCCCGGCCCGTTGCTGGACCGGATGGAGATCATCTCCCTCGACGGCTACACCGAGGACGAGAAGGTCGGCATCGCCCGCGATCACCTGCTGTCGCGGCAGCTGGAGCGCAACGGCCTGTCGGCCGAGGAGGTGTCGTGTACTGACGACGCCCTCCGGCTGATCGTGACCGACTACACCCGCGAGGCCGGTGTCCGGAACCTCGAGCGCGAGCTGGGCAAGGTGTTGCGCAAGGTGGCGACCCGCCTCGCGTCGCGAACCGTGGAGGCGCCGGTCGTGGTCGACCGTGACGACGTCCGTACCTACCTGGGCCGGCCCAAGTACTTCTTCGAGGCGGCCGACCGCACCGCCGTTCCGGGCGTGGCCACGGGGCTGGCCGTCACCGGTATGGGTGGCGACGTCCTCTTCATCGAGGCCACGTCACTTCCTGCCTCCAATGGCCTGCCCGCGCTGACCCTCACCGGCCAGCTGGGCGACGTCATGAAGGAGTCGGCCGAGATCGCCCTCTCCTACGTGCGCGGCCACCTCGCCGTCGACCCCGAGAAGCGGTACCACCTGCACGTGCCCGCCGGCGCCGTCCCCAAGGACGGCCCGTCGGCCGGCGTGACCATGGTGACCGCCCTGGCCAGCCTGCTGGCCGGCCGGCCGGTGCGGGCCAACGTGGGCATGACCGGCGAGGTCACCCTGCAGGGCCGGGTCCTGCCCATCGGTGGGGTCAAGCAGAAGGTGCTGGCCGCCGACCGGGCCGGCCTGACCACCGTGTTCCTGCCCGCCCGCAACGGCGCCGACCTCGACGACGTGCCGGAGGCCGTGCGGGAGCGCATGACGTTCCACCTGGTCGACAACGTCGCCGACCTCCTCGAGCTGGCCCTGGAGCCGGCCGTCCCGGAGGCTGTCGCCGCCTGACCGACTCGAACCGGGGACGATCCGACACGCCCTGGCGTGCTCGATCGTCCCCGGTTCGGGCTCCGCTACTTGACGGTGATCTGGCCGTACATGCCCTGCACCGCGTGCGGGGGGCCGCCGGCGACCTGCGGCGGGCCGTCGGTGGGTGGTCCCTGGGCGGCGGCAAGGTAGGCCTGGGGGTCGGCGCCGACCGGGATGAAGCACACGACGGCGTAGCGGCCCGCCTCGGTGAGCTTCCCGTCGCCGACCGCCTTGATCACGTCGCCGCCGCCTTTCGGCGGGGCGACCAGCACCATGGCGGGTGGGCCGGCGCCGAAGATCGCCTCCTGCTGGGATTCCGGCAGGTTCACGAGCTCCTGCACCGAGCGGCGTTCCCCGTCCGGAATGCGGAAGACGACCATCTCGTGCACCTCCTTGGTGGAGGCGTTGGTGAGCTTCAGCTCGGTGCCGGCGTCGACCTCCTTCGGTAGGTTCTGGAAGCTGTAGTCGGCGGCAGTGACGGTCTTGGCGCCGTCGCCGCCGCCGCAGGCGGCACCGAGCGCGGCGAGCGCGATCAACGCCCCGACGTGCGCCCATCGGCGGGAGTGGGTGTTGCTCATGTTGCTCCTAACTGTCCCCAGCCCGACCCTCGCCGGGCAGCCGGCCCACGGTAGGCGGCATCGGCTTCTAGAGGAAGCGGACACTCTCCTCGGCCGTGGGGTCCCCCTCGACGGAGTTGCAGGTGGGGCAGTACCAGCGGGCCTCGAACGGGGTCCCACACGCCTGATGGCGGAGGGGCTCGACGGTGTCGGGTGACTGGCCCGCGCCCCATTGGGCCAGGAGACGAAGGGCCCCGGCCAGCTCCGCTCCTGCGGCGGTGAGCTGGTAGACGAACCGGGGCGGGCGCTCGGAGTACGGCGTGGCCACCACCACCCCGTGCTGCTCGAGGGTGCGCAGGCGCTGGCTCAGGACGTTGGGCGCGATACCCCCGACGTCGGCCTGCAGGTCGTTGAAGCGGCGGGGCCCGTCCAGGAGGGCGGAGACGATGAGCAGCGCCCACCGGTCGCCCACCCGCGCCACCGCCTCCTCGAGCGGGGACCCCTCTGCTGCCATGCGCCCATTCTCGCAGCATCCGGTTGGCATAGCGGCTTGTGACTAGTAACTTGCAAATCACAAGTCACTGACCTGGAGGTCGTCATGGGTGTGTTGGAGGAGCTGGAGTCGGCAACCGTCGAGGTCGCCGAGAGGATCGGGCCGGCCGTCGTCGGCATCGGCCACGGGTGGGGCCTCGGATCGGGCGTGGTGGTCGCCGACGGCGTGGTGCTGACCAACGCCCACAACGTCAGTGATCCCGGGGTGACCCTCATCTTCGCCGACGGGCGGACGGTGCAGGGCCAGGTGTCGGGCCACGACATCGACGGCGACGTGGCCACCATCGCGGCCGATACCACCGGCGTGACACCGCTCGAGTGGGCCTCCGCCCCCAGTCGGGTCGGAGCGTCGGTCTTCGCCGCGTCCAACCCCGGCGGCCGGGGCCTGCGGGTGACACTGGGGACGGTTGCGGCTGTCGGTCGCACGTTCCGTGGTCCCCGGGGCCGCCGCGTCACCGGCACCATCGAGCACACCGCGCCGATGGCCAAGGGGTCATCGGGTGGCCCCCTGCTCGACTCGTCGGGCCGCCTCGTCGGCCTCAACACCAACCGCCTGGGCGAGGGCTTCTACGCCGCGCTCCCGGCCGACGACGACCTCCGCCGCCGGGTCGACGCCTTGAGCCGGGGCGAGTCGCCCACCCGCCCGCGCCTGGGCGTGGGTCTCGTGCCCGGACGGGCCGCCCGTCACATCCGCCGGGCCGCCGGCCTGCCCGACCGCGACGGCGTCCTGATCCAGCAGGTCGAGGAGGCCAGCCCGGCCGCCAATGCCGGCCTGCGTCGGGGGGACCTGATCGTCGAGGCGGGCGGGTCACCGGTCACCAGCATCGACGACCTCTACCAGGCGGTCGACGGTCTGGGCGAAGGGCAGGCGCTGGTCCTCACGGTCGTCCGGGGCGCCGAGGAGCTGTCGGTCAGCGTGACGTTCGAGGTGGGCGGGGCCCGCGAGGAAGGCTCGGCATGACCGGCCCGGGAGGTCGGTCCAGGAGGCATTCGCCGGACCGCCCTCGTCAGAGGTCGGGCCGGTGACGATGGTCGAGGAGGAGGTCGACGTCCTCGACGCGTATTCCCGCGTGGTCATGTCGGTGGCCGAGCGGCTGATCCCGTCGGTCGCCAGCCTGCGGGTGATGGCCCGGGTGCCGGGTGGCCGGCGCCCGCAGGGCTCGGGCTCGGCGGTGGCCATCACGGCCGACGGATTCCTGCTCACCTCTGCCCACGTGGTGGAACGGAGCTCGGGAGGCGTGGCGGTGTTCGCCGACGGCGCCGAGGCCGAGTTCGACGTCGTGGGCGCCGACCCCCTGTCGGACCTGGCTGTCATCCGCACCAGCGCCGGGGCCGAGCTCACGACCGCGGCTCTGGGCGACGCGGACCGGCTGCGGGTCGGCCAGCTGGTCGTGGCCATCGGCAACCCCCTGGGATTCGCCGGCTCGGTGAGCGCCGGAGTGGTCAGCGCGCTGGGCCGGTCGTTCGCCGCCGCCGCCAGCCGGGCCGGGCGCATGGTGGAGAACGTCATCCAGACCGACGCCGCGCTGCATCCGGGCAACTCCGGGGGCGCCCTGGCCAACGGGGCGGGCGAGGTGGTGGGGATCAACACCGCGGTCGTCGGGCCGGGTGTCGGCCAGGGCCTGGGCCTGGCCGTGCCGATCAACGCCACCACCCGCGGCATCGTCTCCGCCCTCATGAGCGACGGTCGGGTCCGTCGCGCCTACCTCGGCATCGCCGGCGGCTCCCGGCCGCTGCCGCCCAAGGCGGCTGCCGCCACCGGGCGGGAGCGGGGCATCGAGATCCTCACCGTGGTAGCCGGCAGCCCGGCGGCCGACGCCGGCCTACGGCCCGAGGACCTGCTGCTCGGGGTCGACGGCAGGCCGGTCGCCAACGTCGGAGACCTCCAGCGGCTGATGTCGGGCGACCGCATCGGCCGCACCGTCGGGGTCGAGGTGTTCCGCCGGGGCGCGGTGCAGACGGTGCCGGTGGTGCCGGTGGAGCTGCCGGACTGACGCTCCGATCGAGGGCGCTCAGACCAGGGCCAGGCAGGTGACGGGAGGGCCGGCGGCCACCGTCGCCCACGAAGCTCCGGCGTCGTCGGACAGGTAGACCCGGCCGGCGAAGGTGCCGAGGGCGGCCACCGAGCCGGCGCCCACCAGGCAGAACGTGTCGATGTTGCCCGGGAAGGTGCCCGGCAGGCCGATCGCCGACCGCCGGAACGGCCCACCGCCGTGGAGGGGCCGCCGGTAGACGGCGGCCCGGCGACCGTCGGGCCCGGTGGAGACGGACAGAAGCACGGTGTCGCCGGCGACGGCCACCGCCCGGGCGTACGTGGCGGCCAGGCCTTCGTCGACCACGGTCCAGGTGTCGCCGCCATCGTCGCTCGTGGCCAGCCCGAGGGCGGTGGCCGCCAGCACGGTGCCGTCCTCGGCGACGGTGACCTGGTGGACGTCGAGGTCGATGTCCAGGGTGGGCTCCCAGCTGGCGCCACCGTCGGTGGAGCGCAGGATCCCGCCCACATGGACGTTGACGTAAAGCGTTCCGTCGGGGCCGGCGGCGAGCGAACGGACGTCGGCTGGTCCACCCCAGGGCGTGTACCAGTCGTCGCGGCCGGGGGCCTCTTCGAAGGAGGCGAGCCGCTCACCGGTGGGGAGCCGGACGAGATGGCCCTCGACCGTTCCGACCAGCGCGCCACCGTCGACCGGAAGGACGCACGTGGCCAGCGGCCCGACGAGGGGGTCGCCGACCCACTCACCGTTGCGCCAGACGGCCCGCCCCTCGACCAGCGCGAGGTCGCCGCCCAGGGCGTTGACCTGGCGCCCGGCCAGCTCGGTCTGGCCGTCGTCGACCCGGTGCAGGCCGGCGGCGGTGCCGACCAGCAGGTTCACCGGCCCACGCTCCCTGCGGCCGCGCCGGCCAGTGTGTCCATGTCGGACCGGTCTCCCGGACCGGTCACCGGCCGAGCTCCCAGATCAGGACCTCGGCGCCCTCGGTCTCGTCGGCGACCAGCGTGGGCGCTCCGGCTGCGGTGAGCCGTACGGCGTCGCCCGCCTCGAGCCGGCCGACACCCTCGAAGGTGAGCCCGCCACGGGCGACGAAGAGGTGGGCCATGCGGGCGTCGGGCACCGACACCGTCTCCCCGGGCAGGAGGCGTCCGCCCCACAGGACTGCGTCGCGCTGGCGGATGGAGATGGCCGCATCATGACCGCGGCCGGAGGCGATCGGTACCAGCCCTCCGCGGGCCAGCTCCCCGTTGATGTCGAGCTGCTCGTAGCCCGGGTCGACCCGCTCGGTGTCGGGCAACACCCACATCTGGACGAAGTGGACGTCGGCATCGCCGCGGGGGTTCATCTCCGAGTGCCAGATGCCCCGGCCGGCGCTCATGCGCTGGGCCAGGCCCGGGTACAGCAGTCCCTTGTGCCCGGTCGAGTCCTTGTGCTCGAGCTCGCCGCCGAGGACCCAGGTCACGATCTCCATGTCCTGGTGGGGATGGGTGGAGAACCCGGTGCCGGCACGGACGATGTCGTCGTTGTTGACCAGGAGCAGGCCATGGCCGGTGTTGGCCGGGTCGTAGTGGCGCGAGAAGCTGAAGGAATGATGCGACTCGAGCCAGGGGAGCGTGGTGTGGAAGCGGTCCGCGGCGCGCCGCACGTCGATGCGGCCGTCGATCACCGAAGAAGTCGTCATACTTTCAACCAACCCCTCGAGAAACGGGGAATTCCCCGCGTAGGGTACGCGGTGTCCCGGTACGGGAGGGCGTGACGTGTCGGTGCTGGGCCGCATCGCCCGCGCCGTCCATCCCGGCCTGCGTTCGGTGCACGCCCAGGTGGCCCGCTACGCCGCCGACTGGGAGGAGGCGAACGGGGTGGCGCTCGGCGGTGCGGGCCCGCTGTGGGCCGTCCTGGGCGACTCCACCGCCCAGGGCATCGGAGCCCCGTCGTGGGACGAGGGCTACGTGGGGCAGCTGCTCCGGGCGCTCAACGAGGGCTCCGACCAGCGGTGGCGGGTGGTGAACTTCTCCCGCTCGGGAGCCCGCGCCGCCGACGTCGTCGACCGCCAGCTTCCCGCGCTGGAGGCGCTTCCTGTGCCGCCGGACCTCGTCACCTGCGCCATCGGGGCGAACGACATCGTGGGCCGCACGCCTGCCGGGCAGCTGGCCGACCAGTTGCGCCGGATCATCGGCCGGCTGCCGGAGGGGGCGATCATCGCCACGCTGCCCCAGGGCTTGAGCCGGGAACGGACCGAGGCGGCCAACCGGGTGGTCCGGGCGGAGGCTCCGGCCGCCGGACTCCTCGTGGCCGACGTGTGGGCCCGAACCGGGCCACCCTGGCGGGGCAAGATGGCCGCCGACGGCTTCCATCCCGGCGCCCTGGGCTACGCCGACTGGGCCGCCGCCTTCGCCTCGGTGCTCGACGTCGCTCTCGGGCCGGGATGACGGTGCGGCCTCACTGCCCGGCGATCGACCGGAGCGGCATCCTCGGGCCGTGACGGGGCGCGGCGCCGGCGCCCGCTCCCAGCAGGCGGAGGACGCGGCCCCGGTGGCCCCGCCACGGTTCGAGGAGCTCGAGCATGCGGGCGTCGTCGGCCCGGGGCTCGCCGGCCAGGGCCCACGCCACCTGGTCGGGCAGGTGGTAGTCGCCGACGCTCACCGCGTCGGCATCGCCGAGGGCGACAAGGGCGACCTCGGCCGCCGTCCACGCGCCGATGCCAGGCAGGGCGGAGAGGCGCTTGCGGGCGTCAGTGGGCGCCATGTCGACCGTCTCCTCGATCCGGGTGGCGTAGGAGCAGGCCAGGCGGATGGCGTCAGCCCGCTTCCGCTCGACGCCGAAGCGGTGAAACGTCCATGACGGCGTGGCGGCCAGCACGTCCGCCGGGGGCGGCACGGTGAGGGCGGCGCCCGCGGGCCCGGGCGCAGGCTCGCCCAGTGTGTGCACCAACCGGGCGTAGGAGCGCCGGGCCTCGAGCCCGACGACCTTCTGCTCGAGGATGCTCGGGACCAGGGCCTCCATCACCGCGGCCGACCGGCCGATGCGGAGGCCGGGCAGGCGGTGATGCAGGTCGGCCACCACGCCGGTACCCGGATGGAAGCCGTCCAGGGAGTCGCCGGCGCCGACGAGTGCGGGGAGGGCGTCGAGCGCCCACTCGGCTCCCGGTCCCCAGGCCCGCATGGTCACGGTCCCGTCGGCCGGGACGGTCCGCAGGTGGGTGGTGACCGGTCCGGCCGGGGTGCGGGTGGCCCGCCACACTCCACCGGGCTGGTAGCGCACGGACGGATCCAGCCGGCCCCGGCGCAGCGGGAAGAGCGTCAGCCGCAGGTCCACCGGAAGGACGGGCGTGATCGTGCGCGTGCGCTCGGCGACCGTCACGGGAGCTGGAGCGATTTGGTCTCGAGGTAGGCCTCGAGGCCGTGGCGACCGAGCTCCCGGCCGTATCCCGACTGCTTGAAGCCACCGAACGGGGCGAGCAGGTTGAACCCGCCGCCGTTGACGTCGACCATGCCGGCCCGCAGCCGGCGGGCCACCCCTAGGGCCCGCTCCCGGTCCGCCGAGAACACCCCGGCCGAGAGCCCGTAGATGGTGTCGTTGGCCAGGCGGACGGCGTCGTCCTCGCCGTCGTAGGGAAGCACGGCCAGCACCGGCCCGAACACCTCCTCCCGGGCGACGGTCATCCCGGGCTCCACGCCCGCGAAGACGGTCGGGCTCACGAACCACCCGCGGTCGAGGCCGTCCGGCTGGTGGGATCCCCCCGCCACCAGCGTCGCCCCTTCGTCGACACCGCCCTGAATGGCGGCCCGCACCCGCTCCCGGTGCGCGCCCGTGGCCACGGGACCGAGGGTGGTCGAGGGGTTCAGCGGGTCTCCCAGGACGTACGACGCGACCACATCGGCGGCGAGCTCGGCCGCCTGGTCGTGCATGTGGCGGGGGACCAGCAGCCGGCTCCAGGCGATGCAGGTCTGCCCCGAGTTCAGCATGCACTGGCGCACCGCCGAGTTGACCGCCTCGGACAGGTCGGCGTCGTCGAGCACCACGCTCGGCGACTTGCCGCTGAGCTCGAGCGTCACCCGCTTGATGCTCTGGGCCGCGAGCGCAGCCACTTTGCGGCCCGCGGTCGTGGAGCCGGTGAAGGAGACGACGTCGACCTCCGGGTGGGCCACCAGCGCCTCGCCGGCGGCCGACCCCCGCCCCGTGACCAGGTTGAGGACGCCGGGCGGCAGGCCGGCCTCCTCCGCCGCCTCGGCCAGCAGGAAGGCCGAGAGGGGAGCGACCTCGCTGGGCTTGAGCACGACGGTGCAGCCGGCGGCGAGGGCGGGGGCGACCTTGGCCACCGCCTGGTGCAGCGGGTAGTTCCAAGGCGTGATGGCGGCCACCACCCCCGCCGCCTCCCGCACCACCAGCGAGCTGCCGATCCGCTCCTCGAACACCACCTCACGGAGGATCGACCCGTAGGAGCCCATCACCAAGGCCGGAAGGGCGCCCTGGATCACGGTGGCCATGGAGAGCGGCATGCCGACCTCCTGGGCCACCACAGTGCCCACCTCCGGCACCAGGGCGCTCAGGGCTTCGCCCAGCCGCTCCACCACCTTTGCCCGCTCGTCGACCGAGGTGCGCGACCACTCGTCGAACGCAGCCCGGGCCGCGGTCGCGGCGCGGTCGACGTCGACCGGACCGCCGTCGGGCACCGATCCCATGACCTCCTCGGTGGCCGCGTTGCCGACTTCGATCACCCCGTCGCCCGCCGGCGGCACCCAGGAGCCGCCGATGAAGAGGGCGTCGCGGACGATCATGGCTCCGAGAGTACGGGGTCAGTCCGGGTAGACGTCGATCTCGGTGGCCTTGACCGATACCCAGACGGGCCCTCCCTCGGCCAGCCGCAGGTCGGCGGCGCCGGCGGGCGTGAGCTCGGCGACGATGCACGGCGTCCCGTGGACCTGGACGCGGACCCGGTCGCCCTCCAGGTGCAGGCCCGTGGCCTCCCCCGGCCACGCGTTGCGGGCACTGCCTTCCGGCCTGCTGCGGTGGACGGTCACGGCCCGGGGGTGGACGAGGGCAAACGCCGGTCCGCGCACAGCGGTGGCCACCGTGAGCTGCGAGCCGTCCCCGAGCACGAGGTGGCGACCCTCGGCCCGGCCGCGGAAGAGGTTGAGCCCCGCCAGCTGGGCCACCCACGCCGAGCGGGGTCGGGTGGTGACCTCGGCGATCGGACCCTCCTGGCTGACCCTTCCCTGCTCGATGACGACCAGGCGATCGGCGAGCGCCATCGCATCGACCGGGTCGTGGGTGACGAGGACTCGGACCGCGGGCGAGCCGGCCAGCTGCTCACGGAGCACCCGCCGCAGCGGTGCCTTGGCGCTCACGTCGACGGCGGACAGCGGCTCGTCGAGGAGCAGGAGCGCTGGTTCGGTGGCCAGCGCCCGGGCGAGGGCCACCCGCTGGGCCTGGCCCCCCGAGAGCGCGGCCGGACGGCTGTCCCGGTGGGTGCCGTCCAGGCCGACCCTCTCGAGCCAGGTATCGGCGCGGCGACGGGCGTCGGTCCGCCCGGTGCCTCGGGCCCGGATGCCGTAGGCGACGTTGTCCAGGGCGCTGAGGTGAGGGAACAGGAGCGTGTCCTGGAACATCACCGACACCGGGCGCTGCTCGGGCTCGACGTGGGCGCCGGCCGCGACGTCGTCGAGCACCACGTCGTTCAGCACGACCCGGCCCCGATCGAGACGGACAAGGCCCGCGAGCGCACGCAGCAGGGTCGACTTCCCCGACCCGTTGGGGCCGACGACAGCGACGACCTCGTCGGGCGGGGTACGCATCGCCACGTCGAGCTCGAGCGAGCCCAGCCTCAGGCCCACGTCGGCCGTGAGGGTCACGGGCCTCCCGCGCCCAACCAGCGGCCGCGGAGCACCACGAGGACGGTGAGGGAGACGGCCAGCAGGACCACCGACAGGGCGACCGCAGCCTCCGGGCGGCTCTGCAGGCCCGCGTAGATGGCCGTCGGCAGCGTGCGGGTGCGGCCGGGCAGGCTGCCGGCGAAGGTGATCGTGGCCCCGAACTCGCCGAGGGCCCGGGCCCAGGACAGGGCGGCGCCGGCCACGAGCGACGGCCCGATCAGGGGCAGGGTGACCGTCCGGAAGCGGTGCCACGGGCGGGCGCCGAGGGTGGCTGCTGCGTCCTCGTAGCGCCGGTCCAGCTGGCGCAGCCCGGCCTCGGTGGCGACCACCAGGAACGGCATGGCCACGAAGGCCTGGGCCAGGACCACGCCCTGGATGGTGAAGGGCAGTGGGAAGCCGGGGAGGGACCCCAGCCGGGCGCCGAGCAGGCCCCGCCGGCCGAAGATCGCCAGGAGGCCGACCCCGCCCACCACCGGGGGCAGCACCATGGGGAGCGTCACCAGGGCGCGAAGCAGCGAGCGCCCGGGGAACGCCACCCGGGCCAGCACCCACGCCAGGGGCACGCCGAGCACGACGGCCACCGCGAGCGCGCCCAACGAGCACACGACCGAGAGGCGCAGAGCCTCTTGGGCCTCCGACGTGGCCAGCTCCGTGGCGAGCGTCGACCACGGAACCCGCACCAGCAGTCCGGCGAGCGGCAGCACCATGAGGGCCACGGCCGCAGTGGCGGCCAGCGGCACCGCGGCCTTCCTCACGGGAGTAGGAAGCCGCGGGCTGAGAGGGCGGCCCGGCCGGGCTGGCCCAGGAGCCGGTCGACGAACGCCTCGGCGGCGGCGCGGTCGGTCGAGGCGCGCACCACGGCCACGGGAAAGGTGGCCACCACGTTCGAGGCGTCGGGAATGGCCACTGCGGATCCGGCGGCCACGTCGGTCGTGTAGACGATGCCGGCATCTGCCTCGCCCGCAGCGACCTTGCGGGCCACGGCCTTGACGTCGAGCTCGAGCGACACGGGCCGCACCCGGACCCCCGCCCGCTCCAGGACCTGGCGGGCGTACCGCCCGGCGGGCACCGCAGGGTCGGCGAGGACGACCTTGAGGCCGTCCCGGGCCAGGTCGGCGAGCCCCTGGATGCGCTCGGGGTTTCCGGAGCGGACGGCGATGGTCAGCCGGTTGGCGGCGAAGGTCCTCGGAGTGTTGACCAAGCCGGCTCGGGCCAGCCGGTCCATGGCGTCGGGGTCCGCGGTGGCCACCACGTCCACCGGTGCTCCCGCCCCGACCTGGGCCACCAGTTGCTGCGAGCCGGCGAAGCTGAAGGTCACGGCGGCGCCCCGTCCGAGGTCCTCGAACGCCTCGGTGAGGGAGGCGGCGGCGAGCACCGTGATCCGAGGGCCGGAGGGCGTCGACGCGCCGGCGCTGCACGCCGTCGCCAGCGTGGCGGCGAGGAGGGCGGCGACCGTCCTCCTCACGGCTTGGCCGGCAGCTCGACGACGACGTTGGTGGCCTTGATCGACGCGACCGCGAGCATTCCGGGCGCCAGGCCGAGATCGTCGACCGCCTCCCGGCTCAGGAGCGAGACGATCCGGTGCGGCCCGGCCTGAAGCTCGACCTGGGCCATGACCGTGTCCTTGACCACCCGGGTGACGATGCCGGTGAAGCGGTTGCGGGCCGAGGCCGACACCACCCCGCCGGAGGGGGGCTCGACTGCGAGCGTGCGGGCGAGCTCGGCGAGGGCCACACCGTCGATCAGCCGCCGCCCGCCGGCGCTGCGGGTGGTGGCCAGCCGGCCGGCATCGGCCCAGCGGCGCAGCGTGTCGGTGCTGACGCCGAGCAGCTCGGCCGCCTGGCCCATCTGGAAGGTCGGCACGGGCGGATGGTACCCCGCAAACGCAAGCTCCGCCGGCTATTAGATCCGCAGATGCGGCCTGTAGCGCGGTCGGCTGCGTACTGACGTCTTGCTGACGGTCGACTTCGTAGGATGACCGGCGATGAGCTTCCTACGCCGCCCCGTCGTCCTCATGGTGCTCGGATTCGTCTTCCTCGCGCTGGGCGGGATCGCCTTCGCCTCACGCGACACGAAGAAGGTCGACTCGGCCGACGCCACGCGATGCGAGTTCCCACCGTGCCGGGCGTCGGCCAACCCGGTGCCGGCCCGGGGCTACGAGGGGGCCTACGTGGCCGCCGACCCGGCCGATCCCGACCACGTCGTGGTGTCCGACGCCAACGTCCTCGAGACCCGCTGTGGGTTCCACACCACCTTCGACCGCGGCAAGGACTGGATCGACGGCTTCTACGACCTCCCGCCCGGCTACACGGGCTGCCGGATCAACGGGCCCTCGGGTGGCCACGTGGCCAGCGGCAGCGTGGCGATGGGCAGCGGAGGGAAGGTCTACAGCGTCTTCGGGTCCGCCCACGCCGACGACGAGCGGCGGGAGAGCGTGCTGGTGGCCACGTCGAACGACGGCGGTCGGAGCTTCGGCCCGGCCAAGGTGGCGATCCGGCCCACCGCTCCCGAGATCGGGCTCGGTCGGCCGCTCATGACCGTGGTGCCGGGGAACAACGGGCCCGACACCGTCCTGCTCTCAGCCTGGACGTGCCACCCGGCAGCTCAGCCCGGCGCCGCCGGAGGTACGCAGTGCGACGGGGCGATCTTCGCCCGCTCCGACGACGGAGGACAGACCTATTCGGACCCGGTCGTCGTGAACGACCCGCCCGCGGGGCAGAACCCCTCGCAGCCGGCGATGGACCGTGACGGCGTCGTCTACATGACCTTCCAGCGGCGGTTCAGCGACGGGCCGGTCGAGCTCTACCTGGCCAAGTCCACCGACGGCGGCAAGACCTTCGCCCACAGCGTGCTCGACCGCCAGATCCAGATCGGCCAGCAGTACGACCCGGCCAAGCTCATCGCCGACCCGCTCACCGGGAACCTCTACACCGTCTGGGCCGACTCCCGCACGGGGCGGTTCCAGATCTTCTTCCGGAAGTCTCTGGACAAGGGGGTCAGCTGGGGGGAGCGGTCGGTGCTGCTGGCACCCGACAGGGCGGCCACCGGGGCCAGCCGGTCGCCCTCGATGTCGCTGGCGCCCAACGGGCGCATCGACATCGTCTACTACCACACGTCCCCCGACCCGGAGGCCCAGGTCTTCGACGAGGTCTACTGGACCTACTCCACCGACGCGGGCGAGAACTTCATCGCCCGCCAGGTCAACGAGGCCCCCATCGACCGGGGCAAGGGCTACTCCGGCCCGCTCGGTGCCCTTGGCCAGTTGGGCAACCACTATCCGCCGGGCGTCGCCTCGGTCGACGCGGCCGCCTACGTGGTGTGGAGCGACACCCGTGAGGCCAACCCCGTCACCAACTCCCAGGACGTCCTGCTCCGCAGGATGCCGGTCCTGGGGGCCGGGGCGTTGCCGCCGTAGGGGCGAGCTATCGCTGATGTCCTGGGCAGCTCCAGGTGGTTCGTCCGCCGACCGTCCGCCGGACGAGGGGCGTGCCGTCTCTCGGGCACATGCCACCGGCGTGACGTTCGACCTGCAGGTCGCCCGTGTGCGAGCCGCCTTGGGCGATGAGGTCGGCGAGGGTGCCCACCAGGTGCTCGTGGAGCCGGGCCACCTCGCTGGGCGAGAGTGTGCCGGCTGGGCGGCTGGGGTCGAGGCCGGCCCGCCACAGGATCTCGTCGGCGGCCAGGTTGCCGACCCCTGCGAGCCGGGCCTGGTCGAGCAGGCGCGCCTTCAGCGGCGCCTGGCTCCGGCCCAGCGCCTGGGTCAGGTCCTCGGCGGTGATCGTGAGGGCGTCGGGCCCCAGACGGTCCTCTGACGGCGCCAGCTCGACCCCGCCCAACCGGCGGGGGTCGCGGATACGCATGTCGCCACCATCGGCGAAGCGGACACCGAACCGGTCCCAGCGCTCGAGGTCCTGGTTGGAGCTGTACAGCAGCTCGTCGACGCCCGCCGTCCCGTCCACCAGCAGACGCCCGCTCATGCCGAAGCGCAGCCCCAGCACCGGCCCGTCCTTGTCGGTGTCCAGAAGGAGGAGCTTGCCCAGGCGCCGGGCGTCGACGAACCGCCGGCCGACCAGCGCATCGGTGAGCGTGTCGGCGTCGAGCCCGCCCCGCAGGTACCAGGCGTCCGGCGCCACCACCTCCGCCACCCGCCGCCCGAGCGCACGCGTCGCCAACCGCCGGTAGGCGTCGACTTCAGCAAGCTCAGGCACCGGCCGACCGTACCCCTGCGTTCTGGACACTCAGGAGCGCCAGAAACATACCGTTTCAGTACAGAGAACGGGCTGTCGCACCCTTCTGATGTACTGGGTCCGTGGATCTCGACCGGAACCTGCGAGCGCTGGCCGAACGCCAGCACGGTGTGATCACCCGGCGCCAAGCGCAGGAGCTGGGCGCGAGCCGCCATCACCTTCGACGACGGACCGCGTCTTCCGACTGGGAGCCGGTGACATCGAAGGTGATCCGGTTGGTCGGCACCCAGCGGACATTCCGCCAGCGCGCCATGGCGGCCGCGTTGGATGCCGGTCCGGGCGCTGCCGTGTCCCACGAGACGGCGGCCGCCCTCTGGCGTCTGCCGGGATTCCTGCCCGGTCCACTCCACGTCAGCCGGGCGGTGGGCCGGTCGGGAAGCATGTGCTCGCTCGCAACAGTCCACCGCACGTGTCACCTGCCCGACGGCCACCTCTGCACGGTCCAAGGCGTGGCCGTCACCACGGTCGCTCGCACGATCTTCGACCTTGCAGGCGTGCTCCATCCCGGGCGGACGGAGCGGGCGTTCGACAACGCCCTGGCCCGGGGCCTCACCACCGTCCGGGCGGTCCGAGAGGTGGTTGCGGTGTTGTCCACCCGCGGGCGGGCGGGGAGCGCAGTCATGCGGCAGCTGCTGGCCGCCCGCGTGGACGGGTACGTCGCCCCCGAGAGCGGGCTCGAGGCCAGGTTCCTTTCGATCGTGCAGGCGGCCGGTCTCCCGCTGCCCGTGCGCCAGCGCGATGTCGGCGGCGAGGAGTGGATCGGTCGGGTCGACTTCCTGTACCCGGACGAAAGGCTGGTCGTCGAGATCGACAGCGACCTGCACCACAGCACGCTCTCGGACGAGGCGGCCGACGCCATTCGGGACAGGGCACTGCACGAGGCGGGGTACCGGGTGGTCCGCATCGGCGAGCAGCTGGTCTGGCACCGGCCGCAGGAGGTGGTGAGGCGAGTTCTAGCGTCCTGAGCGCCCCTACAGTGGTCGGGATGCCCCGGGAAGTCCTGCAGTGGAAGCACCTCTACTCCGAGGTGGTCACGTCCGGCCTGTGCACAGGCTGTGCCGGGTGTGTCGTGGCCTGCCCCCACGACGTCCTCGGCTACGACGACAGGGAGGGGGTCTACAAGCCCTTCCACCTGGAGGAGGAGCTCGGGCCGGACAACTGCATCCACGGCGAGAAGGGCTGCACCTCGTGCACCCGGGCCTGCCCGCGCTTCCGCGGCTGGGAGACCGAGATCGACACCCACCTCTTCGGCCGGCCCCGCAACGCCGAGGAGGTCGACGGGGTCTCCAAGGACATCATCCTGGCCCGGGCGGCCGACCCCAAGATCAACGAGATCGGCCAGGACGGCGGGCTGGTGTCGGCCATCCTCATCTGGGCCCTGGAGCACGGCTACATCGACGCCGCCCTCGTCTCCTACCTGGAGGGCGACGGCACGTCGTGGAAGGCCATCCCCGGCGTGGCCAAGACCCCCGAAGAGATCCTCGCCGCCGCAGGTAGCCGTTACACGTACTCGGCCAACACCATGGCCTACGCCCAGGCGGTGGAGGGCGGGGCCGAGAAGCTGGCCCTGGTCGGCATGAGCTGCATGTCGTCGGTCCCCCCCGTCATGACCGTCCGCAAGGCGGGGAAGCCGGCCCGGCGGTTCGTGCTCAACATCGGTCTCCTGTGCTCCAAGACCTTCGACGACGCCATCTTCGAGGAGCTCTTCGAGGCCAAGTACGGCCTCCGCAAGCAGGACATGGTCAAGATGAACATCAAGGGCGTCTTCCAGATCTGGATGCGCGACGGCAGCTACCACGAGGTGCCGCTCAAGGAGTGCCACGCCTGGACCCGCGAGGGCTGCAAGCTCTGCCCGGACTTCGCAGCCGAGCACGCCGACATCTCCACCGGCGGTATCGGGGCGTTCAACGACTGGACGCTGACGATCATCCGCACCGACATCGGCAGGGAGATCATGGTGAAGATGCTGCAGGACGGCACCATCGAAGGCCGCCCGGGCGACGACGACCCCGGCGCCATCGCCCTGCTGCGGAAGCTGTCGGTGAAGTCCCGGAAGCGCTGGCCGGAGACAGCCGTGCCCGCCCCCCGCCTCATGCCTGCTCCAGTAAAGAAATGAGTGCCCGGGAGTTCGCGGTCACCTGGGACTACCGCTGACCATTCGCCAGGAACTTCGCCGAGCACGTGCTGCTCGGCCAGCAGGCAGCAGGCGACGCGTGGCACGTGCGGTGGCTCGGGTTCTCGCTGAACCAGACAAGGCTCTCCGAGGGGGAGACCGCCGTCTGGGACGACCCGGAGATGGCGGCCACCCGGATGGCCGTCGAGGTGGGGATCGCCGTGCGGGACGGTTGGCCCGACGCATTCCCCGACGTGCACCGTGACCTCTTCGCCGCCCGTCACGACCGCGGGCAGGACCTCCGTGACCACAACGTCGTCGCCGACGTGCTGGTCAAGCGGGGGCTGGACCCCGATCAGGTCTTCGACGAGGTGCTGAGCTGCCGGCCCCGCGACGTCTTCCGCATCGAGCACCAGACGGCAGCAAGCGTCCACAAGGTCTTCGGGGTGCCCACCGTCATCGCCGCAGGTCAGGCGGTGTTCATCCGCCTCATCGACCGTCCGGGCACCGACGCCGGCAAGGCCCGTGACACAGTCGAGCGCTGCGTCGACCTGGTCACCGGCTGGCCCAACCTCAACGAGTTCAAGCACACGACGATCCCGCACTGAGCCGGGACACTTCGACCGCCTACTAGGGTCGCTCCCTCAATGGATCGAACTCTTGTCATCTGCAAGCCCGACGCGGTGGAGCGGGGGCTGGCCGGCCAGATCGTCGCCCGCCTGGAGGCCAAGGGCCTCAGGTTGGCCGCGGCCGAGCTACGCACCATCGACGCCGAGACCGCCGGCACGCATTACGGCGAGCACCAGGGCAAGCCCTTCTTCGACAGCCTGGTCAGCTTCATCACCCGGAGCCCGGCGCTGCTGATGGTGGTCGAGGGCCCCGAGGACACCTACGCAGTGGTGCGTACGCTGATGGGCGCGACCGACCCGAAGAAGGCGGCGCCCGGCACCATCCGTGGCGACCTCGCCATCGAGATGACGGAGAACCTGGTACACGGCTCGGACTCGCCCGAGTCGGCCCAGCGCGAGATCGCGCTCTTCTTCCCGGGATTGGGCTCCCCGGGGTTGTGACCCCCTCGAACAACGCCTAGCCTCACGGTCGACCCCTGGCGCGGAGCCTGAACATGTCCGACAACTTCTTTTCTGCATTTCTGGGTCGCGACATGGCTGTCGACCTCGGTACTGCCAACACCCTCGTCTACGTGCGCGGGCGGGGCATCGTCCTGAACGAGCCGTCCGTGGTGGCGGTCAACATCAAGGACGGGCGCCCCCTGGCCGTGGGCGCCGAGGCCAAGCGGATGATCGGGCGCACGCCCGGCCACATCCAGGCGGTGCGGCCCCTGCGCGACGGCGTGATCAACAACTTCGAGATCACCGAGAAGATGCTGCGGTACTTCATCACCCGGGTGCACCAGCGGCGCTGGGCCAAGCCCCGCATGGTGATCTGCGTGCCGTCGGGCGTCACCGGGGTGGAGAAGCGGGCGGTGCAGGAGGCGGCCGAGTACGCCGGCGCCCGGAAGACCCCGTTCATCATCGAGGAGCCGATGGCCGCGGCCATCGGGGCCGGGCTGCCCGTCCACGAGCCCACCGGCAACATGGTGGTCGACATCGGCGGTGGCACCACCGAGGTGGCGGTCATCTCCCTGGGCGGCATCGTCACCAGCCAGTCGGTCCGCATCGGCGGCGACGAGCTCGACGACGCCATCATCCAGTTCATCAAGAAGGAGTACAGCCTCGCCCTGGGCGAGCGCACCGCCGAGGAGATCAAGATCGCCCTCGGCTCGGCGTACCCCTTGGAGCAGGAGCTGCGGGCCGAGATCCGGGGTCGCGACCTCGTCACCGGCCTGCCGAAGACCATCGTCACGTCCACCGAAGAGGTCCGGCGGGCCATCGAGGAGCCGGTCACGGCCATCGTGGACTCCGTCAAGGTCACCCTCGACAAGACCCCGCCCGAGCTGGCCGCCGACATCATGGAGGCGGGCATCGTCCTCACCGGTGGTGGGGCGTTGCTGCACGGGCTCGACGTCCGCCTGAAGGCCGAGACCGGGATGCCCATCGTCATCGCCAACAACCCCCTCTACTCGGTGGCGCTCGGCGCAGGGCAGTGCCTCGAGGAGTTCAACGTCCTACGGCAGGTGCTTTCCGGCAACAACGACAGGTAGCGGTGGCGGTCTACCGGCGTTCCCGGCGACACCGCTTTTTCCTGGTCCTGCTGGCTCTCACGTCGGTCACCGTCCTCACCCTGGACTACCGCGGCGGAGGCGACGGTGCCCTGGAATCGGTGCGGGGGACGGCGCGCGACGCCTTCGCCCCGCTGCAGTCGGCCGCCGAGTGGGCCTTCTCGCCGATCGCGGGCTTCTTCGGCTCCATCGGCGACTTCGGGGACCTGAGGTCGGAGAACGCCCGGCTCCGTCGACAGCTCGACGAGGCCCGGGCCGAAGCCATCCGCGGCGCGGATGCCGACCGGGAGCGCCAGGGGCTGCTGCAGCTGCAGGGCCTCGACTACGCAGGCGGGCTGGACTCGGTACCGGCTCGGGTCGTCTCCAACGCGCCCACCAACTTCCAGCTGACGGTCACGATCGACCGGGGCACTGACGCCAGGATCGACGTCGGGATGCCGGTCGTCACGTCAGCCGGCCTGGTCGGACGGGTCACCGAGGCGTCGAAGGTCCGGTCGACCGTGCTCCTCATCACCGACCCGCAGTCGAACGTGGGCGTGCGGCTGGCGAACTCCGGCGAGCCGGGCGTGGTCCGGGGCGGCGGCACCCGCAACCCACTGGCCGTCGACCTCATCACCACCGAGGTGCCGGTCACGATCGGAGAGCCGGTGGTCACCAGTGGCCTCGAACGCGGGCTCTTCCCGGCTCAGATCCCGGTCGGGCGGGTGCTCAGCACCTCCGCCCCGCCCGGCGCTCTGCAGAAGGAGATCCAGGTCGACCCCAGCGTCGACCTGGTCCGCCTCGAGTTCGTCCGCGTCCTCCTGTGGACGCCCAATCCGTGAGATCCGACCCGCGGCTGCGGTTGCCGATCATGTTCGTGGCCGCCCTGCTGCTGCAGACCACCGTGCTGGCCCGGATCCGGGTGTTCGGCGTGATGCCCGACTTCATGCTGCTCGTGGCCGTGGCCGGGGGCATCACAGCCGGCGCCACGCGGGGCGCCACGCTGGGCTTCGCATCGGGCATGCTCATCGACCTCTTCCTGCCCACGCCGCTCGGCCTCTCGGCCCTGGTGTTCACCCTGGTCGGCTACGGGGTGGGCGTGGCCAACACGGGCGTGCTGCGCTCGGCCTGGTACATCCCGGTCCTCACCGCCGGCGCGGCAAGCGTGACCGGGGTCGTCCTCTACGCACTGGTCGGGTCGATGCTCGGTGAACGGATGATCGACGGCCACCTGGTTACGATCGCGGTAGTGGTGGGGTTGTCCAATGCCGTACTGGCACCCGTTGCGGTGAAGTTCGTCGACTGGTCCCTGGGCTCCCTCAAGACCGGCGCGCCCATCAATTCATGACCCAGGACTCCTCCCGCCTACGCCTCGGTGTCCTCGGCATGGTCGTCCTGTCGCTGTTCTGCGCCCTGTCCGCCCGGCTGTGGTACCTGCAGGTCCTGGCCTCTCCGACGCTCGCGGTCGAGGCCCAGCACAACAGCGTGGCCGTGGTCTACACCGAGGCGCCCCGGGGGCGCATCCTCGATCGAAACGGCAAGGTGCTGGCCGACAACCGGGTCGTGCTGGCCCTGGTGGCCAACCGGGAGGAGGTCGGCAAGAGGCCCGAGGTCCTGGACCGCCTCTCCGCACTCATCGGCGTCCCCGTCAACGTGCTCAACGAGCGCATGGCTGACGAGCGCTACAGCCTGTTCAAGCCGGTCCCCGTGGCCGTCGACGTGCCCAAGGACAAGCTGATCTACGTCCGTGAGCACCAGGGCGACTTCCCCGGGATCCAGGGGGTGCAGGTGACCGAGCGCGTGTACCCGCACGGCGCGCTGGCCGCCCATGTGCTGGGGACGGTGGGGGAGATCAACGACGAGGAGCTCGGCCCCCGGAAGGCGGCGGGCTACAAGGCCGGAGACACGATCGGCAAGTCGGGCATCGAGCTGACGTACGAGACCGACTTGCGGGGTGAGCCTGAGATCTCCAAGCTCGAGGTCGACTCGGTCGGGCGGGTCCAGCGGTCGCTCGGCGGTCAGCCCGCGGTCCAGGGCAACGACGTGCGCCTCACCATCGACCTCGACATCCAGCGGGCCGCAGAGGACTCCCTCGCCCAGGGCATCGTGCTGGCCCGCAAGTCCACGGACTTCCTGACCGGCAAACCCTTCCTCGCCCCGGGAGGGTCCGTGGTCGTCACCGACCCTCGGAACGGTTCGGTGCTGGCCATGGCGTCGAACCCCGCGTTCAACCCCAACGAGTTCACCAACGGCATCTCGGTGAGGCGGTTCGCCGAGCTCAACGACCCGGCGGGGCACTACCCGCTGAACAACCGGGCCATCCAGGGCCTGTACGCGCCCGGGTCCACGTTCAAGCTGGCGACGTCGATCGCAGGTCTGCGGGCCGGGCTGATCACGCCCCGTGACACCTACAACGACCAGGGCGCATACACGGTGGTCGGCCAGCGGTCGGCCACCTTCACCAACGCCCGAGGCGCCCGCAACGGCCTGGTCGACGTGGCCAAGGCGCTCACCGTGTCGAGCGACGTCTTCTACTACTGGCTCGGAGAGCGGTTCTGGGACGGACGGGGCAGCCTCGGCCAGGCGGCCATCCAGGACGTGGGCCGATCGCTGGGCATGGGCGAGTACACCGACATCGACCTCCCGTTCGAGTCCAACGGCCGGGTCTCCGACCCCGCCGGCCGGCAGAAGCTCCACAAGGACAATCCCGAGGCCTTCCCGTATCCCGAGTGGTACACGGGTGACAACCTCAACATCGCGGTGGGCCAGGGCGACACGGCGATCACTCCCCTCCAGCTGACCAACGCCTACGCCTCGTTCATCAACGGCGGCACCGTCTATGCACCACACGTGGGCGACGCCGTGCTCGACCGCCAGGGTCAGGAGATCCGCAGGGTCGAGGCCAAGGTGCTGCGCCGCGTCGAGATCCCGGCGAGCATCCGTGAGCCGTTGCTGGCCGGCTTCAGAGGGGTAGTCGCCGACCCCCTCGGCACCGGGTTCGGCGTGTTCTCGGGCTTCCCGCTGGCCGCCTTTCCGGTGGCCGGGAAGACGGGCACGGCGGAGGTCGGCGGCAAGCAGGACACCTCCCTCTTCACGGCCTATGCCCCGGCTGACAGCCCGCGGTACGCGGTGAGCGCGGTGCTGGAGGAGTCGGGTCTGGGCGCGTCGGCCGCCGGACCGGTGGTTCGGCGGGTCTTCGAGGCCATCGCGGTGAAGGAGGGCATCTCCACCGCCCCGCCCGCAGACGTCAACCGGGTCGACGGGCGCGACTGAATTGGATCTCTCCCCCCGCAATCCCGCCTCGCCGCTCCGCAATCTCGACCTGACCCTGCTCCTGTCCACCGTCGGCGTCTCCCTCGTGGGCGTGCTCATGGTGTACTCCGCCACCCGGCAGAAGCAGGAGACCGCCGGTCTCGACCCGACGTTCTTCTTGAAGCGCCAGGCCGTCTTCCTGGTCCTGGGGCTGGTGGCCATGGGCCTCGTCCTCCTCGTCGACTACCGCCGCATCCGCGACTTCGCGCCGATGCTCTACGGAGGGGCGATCCTGGCCCTGCTCCTCGTCGTCTCCCCGATCGGGACGTCGAGGCGGGGCACGCAGGCCTGGTTCCAGATCGGCGCATTCCAGTTTCAGCCGTCCGAGGTGGCGAAGGTGGTGCTGATCCTCACCCTTGCTGCGGTCTGTGCCGCCGTCCGTGGCTCACTCGACACCCCCACCCTGCTCGCCGCGCTCGGCCTTGCCTTCCTGCCTATGGCGCTCATCTACGTCCAGCCCGACCTCGGGACGAACATGGTGTTCGTGGCCATCGTGATCGCCGTCCTGCTCGTCGGGGGCGCCCAGCCCCGCCACATCTCCCTGCTCGCCCTCCTCGGCATCAGCGCCATCGTGCTGGTGGTGGAGCTGGGCATGCTCCAGGACTACCAGCGCGACAGGCTGACCGCCTTCCTCGACCCGCAGACCGACAGCCAGCGCTCGTCCTACAACCTCCGTCAGTCCCAGATCGCCATCGCCGCCGGAGGCGTCGCCGGCCGGGGACTGTTCCAGGGCACCCAGACGAACCTCTCCTTCGTCCCTGAGCAGCACACCGACTTCATCTTCACCGCAGTAGGCGAGGAGCTCGGGTTCATCGGCGGGGTGTCGCTGCTCAGCTTCTTCGGGGTGATGATGTGGCGCATCTGGAGGGCGGCGGTCCTGGCCCGTGATCAGTTCGGCCGGCTCGTCTGCGTGGGCGTCCTGGCCATGCTCGTGTTCCAGATCTTCGAGAACGTCGGCATGACCATGGGCATCACTCCCATCACAGGTATCCCATTGCCCTTCATGTCCTACGGTGGCTCCGCCACCATCGCCAGCTTCATCGGCATCGGTCTCGTGCTGAACGTCCACATGCGCCGCTTCAGCTGATATCCGGCGACGGGCACCCGGGCCCTACGGGCCACGCCCGTCGCGTGCCGGCGGGGCCCCTGCCCCGCCGGCGAGCCGGACCAGTACCGGTCAACCGACTCAGTTCGGCGACGGGCACCCGGGCCCTACGGGCCACGCCCGTCGCGTGCCGGCGGGGGCCCCTGCCCCGCCGGCGAGCCGGAGCGGTACCGTCAGCGGACCAGTCCCGCCGGGATGCTCGATCTTCCCTGTTGTGAATCTGGTCGGGCGGTTAGGATGCGGCCGACTGATGCCCCTCTCGAGCCCCCGCATCCGACCGCTCCTCGCCCTCATGCAGGGGCTGCTGCGCACGGTCATTGCCGGGCGGGGTCGCCCGAACGGCCCAGCGGTCGACGGCCGTCATCAGCACCACTTCTCCGTCCCGCCCTCCGGTGTGACGCCCATGATCGAGCGCCTCGGCGCGCGCGGGGGGACGCCCCCCGCCGCCCGCGACGGGCGCGTCGCACGCCACTGCGCGTGCGCCTCCAGAAGGGACCTCTCCGATGTCCGACGCCATCCCGAGCCCCCCGGCCGACTCCGCCGACCGGGCTCCTTCCGTCCCCTCTCCGCCGCCTCGAGGCCCACGAAACACTCCTGAGCAGGCCGCCGGAGACTCCCCGGTGGCGTCCGACGAGGAGTCCCGCAGCTCCGCCAACCGCCGCCGTCGAGGCTCCCGTGGCGGCCGTACCACCCGGCGCCCGGGCGACGGCGAGCCGGGCGACGCAGCCGAGAACGACGGCCCGGTCCGGCCGGAACGGGCCCGTGCGCCGAAAGCCGCCATCCTCGGGCCCGACGCCCCCGACCTGCCCGATCCTCCGAGCGAGGGGCGCGCCGCGCCGGAGGCAGGCGCACGGGCGCTGGTCCGCCGGCCCGACCTCGGAGCCAGCCGGCCGAAGATCGGTGACACCCGCCCGGCCCCCCCACCGACTGCGGGCGACGACGGATCGGCGGCTGCGACGCCCACCCGGTCGCCGGGGCGGCGGGGGCCCGGTGGGCAGCCGCCCAAGGCCCGCACTGCGGCAGCCGAGCGGATGGCGGATGACTCCGACGGCGAAGTCGACGGCGACGACGACAGCCCGGCCCGCAAGCGCCGGCGCCGGGGCGGCCGCGGCCGGGGCACCACCGTCGGCGGCAAGGCGCTCGGCGGCACCCCCGAGCCCGAGGCTCCCGTGGAGCTCGACGAGGAGACACTGGAGCGGCGGCGGGGCAGGGAACGCAAGGGCAAGCCGGTCGGGCGCTACCAGATGTGCGTCCACGTCCGGCCGGAGGCCACCCAGATCGCCGTGCTCGAGGGCCGGTCGCTCATCGAGCACTACGTGTCCCGCCCGTCCGACGACGCCAGCCAGATCCACGGCAACATCTACATCGGGCGCGTGCAGAACGTGCTGCCGGGCATGGAGGCGGCGTTCGTCGACATCGGCACGCCGAAGAACGCCGTGCTCTACCGGGGCGACGTGCAGTACGACTCGGAGGACGTCGACGAGAAGGGCCCGGGCGGCAAGGGCGGAGGCGGCGGTGGAGGCGGCAAGGACAACGACGTCCGCATCGAGCAGCTTCTGCGCCCCGGCCAGACCGTGCTCTGCCAGGTCACCAAGAACCCGATCGGCACCAAGGGCGCCCGGCTGACGCAGGAGGTGTCCCTGGCCGGGCGGTTCGTCGTCCTCATCCCGAACTCGACCACCTACGGCATCTCCAAGCGCCTGTCCGACGAGGAGCGCAAGCGCCTCCGCCGCATCCTCGACGAGGTCCGGCCCCCGGGGCAGGGCCTGATCGTCAGGACCGCGGCCGAGGGGGCGACGCCCGAGGAGCTGCGGCGCGACGTCGAGCGGCTGTTGAAGCAGTGGGGGCAGATCGAGGCGCTCGCCGCCCGGTCGAACGCTCCCACCCTGCTGTACCGCGAACCGCCGCTGGCCGTGCGGGTCATCCGGGAGGAGTTCAACAAGGACTACCGGGGCGTGCTCATCGACGACGTCGAGCTCCACCGCGAGGTCCACGAGTACGTCGCCGCCCTCATCCCGGAGCTGGCCGACCGCATCGAGCTCTACGACGATCCGGCGCTGCCGATCTTCGAGCGCCAGCACGTCCACGAGCAGCTCCACAAGGCGCTCGACCGCAAGGTGTGGCTGCCGTCGGGCGGGTCGCTGATCATCGAGCGCACCGAGGCGCTGACCGTGATCGACGTCAACACCGGCAAGAACGTGGGCACCAAGAACCTCGAGGAGACGGTCTTCCGCAACAACCTCGAAGCGGCCGAGGAGATCGCCCGCCAGCTCCGCCTGCGGGACATCGGCGGCATCATCGTCATCGACTTCATCGACATGGAGATCCGCAAGAACCGCGAGCAGGTGCTCAAGCTGTTCAAGGACTGCCTGGCCCGCGACAAGACCCGCACCCAGGTGTTCGACATCTCCGAGCTCGGCCTGGTGGAGATGACCCGCAAGCGGGTGTCGGAGGGCCTGGTGGAGTCGTTCTCGGCCATCTGCCCCAACTGCAACGGCCGCGGCATCATCCTCGACGAAAGCCTGCTGTAGAGGTCCGGCGCGACCGGGACGATTCCGGCTCGCCGATGGGGCAGGGGCCCCCCATCGGCACTCGGCGGCTGCCTACGTGGCCAACGGAGTTGTCGTGTCCGCAGGACCCGGGTGCCCGCCGAGCGGGTAGGATGCTGCCTATGTACGCCGTGATCAAGACCGGGGGCAAGCAGTACAAGGTTGCCCAGGGCCAGCGCCTCGACGTCGAGCGCGTCTCGCCCGAGGGCGACGAACTGAGCTTCGAGCCTCTGATGCTGGTCGACGGTGAGGCGGTTACGGCCGGCACCGGCTCTCTCACGGGCGCCAAGGTGACGGCCCGGGTGGTCGGGGAGACCCTCGGCCCCAAGGTGGTCGGTTTCCGGTACAAGAACAAGAGCAACCAGCGCCGGCACTGGGGCCACCGCCAGCAGTACACGACGATCGAGATCACCGGCATCACCTCGCCGGGCTCCCAGGAGGGCTGAAGCCATGTCCAAGACCAAGGGTGGCGGCTCCACCCGCAACGGGCGTGACTCCGCCGCGCAGCGGCTGGGCGTCAAGGTGTACGACGGTCAGGTCGTCAGCCCGGGCACGATCATCGTCCGCCAGCGCGGCACCCACTTCCATCCCGGCGAGCAGGTCGGCCGCGGCGGCGACGACACCCTCTTCGCCCTGGCCGACGGCAAGGTGAAGTTCGGCTCCCGCAAGGGCCGTCGCCTGGTCGACGTCCTCCCCTCCTAGAGACGCTTCGGCCCTCTCTGGGCCGGCATGAGGAAGAAACCAGCGTGTCCGGGTTCGTCGACGAGGCCCAGCTCAACGTACGGGGAGGCGACGGCGGCGCAGGCGCGGTGTCGTTCCGCCGTGAGGCGCACGTCCCGCGCGGCGGCCCCGACGGCGGCGACGGCGGCAAGGGCGGCGACCTCTGGCTGTACGCCGATCGCGAGGTGGCCTCGCTGCTGGCCTTCCGTGACCGTCCCCACCGCCGCGCCACCAACGGCGCCCACGGCACCGGCGGGGCGCGCCACGGTGCGAGCGGCACCGACCTGCGGGTGCAGGTACCCGAGGGCACGATCGTGAAGGACGCCCAGGGCAATGTCCTGGCCGACCTCGTGCACGAGGGCGACGCGTGGCTGGCCGCCCGGGGCGGGCGGGGCGGGCGAGGCAACGCCCGTTTTCTGTCAAACCGTCGCCGGGCACCCTCCTTCGCCGAGCAGGGCGAGGTCGGTGAGGAGCAGTGGCTCCACCTGGAGCTCAAGCTCATGGCCGACGTCGCCCTCGTCGGCTTCCCGAACTCAGGCAAGAGCACGCTGATCTCCCGCGTCTCGGCGGCCAAGCCCAAGATCGCCGACTACCCCTTCACCACCCTCGAGCCCCACCTCGGCGTGGTCGTCGTCGACGGTATCGAGATGATCATGGCCGACATCCCCGGCCTCATCGAGGGCGCCAGCGAGGGGCGGGGGCTCGGCCACCAGTTCCTCCGCCACATCGAGCGGGCCCGGGCGCTGCTGGTCCTCGTCGACCTGGTCCCGTCGTCGCACGATTCCTCGCCGGCCGAGCAGGAAGAGGTCCTCCTCCGGGAGCTGGTCCGCTACCGGCCCGAGCTGCTGGAGCGGCCCCGCATGGTGGTCGGCACCAAGGCCGACGCGGCGTCCGACATCCACACGAACGGCAGGGAGTGGAACGGCCTGCGCATCTCCGCGGTCACCGGCGAGGGCATCCCCGACCTGCTGCACCGCACCGCCACGCTCGTGTCCCAGGCCCGGGCCGAGAAGCCCGCCCCCGACACCTACATCGTCCACCGGCCCGAGCCCGAGGGCGTGCAGGTCGAGCGGGCCGACGACGGCGCCTACGTGGTCCTCGGGAAGCCGGCGGAGCGGGCGGTGGCCGTGAACGACCTCACCAACCCCCAGGCCCTGGAGTACGTGCGCCACCGCCTGTCCCGGCTCGGCGTCGACAAGGCCCTGGCCCGGGCCGGCGCCCGGCCCGGCGACATCGTGCGGGTGGGCGGCTTCACCTTCGAGTATGTCGACCAGGAGATCGAGGTCCAGGGGCGCCGGCGCTCCCGATGAATGTGGTCGCCAAGATCGGCACCTCGTCGATCACCGACGACCGGGGGGAGATCTCCCAGCCCGCCATCGACAAGCTCACCTCCGAGGTCGCCGCCCTGCGCAGCCAGGGTCACCGGGTGGTCGTCGTCACCTCGGGCGCCATTGCCGCCGGCCTTCCCGCCCTCGGCCTCTCGGGGGCCCGCCCCACCGATATCGCCACCCTGCAGGCCATCTCGGCGGTGGGCCAGAGCCGGCTGATGGGCGCCTACGACGCCGCCCTGGGCCGCCACGGCCTGGTGGCCGGCCAGGTCCTCCTGGCCCCCCTCGACTTCATGGACCGCTCCCAGTACCTCCACGCCCGGGACACGTTCGGCCGCCTGCTCGACCTGGGGGTCGTCCCCGTGGTCAACGAGAACGACGCTGTCGCCGACGACGAGATCCGCTACGGCGACAACGACCACCTGGCCGCCCTCGTCGCCCACCTGATCTACGCCGATCTGCTCGTCCTGCTCACCGACACCACCGGGCTCCACAGCGCCGATCCCCGCCTGGTGGCCGACGCCCCTCTCATCGAGGAGATCGTGGAGTTCGACCACGTGCTGGAGCGGATGGCCGGCGGCCGGGGCACGGTGCGGGGCAGCGGGGGCATGGCCTCGAAGCTGCGGGCGGCCAAGATGGCCTCGTGGTCGGGGATCCGCACGGTCATCGCCGCCGCGGAACGACCGGGGGTGCTGTCCTCCGCCGTGGCGGCCGAGGCCGGCGTCGGCACCGTGGTTCGGCCCCGCGACCGCCGGCTTGGAGCCCGCAAGCTGTGGATCGCCTTCGCCAAGCCCTACCAAGGCGTGCTGCAGGTGGACGACGGGGCGCGGCGGGCCCTGCTGGAGCGGGGCACGTCGCTGCTGGCGGTGGGGGTGGCCGGCGTGGCGGGCGAGTTCGACGCCGGGGACGCGGTGGAAATCGCCGACCAGGGCGGCACGGTCTTCGCCAAGGGCCTGGTCCGGATGGCCGCCCGGGAGCTGCGGGCCGCCGCCGGCCGGCGCAGCGCCGACCTGCCCGACGGCGCGGCCCGGGAGGTCGTCCACCGCGACGACCTCGTCCTCACGGTTTCATGACGGCCGCCGGCGGCCGAGCCTTCGTGAAGCGGCTCGCTGCCCTTCTCGCGGTCGTGCTGATGCTGGCCGGCTGCGGGAGGGCCCAGGGCGTGGCCGACACGCGGCGGGAGCTCGAAGGAGCGGGCTACCGCGACGTCGAGGTGATCCTCCGCACCGGCGGGGGTATCGGCGTGGCCCGGGTGGAGGCCGCCCCCGGCGCGCCCCCGGCCGAGACCGCGGCCCGGGTGGCGTGGACGACCCTGCCGGTCCGGTTCGACCAGCTGGTCGTAGCCCTCGGCGACCAGACTGCAGCGTTCAGCTACGAGGACCTGGCCGGCCGCTTCGGACCCCGGGACCCGTCTCTCGACGGGCGTCAGATCGACGAGGAGGTGGTCAGGAGCGGTCTCAAGCTGATGCTCCTGCTCTCGGGCGCCGCCCTGTTGTCCGTCGGCGCCGTGGTGGTCACCGGGCTCCTGGCCCTCAAGGCGGCCCGCCGGGCGCGGGCGGCGGGAGCGTCCCCCCGCTAGGCGGAGGGCCCCACCTCGGGGCTGGGGGCGGCGTCGCTCACGGCTGACGTCCCCCCATCGGCCGACGGGGCCGCGGCGATGCCGAGCTGGCTGCGGATGGCGTCGAGGCGGGCGGTGGCCTCGGTGTTCATGGCCGCCTGCTCGACCTCGAGCATCCGGACCTCCACCGACTCACCGGCGATCTCGGCGCCCCCGAGCGCCTTGGCGTACCGGGACTCGATCTTGTCGCGGACCTCGTCGAAGGTGGGGACGTCCTGGCCGACGGTCTCGCTGAGCGAGGCCATCGCCCGGTTCATCTGCTCCTGCATCTTGGCCTGGTCGAGCTGGCCCATGAGCTTCTGCTTCTCGGACAGCTTCTTCTGCATGACCATGGAGTTCTGCTGGACCGCGGCCTTGGCCTGCTGGGCGGCCTGGGTGGACTGCAGGAGGAGCTGCTTGAGGCTCTCCGTCTCCTTCTCGGTGGCGATGAGGCGGTTGGCGTAGGCCTCTGCGGCCGAGGTGTAGTCCAGCGCCTTGGTCGTGTCACCCCGGCGGGTGGCCTCGTCGGCCATCTGCACCGCCTGGCGAGCGGAGGCGTTGAGCTTGCCCATCTCCTCCATCGCCCGGTTCAGCCGCATCTCGGTCTGCTTCTGGTTGGCGACCACGTTGGCCGCCTGCTCGATGAGCCGCCGGTGCTGGTCCTGGGCCTCCTGTATGGCCTGCTCGAGTTGGACTTTGGGATCGGCGACCTCGTTGAACTTGCCGGTGAGAGCAGCCGTCAGGTATCGCCATGCACGCTGGAGCAGTTTTCCCATGGACGCGAGGATAGTGAGGGTGGCGGCGCCTCGATACCATCGGGGTAGACCGACAACGTGCACATCCAGTTCAACGCCTCCGAGCGCTCGAGCCTCGGCGTGGAAGTCGAGCTCGAGATCGTCGACCGCCGGAGCCGGCAGCTGGCGAGCGCGGCCACGTCCATCCTCGACGAGCTGGGCGCCGGGCATCCCGGGGGCGAGCACCCCAAGGCCAAGCACGAGCTCCTCGAGTGCACTGTCGAGATCATCACCGGCATCTGCACCACCGTGGCCGAGGCCCGCGACGACCTCGGAACCACCCTGAAGGAGGTGGGTGGCGCCGCCGAACGCAGGGGCCTGGCCCTGCTGTGCTCGGGCACCCATCCCTTCTCGGACTGGCACGAGCAGGAGGTCAGCCCGGACCCCCGCTACGCCCGGTTGATGGAGGAGATGCAGTGGACGGCCCGGCGGATGCAGATCTTCGGCGTCCACTTCCACGTGGGTGTCCGCTCGGCCGAGAAGTCCATCGCCATCGCCAACGCGCTGACCGCCTACATACCCCACTTCCTCGCCCTGTCGGCCTCGAGCCCGTTCTGGCAGGGCCGTGACACCGGCCTGGCCTCGTGCCGCAGCAAGGTCTTCGAGAACCTGCCCACGGCCGGCCTGCCCTACCGCCTCGAGGGCTGGGCGCAGTTCGAACAGTTCATGGAGACCCTGGTCAACGCCCAGGCCATCACCAGCATCCGTGAGGTGTGGTGGGACATCCGTCCCCATCCCGACTTCGGCACCGTGGAGCTGCGCATCTGCGACGGCATCCCCACCCTCGGCGAGGTCGCGGCGCTGGCCGCTTTGGCCCAGAGCCTGGTCGAGTGGCTCGACACCCTCATCGACCGGGGGTACACCCTCCCCGTCCCCCGGGAGTGGGTCATGCGGGTGAACAAGTGGCGCGCCGCCCGCTACGGGATCGACGCCGAGATCATCGGCGACGACCAGGGCACCCGGGTGCCGGTGGCCCGCTCCATCAGGGAGCTGGTCGAGGAGCTGTCTCCCGTCGCCTCCCGGCTCGGGTGTCTCGACGAGCTCACGTCGAATTTGGACACGCTCGATCGGGGGCCCAGCTACCTCCGTCAGCGCCGGGTGGTCGAGGGCGGGGGGAGCACGGTCGACGTCGTCGACTCCCTCGTGCGGGAGATGGAGACCGACCGGCCCGGCTGACGGCTGGCGCGCAATTCGATACCGCCCCCAGCCGTCTCGCGCCTACCGTTGCCAGGTGCGCGGCGAGAACACCCGAGCGCTCTGGCGCGTGCGGCCCTACCTCCGGCCGTATGTCCCGCAGCTGGTGGCCATGGTGGTCATCTCGCTGGCGGGCATCGGCGCCGCGCTCCTCGTTCCCCTGGTGATCAGGCGGATCGTCGACGGGCCCATCGCCCGTGGCGACCGGGGCGCGGTGCTCCCACTGGCCGCCCTCGTCCTCCTCCTCGGACTCATCGAGACCGGCCTGTCATTCGTGCGCCGATGGATCCAGGGCGGCGCCGCCAACGGGTTCGAGCGCGATCTCCGCAACAAGCTGTACGCCCACCTGCAGTCCCTCCCGGCGTCGTTCCACGACCGGTGGCACTCCGGACAGCTGTTGAGCCGGGCCATGGCCGACCTCTCGATCATCCGCCGGTTCGTGGGCTTCGGGCTCGTGTTCCTCGTCGTCAACACCCTCACCTTCGTCGTGGTGATCGGCCTGCTGTTCCGGCTGTACGCCCCCTTGGCCCTGGTGACGGCGGCCTCCGTCCTCCCCCTGGCGTTCCTGTCGTCGAGGTTCAAGCGGCGCTACACCGCGGTGTCGCGGCGGGTCCAGGACGAGCAGGGCGACCTGACCACGCTCGTCGAGGAGGCGGCCACGGGAATCCGGGTGGTCAAGGCCTTCGGTCGGGGCCCGCTGGTGGGCAGCCAGTACGCGTCGTCGGCCGCCCAGCTGCGGGACTCGGCGATCGAGAGCAGCAACCTGCGGGCCACGTTCTGGTCGCTGATCGACCTGGTGCCGAACGTCACCATGGCCGGCGTGCTGGTGGTCGGGGCCCTGGCGGTCGGCAACGGTTCGCTGACCCTGGGTGGCCTGGTGGCCTTTACGTCGCTCGTCCTCATGCTGGTGTGGCCCATGGAGTCCCTGGGCGGCATCATCGCCAACGCCCGGGAGGCCGACACCGCCGCCGGGCGGATCTTCGAGGTCCTGGACACCGTCCCGGCCATCGCCGACCGGCCCGCTGCCGTCGACCTGGTTTCCTCCTCCGGGTTCCTGCGCTTCGAAGGCGTCGGCTTCCGGTATCCGGACGCAGAGGGATGGGCCGTGCACGACGTCGACCTCGACGTCAGCCCCGGGGAGACGCTGGCGCTGGTGGGCACCACCGGCTCAGGCAAGACGTCATTGCTGAACCTGGTTCCCCGCCTCCTCGACGTCTCCGAGGGGCGGATCACGCTCGACGGCCACGACGTCCGGGACATCAGGCTCTCGTCGCTGCGACGGGCGGTGGCGGTGGCCTTCGACGACCCGCTGCTGTTCTCGGCGAGCGTGCGGGAGAACCTGCTCCTCGGCTGGCCCGACGCCGGCGACGAGGACCTCGAGATCGCCGTCGCCACCGCCCAGGCCCAGTTCGTCCACGACCTGCCCTGGGGGCTCGACACGCGGGTGGGGGAGCAGGGCCTGACGCTCTCCGGTGGCCAGCGTCAGCGCCTGGCCCTGGCCCGGGCCATCGTCGGACGCCCGGCGGTGCTCGTGCTGGACGACCCGCTCTCGTCGCTCGACGTCCACACCGAGACCCTGGTGGAGCGGGCGCTGGCCCAGGTGCTCGCGGCCAGCACCGCCCTCGTCGCCGTCCACCGGCCCTCGACGCTGGCCCTGGCCGACCGGGTCGCGTTCCTGGACGACGGCCGCCTCCTCGCGGTGGGCACCCACTCCGAACTGGCAGCCGAGCTGGCCTCGTACCGGGCCGTCCTGGGCCTCGACCGCCGCCCCGCGGGCGGCATCGAGGAGGTCGCATGACGGCGACGAGCACGGCCCACGGCGACTGGAGAGGCGTCGCAGCCGAGACCCTCGACGACGCCAGAGGTGGACTGGCTGCCTTCCTGCGGGCCCGTAGCCGGCGCCTGCTCGGCTCCCTCCTGCGCCCGCACCGGCGGACGGTCGGCGGGCTGGGCGTGGTCGTCGTGCTGGAGACGGCGGCCGAGATGGCGGGGCCCTACCTGGTCAAGGTGGCGATCGACCGCGGGATCCCGCCACTGATCGCCGGCGACGGCCCCCGCATCCTGCTCCTGGTGGTGGCCGCCTACCTGGTCGCCGCCCTCGCCCAGGCCGCGCTCACTTCCTACTTCGTCCGCACGTCGGGCCGGGTGGGCCAGGACGTCCTGTACGACCTGCGCACCCGCCTCTTCGGGCACTTCCAGCGCCTGAGCCTCTCCTTCCACGAGCGGTACACGTCGGGGCGGGTGGTCGCCCGGCTGACCTCCGACGTCGAGGCCATCGCCGAGCTGCTGGAGACCGGTGTCTCCCAGCTGGTGTTCGCGGTGCTGTCGCTGGTGAGCACGGTGGCCGTCATGCTCGTCCTCGACGCCCCCCTCGCCCTGATCGCCGTCGCATCCATGCCGTTCCTCTTCGCGCTCACCGCGTGGTTCCGTCGCCAGTCCTCCCGCACGTACCGGGAGAGGAGCGCGGCGGTGGCCCTGGTGATCGTGCAGTTCGTCGAGACCCTCGGCGGCATCCGGGCCGTGCAGGCGTTTCGCCGGGAGGCCCGGAACCAGGCGATCTTCGAGGAGGTCAACAGCCGGTACGCCCGGGCCAACATCCGCTCGACCCATCTGGCGGCCACCTTCGGCCCCGGCACCCGGGGGATCGGCTCGATCACCGTCGCCGTGACCCTCCTCGTCGGCGCCCACCGGGTGATCGACGGGGCCACGACGGTGGGAGTCCTCGTCGCCCTGCTCCTCTACCTCCGCCGGTTGTTCGAGCCCATGCAGGACCTTGCCCAGTTCTTCAACAGCTTCCAGTCGGCGGCGGCCGCGCTGGAGAAGCTGTCCGGGGTGCTGGAGGAGGCCCCGGCGGTGCCGGAGCCGGCGCCCGGCACGGCCGAGAGGCTGCGGGCCGGCCCGCTCGACGTCCGCTTCGAGCAGGTCGCCTTCTCCTACCGGCCCGACCGCCCCGTGCTGATCGGGCTCGACCTGGTCATCCCCGCCGGCCAGACCGTGGCCCTGGTGGGCGAGACCGGCGCGGGCAAGAGCACGATCGCCCGGCTCCTCGCCCGCTTCTACGACCCCACCGAGGGCCGGGTGCTGCTGGGCGACGTGGACCTGCGCGGCCTCACCACCCCGGACCTCCGGGCCGCGGTGGTGATGGTCACCCAGGAGGCGTTCCTCTTCACCGGGAGCGTGGCCGAGAACATCGGCTTCGGGCGGCCGGACGCGAGCAGGGCCGAGATCGAGGCCGCCGCCCGCGCCGTGGGCGCCCACCAGCTCTTCGCCGGGCTCCCGGAGGGCTACGACACCATCGTCGGGAAGCGCGGTGGGCGGCTCTCGTCGGGGCAGCGCCAATTGGTGGCGTTCGCCCGGGCCTTCCTGGCCGCCCCGCAGGTCCTGATCCTCGACGAGGCCTCGTCGTCCCTCGACGCGCCCCACGAGCGCCTGGTCCAGGACGCCCTGCACACCCTGCTCGCCGGCCGGACCGCGGTGATCATCGCCCACCGCCTGTCCACCCTCGACGTCGCCGATCGGGTCCTGGTGGTCGACGGCGGCCGTATCGTCGAGGACGGTGCGCCCGAGGAGCTCAGGGCCGCCCCCGGCGCCTTCCGCCGCCTGAACGAGGCCTGGGCCGACACCCTCGGCTGAGGGCGCGGCTGGGCCTCAGGCGATCTGGATCGGGGTGCCGATCTCCACCGTGTTGGCCAGGCGGGTGATGTCGGCGTTGCTCATGCGCAGGCAGCCGTTGCTGGCCGCGGAGCCGATGAGGCTCGGCGCGTCGGTGCCGTGCAGGGCGATCTGGCCGACGCCGCTGCCGAAGCTCATCAGCACCTCCGAGAAGGCGGCCACCGACACCTGGAACGGCCCGTACACGCCGCTCGGGTCGGGCGTTCGGACGGCGCCGTCGATGTAGTAGTTGCCCCGCGGCGTCGGGGTCGACGGGGTGCCGATGGCCACCTCCGCCTCCATGACCGGCGTCTGGCCGTTGTAGACGGTGAGCGAGCGCGAGGCGAGGCTGACGACGACCCGGTGGGTGACCTGGCGGAGGCTGACGTCGGCGGCGCGGACCCAGGCCGTCGTCTGGTTGGGACGGGTGTTGAGCTGGACCTCGAGCCAGTCCCCCTGGCGCTGCTGGACGAGGAAGACCAGCGGCAGCCCCTCCCACGTGGGATTGCTGAAGCTGTCGTCGGCCTCGGCCTGGCCCGGCGTGCTGTAGAGGCCGATCCGCGATCCGTTCACGTCGGCCACCGTGGCCGGCGACGAGATCGGGCGGGCCACGCCCCGGCGCAGGCGGCTGCCCGCCACGGTGACCACCTCGGGCACGGTGGTCGGCGGCGTGGTGACGACGGGCTCTGGAGCGAGGGTGGTGGTGGTGGTGGCCACGATGGTGGGCGGCGGCTCGACGCCGGTTCGAATCACGTTGGGATCGAAGCGCCCGGCGGCCGCGCTGGGAGCCGGAGCGTTGAACCGCAGCCAGCCGACGACGGCCAAAGGGGCGGCCAGGACGGCGACGAGCACCGCGCCGATGACGAACCGACGGCTCGGCCCCTTGGACCACTGGGGCTGGCGTCGCCGACCGAGCATCCCGAAAGGGTAGCTACTCCGGTTCGGCCCGCGGCAACAGCACGTCGAGCAGGGTCTGCAGCCCCGGATCGGCGATCGGCTCGTGGACGGTCAGGGAGCGTCGACCGCGGCCGAGCACCTCCAGGTCGTACTGGTAGGTGTCGGCCGCTCCAGGCACGGGAGCGGCGTGCCCAGGGTCGGAATGGCCGTCGAAGTTCACCTGGGAGAGAGCGGCGCGCACCTGGCTCGCCTCGCTCTCGGGGAGCTCGTCGAGGTCGACGGAGGCCACCATCGAGAGGCCGGCGAAGCCGCCGCTGCGGGTGAGTCGTACGCGAGTGCCCATCGCTACATCTTCACCTTGGCCTTGTCCCAGCCGGCGCGCACGGCGTCGACCTCCGCCGACGTGTCGCCGAAGCGCATCTGGGCCTGGCGGACTGTGGCCCGGGCGAACGCCTTGAACCCACTCGTGGGCCTGATCCTGGAGTCACGCAGAGAGTCGTACCAGATCCGCCCCGCCTTCTCCCAGGCCTTGCCCCCCATGGTGGTGGCCGCCACGTAGAACGCGTGGTTCGGGATGCCGGAGTTGATGTGCACGCCACCGTTGTCGGCCGCGGTGTAGACGAACTTGTCCATGTTGGCCGGCTGCTTGTCGTAGGCGTTGGCCGTCCCCGGCGCCTTCATCGACCGCAGGGCCGGCTTGAGCGTCGGCCCCACGACGTCCTTGCCGATGAGCCAGTCCGCCTGCTTGGCCGTCTGGTCCTTCGCGTACTGCTTGACCAGGGAGCCGAATACGTCCGACATCGACTCGTTGAGGGCGCCGGACTGGCCCTGGTACACGAGGTTGGCCTCGTACTGGGTGACCCCGTGGGCCAGC